>JBBRFD010000001.1:0-83104 GCA_038224985.1 Reyranellales bacterium
CGGCGGTGCTCCAGCAGGCGCCGCGGGCGAAGATTTTCTTGCCGTTGATCTTCAGGCCAAAGCCCTTGCCATCGGCGCCGCGGTCGACCTCGATAGAGCGGAAGCCGGTGCGGCCGAGATCGATTTCAATACTACCGAGACGCACGCGGACCTGATGCAGCGACGGCGTGCCATGGGTATGCGGCCACCACTTCTGGACCTTGGGCAGGCGCAGCGTCGCTTCGATGCGGCGGTCGCCCGTCCAGCTCATCGGGCACGTGCGGTCCGAAGCTTCGAGCGTCGCCACGGGGCGCACGTCCCGCCCATCCACGCCGCACCAGTCGATGTCGAGGCCGACGGTCAGCAGGCCGTCGTCGCCGTCGAGCGTGGCACGCAGGTCGGACGCGCGAACGCGCACCGGGCCCGTCTCTTCGGCCAGCTCGACCTCACGCCACGGACCGACGGCCTGCACGGCGGGCTGCGAGCCGGTCATCTGGCCGAGCAGCGTCGTACGCACATGACGCAGCGCGTTGTTCTCGACGATCTGCGTGCGCCAGCGCGCGCGCGGACCCTTGCGCGTGGCAAGCTCGTGATCGAGCGAACGGAAGACAATGGCGAGCTCGTCCTTGCCCGTGAGGTCGACGTCGATCTCATGGGCGAGGAACATATTGTCGGAGACAAGAACGCGCGCGCCGTTCAGCCAGACTTCAGCCAACGTCGCGAGGCCGCCGAAGCGCAACGTGCGCTTGCCGCGATCGGCGAGCGTCGTGCGATACCAGGTATCCCGATCGTGCAGCTTGACCGGCCGATCGAGGCTCCAGCGACCTGACTCACGCAGCGCTTGCGCAGCGGTTCCCGGAACGGTTGCGGCGACCCAGTCGAGTGTTGAGGACAGCGCATCGGGAGACGCCGCCGCACCCGGCGCCGTGAGCGCAAGCCGCCATCCATCGTTCAGGCGAACGACGCGGCGACCGGTGACGGACAGGACCTCGGACATGGCGACTGGAATTCTCCGCCCTGAGTATCGGCTCCCGCCACGCTCGCGGGCCATTCAAAATCAGTTCATCTCATTATTGAGCTCGCCTGATCGTAACCGCACTGGCCTGCAGTCGTTATGAGAAACGTGTAACAAGTGTAGAGAAAATGCCGTCGTATTGGGCTTCCAGCGACCCAAGATTGAGAGTCTCGATGGTAAATTTGCGACGGTTCGCCATGCGGGCGAGTTGGAATTGCAAAGCCTTGGCGCCCTCGGCGATGCGCTGGCCCGCGACGACCGCCTCGGCCAGACCGGCCTGCCCATTGTCGCCCAGCCAGGCCAGGTAGCTGCCCAGCATTTCGAAATTGGCGCCGAGCTGGCGCGGCAGGTTGAAGGCGTAGAGATGGAAATAATCCATGTCGCGCGCCGCCAGAACCTCAAGATGTTGTGGTAACGCCGCATGCCAGGCCACAACCGGGTTGGCCTTGGGCAAATGCCGCAGATGGCGGCGCAACAGCTCGAGGGAGGCCGCGACCAGCGCCTTGCCCTCCAGCGCCGGGCCGTCCCGCTTCACGAATTCGACATAGGGAAACAGCATCTCTGGCGACGCAGGCGCGCGAAACAATCCGTCATAATCGGCGCCGGAAAGCACATGATATCCGGTGTTGTGGAAGTAGCCGAAGGTTTTTGCCTGAGGATCGAGGGCCACGGCGGCGACGGTCGTTTTGACGTGACCGCGATGATAGGTCGTCGGCGCCGTATCGGGCAGCCAGTGGCTGTCGACCTCGATCAAAACGGGTCGGCCGCGCTTCAACTGGCCGAGGGTATGCGCCTCGATCGTGTCGTAGATCGCCAGCTCCTGCACGGAGAGGCCGAACAGGGCCTCGAGATCCTCCAGCGGAAACTTGAAGAAGGTGAAGTGATCGCCCTCGAAATCCTGGCGCACGGTGAAGGGCAGTGCGGCTTCCGCCGGATGGCCCAGCGCCGGCAGCAGCTCGGCCCAGACGTCGATGTAGCAATTGGTCTCCAGCCAGACCCGGTCGCCCCTATGCAGCGTCTGCGGCGTCCAGGTCGCCGGGTCGAGGTTCAGGAGATCAAAGCCGGAGGGCATCGCGGACCCTGGTCGGCCACTTATCCGTATCGAAGCCGTGATGCTTGAACAGCGCCAGCGTGATGCGCTCCAGCCCGAAGCCGACGCAGGCGGTATGCGCGACCGCTCCTGTCGAGGTTTGCAGGCCCCATTTCTCGCCAAAGAGGTCGCGGTGATAGTTGAAGCTGACGCAGGCTGTCGGGCTTTCCCTCGACGTGATCGGCACCAGCAGTTCGAACTTCAGGCTCTCCTCGCGCTGGCTTGCCGCCAGCATCTTGCCGGTGCGGCCAAAGAACGGATCGTTGGCGACATCGACATCGAAGGGCAGCGCCAGGGACTCGACGATCGCACGGCCGCGCTGCATCCAGAGTTCGCGGAAGGCCAGCACCTGCTCGGCCGTGCCGATGCGGACATGCTCGCGCTGCCGGAACATCTGCATGCGCGCCGGATCGATCGAGGGTTCATGACGAAAGCAATAGGTCAGGACATCGACCAGCGCGCCGGTTTCCTCCAGGGGTCCGTGCGCCGCAACGGCCGGATAGACCCCGTAACAGGCCGCCGGCGTCAGCGCGACCTGCGTCGCCTTTTGCCCCGCCGTCCAGTCGCCGTCCTGGTCCATGGTCTCGAGCAGCGCGCGATGATCGCGGTCGTTGCCCTCGAAGCTGTGCACCGTGCCGACGAGTTGCGGGAAGCTTTTCATATAGCCGCTCTTTTCGAGCTGCCATTTGCCAATGCCCGGCGGAAACCGCATGACCTGCGGCCCATCGGCATCGCCCAGCGCGCTGACGGCTGCATTGATGCCGTCGACCACCTTCTCGAAGGCGCCGCTGCGGCCATAGAGACCGTCGACGCCCATGGAGATCAGCACGCCCTGCTTCAGCAGGGCGTCGCGATAGGCGCGGTGCGCGTCGATCAACGCGGAGGGCAAGGCCGTACTCATGCCAGCAGCTCCGGATCGCTGCGCAAGGCCAGAAGCAGATTGGCCGTATTGGCGAGGATGCGATCGTTGTTGACCATCAGCGCCGCCGAATGGGCATCGCGCAGATGGCGGCCGACGCTGAAGGGCGAGTCGTTGCGATAGCCCGCGAGGCCGCAGATCAGCAGCGCATGATTGATCACCTGCACCGCCATCTGCGACGAGCCGGTCTTGAGGTTGTTCATGGCCACGGCGAACGGGAGTGCCGAGAGCTTGTCCTCGGAGCCTAGCGCGCCCTCGTATTGGCGCAGCGCCGCCACGACGTTGGATTTCATCAGCTGCAGCAGGCTGGCCGCCTCGGCCAGACGCCAGCCGCCGACAGCGGCGACGCCGGGCTTTTTCTTGGCCTCGGCGCGCACGAAGGCGCGGGCGCGGGCCACCGCATCGACGGCGATGCCCGACCACAAGGCGCTCCACACCAGATGCGAGGTCGGCAGCATGGTCTGGGCCGAGACATCGGCATAGGGCGTGGCGATGACCTGCTCCATCCTGCCCGTGGCCTTGAGGTTATAGCCGTTGGAACAGGTGCCGCGCATGCCGAGCGTGTCCCAGCCCGACTTCTGCTCGAAGCTGCAACCCATTTTGGGTACCACGACGATGACCTGGTCCGAGGCCGGCGACTGCGGCGTGCGCCGCGCCGTCACCAGAATGCCGTCGGCCTCGGCGCCGTAGGAAATCACGGTGGCCTGCTTGGCCAGCGAAAAGCGCCCGCCCTTTTGCTCGACCGCGCAGACGCTGGAACGCACGTCGCCGCCGACGCCGGCTTCCGAGGTCGCCGAGGCCAGCAGCAGCTGGTCCTTGGCCAGCTTTTTCATGTAGCCGCGGTGCCAGACGCTGTCGCCGGCATGGCGCACCAGGCAGGAAACCTGGATCTGGTGCATGGCGTAGATCATTGCCGTCGAGGCGCAATATTGGCCGAGCGCATGGCAGATCGAGACCACCTCGGCGATGCCGGCGCCCGGCCCGCCCTCGCTCTCGGGCACCATAATACCCAGCAATTTCCGCTTTTTCAGCGCGGCGAAGGCCTCCCGGGGGAAGCGCGCCCGCGCATCGACATCGGCGGCGTGCGGGGCTGCCGCCTCGACGCCCACCGCGCGTACCGCGGCGAGCAGGCCGGTCATGCCGCGTCTTTCTGGACGCCGATCTCGACCAGTGCCTCGGCGATGGCGTCGATGCTGGAGAAGGTCTTGCGCTTGAGCAGCGTGTCGGGAAACTCGATGTCGAAGGCCTCTTCCAGCGCCAGCATCAGGTTGACCGTGGCATGCGAGGTCAGCCCCGCCGCATACAGGTCGGCGCCGTCCGCCAGCGTCGCGACGTCGGCCTGCAACCAGCCGGTGTCTTTGAGGAGGCTACGAACGCGGTTTTGGATGGTGGCGGACAAGTCGGACTCCCGAGGGCTCTGTATCAAAAATTTCTAAGCAATTACTGGTACTTAGGGTATCTTATCTACAGTTTAAGTTCAACACGTGTGAAGCAAAACATACCAATTCATGCGCTCCCGCCCCTCCTTCGCCGGCGCCGCGATCGAAGTAAGCGACCTCGCCCGATCCGTTGCCTTCCATCGCCTCTGGCTGCCCATGCTGGGCTTCCGCCGCGTTTGGGCTAGTCCGGATCGCGTGATGTGGTCGCGCGGCTACGATCACTTCGTCATGCGTCAGGCCAAAGACGGCGCGGCGCGCGGACCGGGCGCGCTGTGGCTCGCCGTCGCCGCCGAAAGCCGCGCGCAGGTCGATCAGGTCTTTGTCGAGTTGCGCGAGGGCGGCGCGGAAATTCTCCAACCGCCGCAGGAGTTCGATTTCTCGCCGGGCTACTACTCCATCGGCTTTCGCGATCCCGACGGCGTGCCCATCGAAGTCGTGCATCGCTGGGACGAGTTGCCCGACATCGCCGACGCCGAGAAGGTGAGCGTGCCCGGACATGGCGTGACGCTGGGCGGTTACTTCTTCAAGCCGCAGGCGGGTGCGCCGCCTTATCCCGCACTGGTGCTGCTGCACGGCTTCGCCGGTCACGCGCATAACATGGCCGGCCTCGCGCGCGCTGCTTCGGCGAATGGTTACGCCGCCCTTGCGCTGTCATTGCGCGGCTGGCTCGGCTCCGAGGGCGAAAGCGACCAGGGCCTGCGCCAACCGCTCGACGTGCTGGCCGCCATCGACTGGTTGGCCAAGCGCCCCTCGGTCGATCGCGAACGCATCGGTTTGATGGGCGCTTCGATGGGCGGCCAGGTGGCGTTGCTCACGGCTGCGCACAAGCCGCATATCCGCGCCGTCGCCTCGTTCTTCGCGCCGACCGATCTCGCCGCCTGGCGCGCCGGCAATCCCTTCATTCAGGATTATCTCGACGATCTCTGCGGCCCCGAGGGCCTGCCTGTGCGTTCACCGATCCTGCGCGTGGCACAGATCGACGTGCCGGTCCTGCTGATCCATGGCGATCGCGACGAGAACGTGCCGGTTTCACAAACCCTGGCGATGGCGGAAGCGATGCGCACCCATGGCAAGGACGTCGAGACCTTCATCGTCGCCGGCGGCACACATTTCTTCTCCGACAAGGAGAACGGCATCGCGCGGCGAAAGATGTTCGACTTCATGCGGCGGCATTTGAACCGGATGTGAGCGGCATCCAGCCACAATTGCCATTTGGTTTCCCGCCAACTTCCCACTTCGGTGGGAACTCTCTAATGCCGATGGCACGGCATTTTACGCGATACTTCCCACTTTCCCACCACTACCCTCGCATGCAGTATTGCGCCATCTCATATGCGTGTAGCGAGCGGTCCAACTGGTGATGGAGCCTGAACTGGCGTCCTCCCGGCGACGCCGCTACGGTTGGAGTTGCACAAGAGGAAGCGCCGTTCATGAAAGTCTCCGAAGCCGTCAACTCCCGTCGCTCGATGCGCGTGTTCAAGACCGATCCGGTGCCCAAGGCCGATCTCGAATGGATCATCGAGAACGCCACGCGTGCAGCGTCGAACGGCAATCTGCAGCCGTGGCAGCTCTACGTGACCACGGGCAAGGCGCGCGAACGGCTTTCGGCGGCGATCCTCAAGGCGATGGACGCCGGCGACAACGGACCGGGCGCGGAATACGACGTCTATCCCAAGGAATTCACGCCGGTCTACGACGCGCGGCGCAAGCTCGTCGGCAAGCAGCTCTATACGCTGCTCGGCGTGCCGCGCGGCGATGCCGCCGGCATGGTGGCGCAGTTCCGCAAGAACTTCGAATTCTTCGGCGCGCCGGTCGGCATGATCCTCTGCGTCGAGCGCCGCATGGGCAACGGCCAGTGGATCGACTCGGGCATTTTCCTCGACCAGCTCATGCTGCTGGCCCGCGAGAAGAACCTCCATACCTGTCCGCAGGCCGCCTTCAGCCGTTACCAGCATGTCGTGCGCCGCGAGCTCAAGATCGCCGACGACCAGGTGGTGATCTGCGGGTTGGCCATGGGCTATGCCGACCCCGATGTCGTGCCCAACAGCCTGATCACCGAGCGCGCGCCCCTGGCCGATTTCGTGCGCTGGTCTTCGGAATAGGCCCGGACTCCGACACGGGCCTAAAGTCGAATTGCCGAGGCCGGGCACGGCGGGCTAAAACGCCTGCAATTCGCTGAATTCAAGCGATTCTGGAGGAATACCCATGGCCGATGAGCTCTTTGCCGTCACCCCGGACTGGGCCAAGCGCGCCTATGTCGACGACGCCAAGTACACGGCGATGTACGAGTCCTCGGTCAAGGACCCCGTCGGCTTCTGGGCCGAGCACGGCAAGCGCGTCGACTGGATCAAGCCCTTCAGCCCGGCCGCCGTGCGCGATGTCGACTATACCGGCGACGTGCGTATTCGCTGGTTCCACGACGGCGTGCTCAATGTCGCGGCCAATTGCGTCGACCGCCATCTCGCCAAACGCGCCAACCAGACTGCCATCATCTGGGAAGGCGACAACCCCGCCGAATCGAAACACATCACCTATCGCGAGCTGCACGATCAGGTCTCGCGCATGGCCAACGCGTTGAAGGAGCTGGGCGCCAGGAAGGGCGACCGCATCACCATCTACCTGCCGATGATCCCCGAGGCGGCTTACGCCATGCTGGCCTGCGCCCGCATCGGCGCGGTGCATTCCGTCGTGTTTGGCGGCTTCTCGCCGGAATCGCTGGTCAACCGCATCACCGACTGCGAGAGCACGCTGGTCATCACGGCCGACGAAGGCCTGCGCGGCGGCAAGCCGGTGCCGCTCAAGGCCAATGCCGACGAGGCCCTGAAGAAGTGCCCGGCGGTGAAGAAGATGCTGGTGGTCAAGCGCACCGGCGGCAAGGTCGACTGGGATTCGAACAGAGACGTCTGGTGGCACGAGATCTCGGCCAAGGTTTCGCCCGAGTGCAAGCCCGAGCCGATGGGCGCCGAAGACCCGCTGTTCATCCTCTATACGTCGGGTTCGACCGGTAAGCCCAAGGGCGTGCTGCACACGACGGGCGGCTACCTCGTCTTCGCCTCGATGACGCATCAATACGTCTTCGATTATCACGATGGCGACGTCTACTGGTGCACCGCCGATGTCGGCTGGGTCACCGGCCACAGCTATATCCTCTATGGACCGCTCGCCAACGGCGCCACGACGCTGATGTTCGAGGGCGTGCCCAACTATCCCGATACCAGCCGCTTCTGGCAGGTCATCGATAAACATAAGGTCAACATCTTCTACACCGCGCCCACCGCCATCCGGGCGCTGATGCGCGACGGCGAGGCGCCGGTGAAGAAGACCTCGCGCAAAAGCCTGCGTCTGCTCGGTTCGGTCGGCGAGCCGATCAATCCCGAGGCCTGGCTGTGGTATCACCGCATCGTCGGCGACGGCCGTTGCCCGATCGTCGATACCTGGTGGCAGACCGAAACAGGCGGCATCCTGATCACGCCACTGCCTGGCGCCACGGCGCTGAAGCCCGGCTCGGCAACCAAGCCGTTCTTTGGCGTCACGCCCGTCATGGTCGATGCCGAGGGCAAGGAGCTGCAGGGCGCCTGTTCCGGCAATCTCTGCCTGGTGAATTCCTGGCCGGGCCAGATGCGCTCGCTCTACGGCGATCACCAGCGTTTCATCGATACCTACTTCAAGACCTATCCCGGCAAGTATTTTACCGGAGACGGGGCGCGGCGCGACGCGGACGGATATTACTGGATCACCGGCCGCGTCGACGACGTGATCAATGTCTCGGGCCACCGCATCGGCACCGCCGAGGTCGAGAGCGCGCTGGTCGGCAATACCAAGGTGGCGGAAGCCGCCGTCGTCGGCTTCCCACACGACATCAAGGGTCAGGGCATCTATGCCTATGTGACGCTCAAGGCCGGCCAGATACCGTCCGACGAGCTGCGCAAGGAGTTGATCGCCAGCGTGCGCAAGGAGATCGGCCCGATCGCCTCACCCGACGTCATCCAGTGGGCGCCCGGCCTGCCCAAGACGCGCTCGGGCAAGATCATGCGACGCATACTGCGCAAGATCGCCGAGAACGATTTCAGCAATCTCGGCGATACGTCTACACTCGCCGATCCCAACGTGGTCGACGATCTGGTCAAGAACAGAGGCAAATGAACCCGACAATCCTGCAGCTCGCCGCCGAACTCGCAGCCGGCCGCACGACGTCCCGCAAGCTCACCGAGGAGGCGCTGGCGCGCATCGAAGACCCCAAGGGCGAAGGCACGCGCGCCTTCATCAAGGTCTGGAAGACGCAGGCACTGGCTGCCGCCGAAGCCAGCGACCTGCAGCGCAAGGCGGGCCTCGTTCCGTCACCGCTCGCCGGCCTTCCCCTGTCGATCAAGAACCTGTGCGACGTGGCGGGCGAGACAACGCTCTCCGGCTCCAGGGCACTCGACGATGCAGCGCCCGCCAAGGCCGATGCACCGGTGGTGGCGCGGCTGCGCGCGGCAGGCGCGGTGATCGTCGGCAGCACCAACATGAGCGAGTTCGCCTTCTCCGGCATCGGCGCCAATCCGCATTACGGCACACCGGGCAATCCCGCCGACCGCAGCAGGGTTCCCGGCGGCTCGTCGGCCGGCGCGGCCGTCTCGGTCGGCGACCGCATGGCCGTGGCCGCCCTCGGCACCGACACCGGCGGCTCGGTGCGCATTCCCGCCGCCGTCTGTGGCATCGTGGGCTTCAAGCCGACGGCGCGGCGTGTGCCGATCGACGGCGTCGTGCCGCTTTCGACCTCACTCGACTCGATCGGCCCACTCGCCAACTCGGTCGAATGCTGCGCCATCGTCGATGCCGTGTTCGCTGGCGAGCCGATCTCGGTGCCCGACGCGGTGCCGCTGACCGGCCTGCGCTTCGCCGTGCCGAAACACTTCGTCATGGACGAGCTCGATCCCGTCGTCGCCAAGGCTTTCGAGCGCGCCTGCAAGACGCTGGCGGCCCAGGGCGTGAAGATCGAGACCATCGACCTGCCGCAGCTCAACGAGCTGAACTCGATCAACGCCCGGGGCACCTTCGCCGCGGCCGAGGCCTATGCCTGGCACCAGAAGCTGATCGCCCGGCGCGGCAACGACTACGACCCGTTCGTCCATCCGCGCATCATGCGTGGCAAGGAGATGGGCGCCGCCGACTATATCGACCTGCTCCATGCCCGCGCCGACCTCATCAAGCGCGTCGCCGCCGTGACCTCGAACTACGACGCCACCATCATGCCGACCTGCGCCATTGCGGCACCGACGATCGAGGAAGTGAAATCGGCCGAGACCTTCACCAAAAAGAACATGCTGCTGCTGCGCAACACAACTGTTGGCAATTTCCTCGACCGCTGCGGCATCAGCCTGCCCTGCCACGCCACCGGCGAACTCCCGGTCGGCTTCATGCTGATGGGCGAGGCCATGGCCGACAAACGCATCCTCGGCATGGCGCGCAGCGTGGCGCCTGTCGTGAAGGGCTAACCTCCGAAGCTGCGCCTACTGATTTCGCGTGTCGTCCGGCCGCGTCATGCGCCAGACGTTTTCGGTCGTGGTGTATTCGCTGTAACCCAGCCGCGCGACCGGCTTGAAGGCCAGCGTGTCGATGCGGCCGTTCGTGATGACGTTGTCGGCAATATGAATGCCGACGACGCGGCCGAAGACGACGCTGGCCTGATGCGCTTCACGGCCCTGCTCGATCGGCATGTCTATTGTCTTCCAGTATTTGCACTCGAGCGCGATCGGCGCGGCGGCGACACGCGGCGGCTTCACATAGGTAGAGGGTGCGGCAGCAAGGCCGGCCAGCTTCATCTCGTCGACACCGTAGTCCACCATCGCCGTGGTGACGTTCATTTCCTTGGCCAGTTCGGCGCTCACCATGTTGACGACGAATTCACCGGTCTCCTCGGCGTTGCGCCGGGAATGCTTGGTCGGGTTGTCGCCATAGGTGCCGGTGGTCGAGAAATAGACCATGGGCGGCGAGCCGCTGACGGCGTTGTAGAAGCTGTAGGGCGCGAGATTGACGCGGCCTTGGCCGTCGATGGTCGAGATCCAGCCGATGGGGCGCGGCACGACCAGCGCGGTCCACGGATCGACCACCATGCCGTGGTCGCGACGGGCGGTGTCGTAAAACATATTCCTGGTCTCCGGCCTACTGATACCGCGGATCGTCGGGACGCCGCATGCTCCAGACGTTCTCGGTGGTGGTGTACTGGCTGTAGCCCAGGCGCGCGACCGGCTTGAAGGCCAGTACATCGACGCGGCCGTCCTTGATGATGCTGTCGTCGATGTGAACGCCCACGACCTGGCCGATCACCATGGACCCGCGCTGCGCTTCCTTGCCCGGCTCGACCGGCAGCTCGATGGTCTTCCAGTATTTGCATTCCAGCGCCACCGGCGATTCCTTGACGCGCGGCGGCTTGACGTAGCGGCTGGGCTCGGGCGTCAGGCCGGCCAGCTTCATCTCGTCGATGCCATAGGCCACCATCGCCGTGGTGATGTTCATCTTCTCCGACAGCGTGCCCGCCACCATGTTGACGACGAACTCGCCGGTCTCCTCGGCGTTCATGCGGCTGTGCTTGGTCGGCGTGTCGCCATAAGTGCCGGTAATGGAGAAATAGACCATCGGCGGAAATTCGCTGACGCCGTTGTAGAAGCTGTACGGTGCCAGGTTGATGCGGCCCTCGCCGTCGACGGTCGATATCCAGCCGATCGGGCGCGGCACGATCAGCGCCTTCAGCGGATCGACGGCGAGACCGTGGTCGCGCTTGGCGGCATCGTAGAACATCGCAGTCTCCTTCAGGCGCCGAAGTGTTGCTTCGCTTCGGCATGGGCGGCGTCGAAGCCCGCC
This sequence comes from Reyranellales bacterium, assembly GCA_038224985.1. GTDB lineage: Bacteria > Pseudomonadota > Alphaproteobacteria > Reyranellales > Reyranellaceae > Reyranella. The sequence goes on from JBBRFD010000001.1 coordinate 11,286, forward strand.
TCGAGTTTCGCATTGAGCCCGCGGCACGACCGCACCACCTGCTCGGACCACACGACATAATCGCGCAGCCGCTCCGCTGTCCATCCCGTGGGCGGGCTGCGCATCAAGCCGCACAGGTTCGATGTCTTGTCGGCGATCTTGAGCAACTTGGCGCGATTGGACTTGTGCGCGGTCGTTTCGACCTGCAGGCGCTTGCGCTCTTCTTTCTTCAGGCTCTTGTCGTCGGTGACCTCGGCCACCAGTGCGGCGACCTCCTCGCCGAAGCGCTGCACGAGGTCTTCGTAGGTGGAATCGGTGTCCTCGAGCGTGTCGTGCAGCAGGCCGCCCATCAGCAGCACGACATCGTCTCCGCCAGTTGCCTCTGCCAGCAATCCCGAGACTTCGAGCAGGTGATTGACGTAGGGCTCGGCCGCCTCACCCTTGCGCCGCTGCGCCACATGCTGGCGCCCGGCGTAGTCGGCGGCCTGTGTGAGTTTCACGAGGTCTGTCGTCATCACTTCCCGTTGTGCGACGCGGTGGCCCGCTTGTCGAGAGCGCGGCGGGAGGCCATGTTCCGGCCATGTCGAAGACCATGAAAGCCGTGCTCGGCGTCTGGATCGCCGTGCTGGTGGGCGCGGCGGGCTGGATCGGCTGGGATGCCTTGCAGGGCGGCCGTCAGACCATCGGTGGGCCCTTCGTGCTGACCGACCAGGACGGCCGCACCGTCACCGAGGCCTCCTTCAAGGGCAAGCCGACTTTGATCTATTTCGGCTTCACCTATTGTCCCGACGTTTGCCCGACCGCGCTGCTGCTGATGGAAACGGCGATGGAGAAGCTCGGCCCCGATATGCCGAAGAAGGTGAACATGGTGATGATCACCATCGATCCCGAGCGCGACACGCAGAAGCTCCTGAAGGACTACGTTTCCAACTTCGGCTCGACCTTTACCGGCCTCACCGGCACGCCCGATCAGGTCGCCGCCGCCGCCAAGGCCTATCGCGTCTATTATCAAAAAGTGCCGGGCAAGAAGGGCGCGCCCTATCTGATGGACCACTCGTCCATTATCTACCTGCTCGACCGCAATGGCCGGTTCGTGACCCATTTCACCCACGAGGCCAAGGCCGAGACAATCGCCGCCGGTGTCGCCAAGCTATTGTAATTGCTTGATTTTCGCGCCAATTGTTGCAGCGCAATATGCGCGTGACAACGGACTCGTGGAGAGTACACTCCGCGCCTCATGTTATATCAAGCTTACGAATTCCAGCGCCAGCTCGCCGAGCCTGTGCGCGTCTGGGCCAACCTCATCGGTCAGGCCTATACCAGCCCCCTCAATCCTCTCGCCGAGACGTGGTTCGGCAAGTCGATGGCGGCCAGCGCCGAGATCGTCTCGCGGCTGACGCAGAACTACGGCAAGCCCGTCTTCGGTCTCAAGACCACGCTGATCGACAACAGCGAAGTCGAGGTCAACGAGGAGATCCTGGTCACCAAGCCGTTCTGCAAGCTGGTGCATTTCCATCGCGACACGGCGCGCAAGGACCCCAAGGTGCTGGTCGTGGCGCCGATGAGCGGCCATTACGCCACGCTGCTGCGCGGCACGGTCGAGGCGCTGCTGCCCGACCATGACGTGCACATCACCGACTGGACCGACGCGCGCGAAGTGCCGCTGGCCCAGGGCAACTTCGATCTCGACGATTACATCGATTATGTCATGGCCTTCTGCCGCTACCTCGGTCCCGACGTGCATATCATCGCCGTATGCCAGCCTTCGGTGCCCGTGATGGCGGCGGCTTCGCTGATGGCCGAGGCCAAGGACCCACGCCAGCCCAAGTCGCTGACCCTGATGGGTGGGCCGATCGACACGCGCCTCAGCCCGACGACACCCAACGATCTGGCCATGAAGAACTCGATGATGTGGTTCCGCCAGAACGTCATCACGACGGTGCCCTTCGGCCATCCCGGCGCCATGCGCCGCGTCTATCCGGGCTTCCTGCAGCTCACCAGCTTCATCAGCATGAACTTCGACCGCCATGTGAACAGCCACATGCGCCAGTTCGAGCATCTGGTGAAGGGCGACGACGAGCATGCCGACGGTCACCGCGGCTTCTACGACGAATACCTCGCGGTCATGGATCTCAACGCCGACTATTACCTGCAGACCATCGAGATCGTGTTCAAGGAACACCTGCTGCCGCGCGGCGAATGGGTAAGCCGCGGCCGCAAGATCGATCCCTCCTTCATCGAGTCGGCGCTGATGACGGTCGAGGGCGAGCTCGACGACATCTCCGGCCTCGGCCAGACCAAGGCGGCGCACGCGCTGACGCCCAATATCCCGGGCGCTCGCCACGTCCATTGGGAGCAACCGCGGGTCGGCCACTACGGCATCTTCAACGGCCGTAAATGGCGCGAGCAGATCATGCCGCGCGTGCGCACCTTCATCCGCGAGAACGACGCGCGCTAGCGCGTCCCGTCAGGACTTGGCGAGCCCGGCTTTCACCAGCATGGGCTTGACGTCGAGGTAGTATTTTTCCGCGAAGGCCCTGTACTCGGCGGGCCCGCGATACCACGGTTCCTGGATGAACTGGTCGAGCAGCGGCTGGTGGCCGGGATCGGCCATCGCTTCCCTGAAGACATCGTGCAGCGCCTGGATGACGGGCAGCGGCAGGTCCTTCGGACCGACCAGACCATAGGGACTGACCGCCACGGCATTGATGCCGCTTTCGACCAGCGTCGGCTTGTCGGGATATTTGCCGAAGCGCTTTTCCGTCGCCATGGCGAGCACGCGGACCTGGCCGCCCGCGACCGAGGGTGCCCAGCCGGCGCCATCGGCAACGAAATGGATATGGCCACCGAGCAGCGCCGGCAGCCAGTCGGCCGAGCCCTTGTAGGGCACATGGATGAAGCGTGCGCCCGTTGCCTGCTCTGTTTCGATCATCAGAAGATGCCCGGTGCCGCCGATGCCGCTGGTGCCGTAAGTATATTTCTCCGGCTCGCGCCTGGCTGCCTCGACCAGATCGCCGATCGTCTTGAAGGGCGAGTCGGCGCGCACGACGACGCCGAAAGTGAACTCCGACAGGCCGATGATGTAGGAGAAGTCGCGCAACGGATGCCAGGCGGCGCTCTGGTAGTGCGGATAGCGCAGGCTATTGATCGTCATGCAGGCGATAATGTTGCCGTCGGGTTTGACGTTGACCATCTGTGCCGCCGCCAGTGTCGCGCCGGCGCCGGCCTTCACATCGACGATCACCTGCTGCCCGAGTTTCTTCGACACGCGTTCGCCGAGAAAGCGCAGGTGGACGTCGCAGACGCCGCCCGCCGCCAATGGATTGTAGACCGTGATCGGCCGGTCCGGTTTCCAGCCGGTTTGCGCGCGCGACACCGCCGGTGCCGCCAGCACAGCCAGGCCAGCCGCCAACACGCCCCGCCTCTGTAGATCAGTCATCGTTTCCTCCCCTGTTGCGCCGTTCTGCGACGGTTGCCTCGCAAGCATAGCGCGCCCTGCTTGACCCGTCAGGGGGCCTCGCCGATGCTCCGGCCATGACCACGCTCAGCCTGGCGCAAGCCAACAAGATCATCGATTCGGCGCTCAGGCGCGCGCGCGAATTGAATCTCCAGCCGCTGGCCGTTGTCGTGCTCGACGCGTCCGGCCACGCCAAGGCGGTGCAGCGCGAAGACAGGGCCAGCATGTTCCGCGTCGATGTCGCCACCGGCAAGGCCTGGGCTGCCGTCGGCATGGGACTTCCGAGCCGCACGCTGCTGGCCCGCACCAAGGACAATCCACAATTCTTCGGCGCCCTGTCGGCCACCGCCGGCGGCAAGTTCCTGCCGCAGACGGGGGCGGTCCTGATCAAGGACGGCGACGGCAATATCCTGGGTGCCGCTGGCGCCCGCGGCGACACCGGCGATAACGACGAGTTGGTCTGTCTGTTCGGTGTCGAGGCCGCCGGCCTCGAGAGCGATCCTGTAGGCTAGTGCCCGAAAGGAACGCGCACGCGCGCGTTCACCGACATTCCCGGCATGCCATAGGGGTCGAGCGACGGGCCGGCATTGAGGCCGATGGTTGCCGGCGACGCGCCGTTGACGTTGACCCGACCCACCGGCCGCTGGATCACGACACCGACAGCGGGCGGCATCACCCAGCGATTCTCGCCGACCAGCCGGTCGCCCGGCGCGCCGGTCGGAAACTGCCCCTGCTTGAACTGGTCGAGCGTGCTGCGCGTGAGGTTGTTGTAGACGTCGACGGTGGTGAGGCGGGGCGCCGGCGCTGTGCTACTGGAGGCGATCGGTGTCGGATCGCGCTCCTCGACCGGCGCGCCCAGCAGGCGGCTGAGGCCGGGCGGAACGGCCGGGCTGGCTACGTGAAGATCTGGCGGCGTGATGTCGGTCGGCGCCTGCACCGGTCGCTGCATATTGGCGGGCATTTCCAGACCACGCCGCGGCTGCTGCGCCGAAGCATCCGCTGTCCCGCCCGCCACTCCAATAGCGGCGAGGGCGAGTACAGCAAAGCCTGCGGAGAACGGGGCAAACATCTTGCATCACCTAAGCACAGTTTTTCCCAGCCGTCCCCCGAACGATAAACAGGCGAGCCCGTCTCCGAGCGGCTAACATGGCCGCGTGAGCCTTCCCGTCCTGATTTCCGAGTGGAAGCCCGCGCCTTTCGAGCTGCCGGGCGAAAGCGTCTTTGCCGTGGGCGACGTTCACGGCTGCGCCGCGCACCTGTCCGCTCTCCTGCAAACAGTCGCCGCGACCGATACGCCAGCGGAGAACCGGCGCCGCCTGGTCTACCTCGGCGACATCATCGACCGCGGACCGGACAATATCGGCGCCCTGAAGCTGTGGGCCGGCGACGAGAGTGCTGCCCGCGTCGACCGTGTCGACCGCGTGATCGGCAATCACGAGATCATGATGCTGCTGGCCATGGGCGACGGCCCTTATGCGCGACAGGCCGCCGAGTGGTGGCTGGCCGATACGACCGGCGGCGGCAAGGTGCTGGCCGAAATGCGCGCCGCCTGCCGCGATCCACGGGCGAAGCTGAGCCACGCGCTAGCCGTCGCCGCGCTGGGCGAGGACGTCGTGCGCCTGCTGATGACGCAGCGCTCGCACCTGCGCATCGGCAATACGGTGTTCGTCCATGGCGGCGTCGACGGCCACGCCGATATCGACGCCTTCCTGTCCCCGGCCTGGACCGAATTCACCGGCGCCGGCTGGGCCTGGATCACGCGTGGCTTCCTCGACTGGCAGGGCGGCTTCAAGGGCACGCTGGTCGTGCATGGCCACACGCCGCCGGCCAAGCACTGGCCGCTCACGCATATGGACGATCCGCATCTCTTCCTCTTCGACCGCCTCGGCCTCGATGGCGGCAGCGCCGTGACGGGCATCGTCACGGCGGCTGAAATCGAGAACGGCCGCTACCGCATCTACAAGGCCGGCATCGCCGCCTGAAATCCCGGTTTTCGCTTGCCGGACAGGGAACCGGGGGCGAGAGCTGCCGTTGTTTCGCCATGGTTCTTACTGCAATCGCCTTCTTTCTCAGCATCGCCGGCATCGCCGCCTTCCCCTGCTGGCACTACAGCGCTCGCTGGGGCTTCGCCACCAGCACGGTGGCCGGTGTCTTGCTGTTCTTCGTTTCCCTGCTGATCGTGGGTGGCAAGGTCGCCACGTCGGAAGCGCTTGCGCATCGGCTCGTCGCGCCGCCGCAACAGCAGCAGGCGATCGTCGATAGCTCGATGATCGAAAAAATCTCCCAGGACAAAGCGCCGGCCCAGCCCGCCATCTTCATCGCCAGCCCGCCGATCCCGCTTCACCGCAGCATCGCGACCGTCGACAGCGCCACCGCCCAGTAATAACCGTCAGCCAGCGTGGGTCTGGATGACGTCGAGGAACGCCGCGCCATAGCGTTCGAGCTTGGTCTCGCCCACCCCATGCATCTCGCGCATCGCCTTTGAACTCTTCGGGCGGTGCGTTGCCATGTCGACCAGGGTCCGGTCGGAAAACACGATGTAGGCCGGCACGCGCTGCGTCTGGGCGAGCTTCGAGCGCAGCGTCTTGAGCGCCGCCAGCAGGTCGGCATCGGCATCGCCCACGGTCGCGGCCGCCGTGGCGCGACCCTTGCCCTTCTTGGCGGCGGTGGCGCCCAGATCCTTGCGCAGCTCGATCTTCTGCCCGCCCTTCAGCACGCGCCAACCTTCGTCGGTCACCGCCCAGCGGCCATGCTCCATCAGGTCCTGGGTGATCAGGCCGATCGCCGAGAGCTGGCGATAGATCGAGCGCCATTCGACGGTCTTGCGATCCTTGCCGACACCGAAAGTCGGCAGCTTGTCGTGATTGAACTTCAGGATGTTCTCGGTGCGGTCGCCGCAGAGGATGGCGACGAGATGCTCCATGCCGAAGCGTTCGCCGGTCCGCACGATCGCCGACATGGCCTTCTGCGCCTCGACCGTACCGTCGAAGCGCTCGACGCCGTCGATACAGAGATCGCAATTTCCGCAAGGCCCGGAGGTCTCGCCGAAATAGGCCAACAGCGTCTGGCGGCGGCAGCGCGGCGCCTCGGCCAGCGCCACCAGTGCATTCAGGCGCTGGCGTTCGATCAGCTTGCGCTCGACGGGCGAATCGCTCTGCTCGATCTGCATGCGTCGCAGCCGCATGTCGTCGAGCCCATAGAGCGTCAGCGTATCGGCCGGCAGCCCGTCGCGCCCGGCGCGGCCGATTTCCTGGTAATAGGCCTCGACGTTGGAGGGCATATCCGCGTGGCAGACGAAGCGCACATCGGGCTTGTCGATGCCCATGCCGAAGGCGACGGTGGCGGTCATGACCACGCCGTCCTCCTGCTGGAAGCGGTCCTGGTTGGTGTCGCGCAGAGTCTTGTCGAGGCCGGCGTGATAGGGCAGCGCGGTGAGGCCGGCGGCTTTCAGCGTCGCCGCCAGCTCCTCGACCTTGCGGCGCGACGAGCAATAGACGATGCCGCTCTCGCCCGGATGGGCATGGGCGAAATCGAGCACCTGCTTCGACGATCGATCCTTGGGCTTGAAGGCCAGCCGCAGGTTGGGCCGGTCGAAGCTGCGCACGAAGGTACGCGGCGGCGACGGGAAAAGCTTGCCCTCGATATCGCCGCGCGTCGGCGCATCGGCCGTCGCCGTCAGCGCCAGCGTCTGCAGCTTGCCGCCGATCTGGCGCGCGACATTGCCGAGCGTGAGATATTCCGGCCGGAAGTCATGGCCCCATTGCGAGACGCAATGCGCTTCGTCGATGGCCAGCAGCGCCACGTTCATCTCCGAGAGCATCTCGACCATGTCGGGCCGGCCGATGCGCTCGGGTGCTACATAGAGCAGGCGCAGCTTGCCGTTGCGCAGCAGCCCCTGGACGCGGGCATTTTCCACCGGATCGTTGCTGGAGTTCAGGCTGCCTGCCTCGACGCCAGCCGCCGTCAGCGCCCGCACCTGGTCGCGCATCAGGGCGATCAGCGGCGAGACGACCAGTGTCAGTCCCGGCCGCACCAGGGCTGGCAGCTGATAGCACAGCGACTTGCCGCTGCCCGTCGGCATGACGGCCATGACGTTCTCGCCGTCGAGCACGGCACGCACGACCTCCTCCTGGCCGGGCCGGAAGCAATCGAAGCCGAAGACGGACCGCAGCAGCGCGCGGGCGGTGGTGAGGGATGTTTCGCTCAAGGCCGGGAGAATCGGTGAAATCGCCCGGTCCGTACAGATGGAAAAAGGTCGCTAGAACCGGTGGGCGAATCTCAGGCCGATATTGTCCATACCCGGGTTGGGCGTGGCGAGGAATCCGTTGGAGACATGCTCGTAATAGACCGAGATGCGGTTCTCCGGGGTGATCTGATAACCGGCCTCGACCGGCACATGGAACAGCACGCGCGAACCCAATCCCTTGCGGCCGTTTATATACTGCAGCTCGCCGGTCTGAATGGCCGGACCGAGGCCCAGGCCGAAGAAGAACTGCGGTCCGCTCCACTCCCACTTGGCATCGAGATAGATCAGGCTGGTCCCGTCTTGCGTGGCGAAGGTGCCGCCCAGCGCCGGCCGGATTGTGCCGCCCAGCAACGGCAAAGACGGACTGAAGACCAGTTCGGCGTTCAGGCCGATGCCATATTCGTAGCGCCCGGCGGCGACCAAGGGAATGTCGTGGGCAAGCACGCCACCCCGAACCTCATAGAGGAAGCCCTGCGCAAAGGCGGGAAGCGGCAGGAGCAGCAGCAAGATCGCCAAGGCGGCTCGAAATTGTAGCGTCATTCAATCTCCTGACGAAGGTCGCAACCTGTAACGCCAGGCAGGCAGCTCAGGTTGCCAGTCGCTCGAAGTCCGCCAGCACGGCGGCGATCAGCTTCTGCCGGCGCGGATCCTGCGCCACCGGCGTGGCGGCGAAGAGATTGAGCAGGTAGCGCGCCTTCTCGGCGGCATCCGGCCAGGTCGCGGCCGGCATGGCGACGAGATGGGCTTCAAGCTCCTCCTGGCGCAACCGAAGGGTGGCCTCGTTGGCCGCCACCTCCGACAGCATGCGGCGCAGGTCGGTCGCCTTCTGCGCTGCCATTCCGCGGCGCTGGTCGAGTTCGATCGTCTTGTCGGTCATGCCGACCGGCGTGCGCCTTTGGAGAAACAGAGTCCACCCCCATCCGAGGGCGATAAATCGGACAGGGTGTCGAAATACGCCTACGGTCTCGCGCATATCCAACTCAGGAAGGGAATTCCATGGCCAAAGGCCAAGTCCGCAGCAACAAAGAGAAGAAGAAGCCCAAGCAGGACAAGAGCAAGAAACTCGTCTTGAGCTCGCCCTTCGCAGCGCACAGCAATCCCGGCGCCAAGGCTGCCGCCAACAAGCACAAGTAGCGGCTAGCCCAGGGTGATTCGAAGGGCGTGCGTGCCACCCTCGCGCAGGCGAATACGTGCCCGGCCCTGCTCCAGGGTCGGGGCCTCCCCTTCGATCTCGGCGCCCATCACGCCCCGGCTTACGCCGCCGGGATTGCCGACGGCGATCTCGTAGGTGGCGCCGCGATATTTCAGCACCAGTTCGAAACCCGGCCAGGCCTTGGGAATGCAGGGATCGACGACGAAGAAGTCGCCCTGCAGGCGCAACCCCAGAATCGTCTCGATGCCGGCGCGATAGAGCCAACCCGCCGATCCCGTGTACCAGGTCCAGCCGCCGCGTCCGGTGTGCGGCGCCACGCCGTATACGTCGGCAGCAATGACATAGGGCTCGACCTTGTAACGGTGCACGCCGGCGCGGGTGGCGGTGTGATTGATGGGATTCACGATCGAGAAGAGTTCGGCGGCATTGTCGCCCTGGCCCAGCGCGGCGAAGCCCATGATCGACCAGGCGGCGGCGTGGGTGTATTGGCCGCCGTTCTCGCGGATGCCGGGCGGATAGCCCTTGATGTAGCCGGGGGCGAGCGCGGTCTTGTCGAAGGGCGGGGTGAACAGGGGTGCCACGCGGTCGGTGCGGTTTATCAGCTCCCGGTCGAGTGACGCCATCGCCTGCACGGCGCGGCCGGGATCGCCGGCGCCGGAGATCGCAGCCCAGGACTGGGCGATCGAATCGATGCGGCACTCCTCGCTCTCCGCCGAGCCGAGCGGCGTGCCGTCGTCGTAATAGCCGCGGCGATACCAGTTGCCGTCCCAGGCCTCGCGGTCGAGCGCGATACGCAATGCCTCGGCATGGGCCGCCCACTTGTCGGCGCGGGCGCGGTCCTTGCGCGCGAGAGCCACGGGAATGAACGCCTTGAGCGTGGCGTAAATAAACCAGCCCAGCCAGACGCTCTCGCCCTGACCTTTTTCGCCGACGCGGTTCATGCCGTCGTTCCAGTCGCCGGTGCCCATCAGCGGCAGGCCATGCACGCCATTGACCAGGCTCAACTCGAGACCGCGCACGCAATGTTCGAATAGCGACGCGCTTTCATCGGCGACGTTCGGTTCGAAATAATTGTCGTGATCGCCCGGCCGCAATGCCGGCCCCTCGATGAAGGGCACGCGTTCGTCGAGGATCGCCTTGTCGCCCGTCATCTCGATATATTGCGCCGTAACATAGGCGAGCCAGGCGCGGTCGTCGGAAATCCGTGTGCGCACGCCCTGCCCCGCCGGCGGGAACCACCAGTGCTGCACGTCGCCCTCGACGAACTGCCGGGCGGCGGCGCGCAGGATATGCTCGCGCGTCATCTCCGGCTTGGTCACCGCGAGCGACATGGTGTCTTGTAGCTGGTCGCGGAAACCATAGGCGCCGCTGGCCTGATAGAAGGCCGAACGCGCCCAGTAACGACAGGCCAGCGTCTGGTAGACCAGCCAGCCGTTGAGCAGGATGTCCATCGAGCGGTCCGGCGTCTTGACCTGGATCGTGCCCAGCGCCTCTTCCCAATACATCAGCACGTCGCGATAGACGGCATCGAGATCGGTCGCGCGATAGCGCTCGATCAGCACCTGCGCCTCCGACGCGTTCGCCGTCTGGCCGAGGAAGAAGACGACCTCCGTCGACTGGCCAGGCTCCAGGTCGATCCCGGTCTGCAGTGCCGCACAAGGATCGAGGCCGGCGCCGACGCGCTGCGACAGCGGAATGGCGCCGCTCAGCGCCGCCGGATTGTCGGCCGTGCAGTTGCGGCCGATGAACTCGCGGCGATCGGCGGTCCAGCCGGTCTGCCGGCCCGCCAAATCGGCGAAGGCGACGCGGCCGCCGTGATGGATGTTCCACGGATTGCGCGCCAGGATCGCCCCGGTCACCGTGTCGAGATCGGTGACGACCGTGGCCGCAGAAGCGCCACGCGACAGGCCCAGCACCCAGTCGACATAGGCCGTGACCGAGAGCCGCCGGCGGCGGTCGGACATATTGCGGACCTTGAGCCGCGAGATCTTGATGGAATCGGTGAGAGGCACGTATTGCAGCAGGTCGAGCGCGATGCCGTTGGCGATGACCTCGAAGCGGCTGTAGCCCCGGCCATGGCGCACGATATAGGGCGCGGTCTCGTGGCGGATCGGCAGCGCCGTCGGCCCCCAGAGATCGCCCGTGTCGAGATCGCGCACATAGAAGACTTCGCCCGGGCGATCCGACACCGGATCGTTCGACCACGGCGTCAACTGGTTGTCGCGGCTGTTCTGCGCCCAGGTATAGCCGCCGCCATCGACCGCGACCTGGAAACCGAAGGACGGGTTGGAGACGACATTGATCCACGGCGCCGGCGTCGACTGGCCGGGCCCGAGCACGGTCACGTATTCGCGGCCATTGGGCGAGAAGCCGCCGAGACCGTTGAAGAACTGCAGCGCGGCAAGTGCGGCGACCGGCGGGCGGGCATCCGTCGGACCGGCATCGACGATGGGTTTGCGGCGCAGTGGCGGGACCACGCCGCGCGTCGTCTGCACGCGGTCAAGCTGCTCGCCCAGCGAGCCGCGCCGGCCCAGCAGGACCACGCGCGCCAGCGCCAGCAAGAGGGCCCGCGTTTCAACCGAGATGAGATCGGTGCGCAACACGAAGATGCCGCCCACCTTGCTTTCGACGCCCTGATGGGCGCGCGAGCGGCTGGTGCGGACCAGCGCTTCCAGCGCGACCTGCAAGTCCTGGACGTAAGAGGCGCCGCGTTCGTTCAGGATCACCAGATCGACGACAAGGCCCTTCAGCCGCCAGTATTCATGGGCGCGCAGCAGCTCGCGGATGATGCCGGAATCCTCGACCTCGTCGATACGCAGCAGCACGATCGGTACGTCGCCGGAAATGCCGAGCGACCACAGGACCGGTGGCGGTGCGAGACCGCGGCGGATCGTGTCGGACGAGGAGCGCAGCGTCGGATTGGCGTAAAGCACATGGCCCGCCAGCCGCTGATAGAGACTGGCCTGGGCCGGACCGATATCGAGATGGCGCAACTGCACCTGCGCCTGCGTCCAGGCAAGCGTCGCCGCGCGTTCGAAGGCGTTGGCGTCCTGATGCCGGTCGATGGCATCGAGCAGGGCTTCGCGCGACGAGGCAACCACCGTCCAGAAGGCGATACGCGCCGTGCCGCCGGCGGCAATGCGAAGACGACGGCGCAGCGCGAAGACCGGATCGAGCACGGGACCGACCGTCTTCGAAAGGTGCCGTCCTTCGACCACTGAGACTGGATTGCCGATGTCGTTGCCGCGGCCGAGGAAGCGGGCGCGATCGGTCTCAAATTCCAGGTCGCCCAGGGCCTCGCCCTCGACCACCGCGATCTGGGCCGCCCAGATCTCCGGCTCGTCCGGCCCGCGGCGGCGGCGCGTCGCCAAGATGGCGCCTTCGGCTGCAAGGTATTCGGTCTGCACGAACATCTTGGAGAAGGCCTGATGCGCTGAATCGGCTGCCGGTGTCGCCAGCACGATCTCGGCATAGGACGTCACTTCGATTTCACGGATCTGCGGACCGCTATTGGCGAGGGAGATGCGCCGGACCTCGGCATCGTCCTCGGGCGAGACGACGATATCGAGTGTGGTGGTGATCGTGCCGTCGCGGCGCACGAACTCGGCGCGATCCTCGGCGAACATCACATCATAGGTATCGGGTCTCGTGCCGACCGGGTGATAGGTCGCCGACCAGGCCGTACCGCTCTGCGCATCGCGCAGGAAAATGTAGCTGCCCCAGTCGTCGCGCGTCGCGTCCTCACGCCAGCGCGTCACCGCCAGATCGCCCCAGCGGCTGTAGCCCGAGCCGGCGCCGGTCAGCATCACCGAATAACGACCGTTGGACAACAGATGCGCCGAAGGGCTGGCGGCATGCGGATTGTGCAGGCGGCGCACGACGGCGGCTTCGAGATCCTCGACCGAGGCGCTGACGCTCACTTCCTCGGCGCGCGGATGGGCGACCGCGACATCGCGCGGCGTGCGTTCCTGCAGCAGCAGCTCTGTCGCGCGCACGATCGGCTCGGCATGGAAGCGCGTGCGCATGATGCCGTCGAGCAGCGCATTGGCGATGGAGACGATCGTCATGCCCTGGTGGTGGGCCATATAGGCGCGCACGACGGCGGCCGACTGGCCTTCGGGCAGACGCGTCGGCGTGAAATCGATGGCCTCGTAGAAGCCATGGCGGCCACGCCCACCGATCGACGCCAGCCGCGCATAGTTGGCCGTGGCGGCGGCGGGATCGACCATGGCCGCGAGACCCGTCGCATAGGGCGCGATGACGACATTCTCGCTCAGCCCGCGCTTGAAACCGAGGCCGGGCACGCCGAAGTTGGAATACTGGTAGGTGAGGTCCTGGTCGCGCACGTTATAAGCGGACTCCGAGATGCCCCAGGGCACGCCCAGCGACCTCGCATAGGCAATCTGGCGCTGCACGATCAGTTCGTTGGTCTGCTCGATCAGGCTGCCCCGCGGTGCGCGCATCACCAGCGACGGCATGAGGTACTCGAACATCGAGCCCGACCACGAGATCAACGCGGCGCCACGACCGACCGGCGTGACACCACGGCCGAGGCGGAACCAGTGTCGCGACGGGACGGCGCCGGTGGCGATGGCGACGAAGCTGGCAAGACGGGCTTCCGAGGCAAGCAGGTCGTAGCAGCTGGGATCGAGCCGGTCCTCGGGCACGAGATAGCCGATCGACAGCAGGCGGCGATCCTCGTTCAGCAGGAACTCGAACTCCATGGCATTGGCCATGGCGCGTGCCGTCGTCTCGATGGTCTGCAGACGGCGGTCGAGCGCCATCACTGCTTCGGCAGTCTGCTCGACGTCCTGCAGATGACTCTCGAGCGCGCACTGGGTCGCCGCGATCCAGAACGACACGTCTTCATGGGCCAGGGGCAGGGCAAGGTCGACGGCGGCGGCGGCCTGTGCGGCGAGCGTGGCCAGCACGGCGGCGGGCTTTTCCGATTGCGGCGGAAGGGCCAGCAGGGCCGTCGCCAGGTCGGCCAGCGCGTCGGACAAAGCGTGGTGGTCGCCCGGCAGGGCCGCAAGCTCCTCGCGGGCCAGCATCAGGCTCTCGCCGACGCCTGCCAGCACGCCGGGCGCCTTGGCCGGGTTGCCGCGCCAGGCGGCGCAGGCGTTGGCCAGCGCAATGAGATGGCCGGCGAGATTGCCGCTGTCGACCGACGAGATATAGGGCGGCTCGAGCGGCCGCAGGTCGACCGTGTCGTACCAATTGAAGAAATGGCCACGGAAGCGCCGCAGCCGCGCCATGGTCGCCAGTGTCGCTTCGATCCTCCGCACCGCGTCGATGGTGCCGATCCAGCCGAACTCTCGGGCGGCGGTGGTCGACAGCAGATAGAGGCCGAGATTGGTCGGCGATGTGCGATGGGCGACGACCGAACGCGGATCTTCCTGGAAATTGTCGGGCGGCAGGTGGTTGTCGGCCTTGGTGACGAAGGTCTCGAAGAAGCGCCAGGTGCGCCGGGCGATCGCCCGCAGCGCGCGGGTATCGGCAACGGAAACGCCGAGGCTGCCGGCATCGGCGGGCTCGAGGCTGACCCAGCGGGCGACGGCCGGTGAAAAGGCCCAGGCAAGAATGAATGGCGCCGCGACGGCAATCGCCGCACCGTCGACCGACCAGACGAACAAGCCGGCCGCGATGGCGATGCCGAAGCTTCCCGCCATCTGCCGGTAGAAATGGCTCCAGCCGGTGCGCAGCATGTGCTGCGACTGGGCGGCGGTGATCCATTCCAGCAAGTAGCGCCGGCTGAACAGCCGGAACAGCGTGCGGCCGATCGCATCCAGCATCAGCCATGCCTGGTGGGCAAGGAAGACGACGAGCAAGGCGGTCTGTGCCTCGGCCGACCCGATGTCCTTGCCGAGGGCGGCGAAATGGCTGCGCATGGTGACATTGGCATTGCGCGGCACGAAGGCCGCCGCCACCGGCAGGATGGTCGGCATGGCAATCACGAGCAGGATGAAGAGCGTCCAGGCGAAGGCCGCCGGAACCGGCAGCGTCCATCCCGCCAGCAAGGCGACAAGAAGGGCCGGCGCCGTGAGGCTGCGCCGCAGATTGTCGAACATCTTCCAGAAGCCGATGGCCGGCACGGCGGCGGAGCCGCCTTTTTCTCCCGTCGCGCGTTCGCCGGCGGACGGCACGCGGCCCAGCATCCACGGCAGCAGCTGCCAGTCGCCACGCACCCAGCGATGCTGGCGTGCCGAGGCGACGTCGTAGCGGGCGGGATATTCCTCGACGACCTCGACATCCGAGGCGAGGCCGGAACGAGCGAAGACGCCTTCGAAGAGGTCGTGGCTCAGCATCGTGCCGTCGGGCACGCGGCCGTTGAGAGCGGCCTCGAAGGCATCGACGTCATAGATGCCCTTGCCGGAATAGGAGCCTTCTCCGAACAGGTCCTGGTAGACGTCGGACACCGCCGAGGCATAGGGATCGAGGCCGCTATTGGCCGAGAAGATGCGCTGGAACAGCGAACCCTCGACGCCCACCGGCAGCGACGGCGACACGCGGGGCTGGAGCACGCCATAGCCTTCGACGACGCGGTTCTCCACGGCATCGAAACGTGGCCGGTTGAGCGGATGAGCCATTTTGCCGACCAGGCGCAGGATCGCATCGCGCGGCAGGCGCGTATCGGAATCGAGCGTGGCGACGTAACGCACGTCGCCGGGCAGACGATGCCCGCCGGCATCGATGAAGGTCGTGTCGGTGGCGCCGCGCAGCAGGCGGTTCAGCTCGTGCAGCTTGCCGCGCTTGCGCTCCCAGCCGATCCATTGCTGCTGCGTGGCGTTCCAGATGCGGCGGCGATGCAGCAGAAGAAAGCGGTCGGCGCCCTCCGCATTGGGATAGCGCGCATTGAGGCGCGCGATGCCGGCCCGGGCGAAACCGAGAATCGCGGCGTCGTCCGGCATCGTCTCGGCTTCGGCATCGGTCCAGTCGGACAGCAGGGCGAAATGGATCGCGCCAGCCGCATTGGAGAGATAGTGGACTTCCAGCCGGTCGATCAGCTCCTCGACGGCGGCGCGCGTGGTCAGCAGGGTTGGAATGGCCACCAGCGTGCGCAGATCCGGCGGCACGCCGTCGCGCAGGGCGAGGCTCGGCAGCAAGGTCGCGCCGAAGCCGCCACCGAAGCCGCCGGTGACGACGCGGTTGACCAGCATCAGCGCCGCATCGAGCGCCGGCAGCAGACCGAACAGGAGCATCAGGCCGAGCTGCCAATCCGCCACGCCGATGCGGTCGAGGGTGAGCAAGGGCAAAAACAGAACGACGCCCGCCGCGCAGCCGACGCTGGCGACATAGCCGGCAATGCCGGTGGCGGAGAAGCGGCGGCCGATCGACAGGCCGGGCGGCCGGAAGCCGACGGAGCGCTCGAAGGCACGGCGGCCGCCGCCGATCAGGTGATAGCCGGGATCGCGGCGGCGCGGATCGGCGGCGGCGCCTTCGGGCGATTGCGCGGCGGCCGCCAGCGCCTTGCGGGCGATGTCGCTTTCGTCGAAATCGGTCGAGCGCGCAATCTGCTCGATGGCCGTGCGGTAGAGATTGCGGGTGGCGAAATCCATCGACATGAAATCGATGCCGGCGCCCAGGATATCGTCGACCGGACTGGCCGCCTCGAACAGCTTCGCCCAATCGACGTCGGAGATCAGGCGCATGCTGGTGATGATGTTGCGCACGGTGACGTTGGTGGCGCCCTGCAGCTGATGCTCCTTGCGCACCAACTCGTCGGCATTGGTGCCGGCCTGCGCCAGCCGTTCCTCCAGCCAGCCGACGGCGGGCGTCGCCCGCGGATCCTGGTCGCGCAGGCGCTGGACCAGCTGGACGATGAAGCCTTCGGCGAGCGCTGCCCGTTCGTAGGGCGCCAGCGCCGCGGGATCGGCGGGGTGGTCGTTCACGCCCAAGAGCTTGTCGGCCACGATATCGGCTTCGTCGCGGGCATCGCGCCGGCTCACGATGCGTCGGGCCGAGCGCCGCAGATTCTCGACCAGCACGAGGCGCAGCGTGATCGTCACCGCCCAGAGCTCGCCGATGGTGAGCGTTTGAACCCTTTGGTAAGCGCGCACAAAGCGCGTCAGCGAGTCGGGATCGAAGCGGCTGTCGGTATGGGCGATATAGGCCCAGACGAGACCGAAGACGCGCGGATAGCCGGCCAGTGGACTATCGCTCAGCTTCGGCAGCTGGCGGTAATAGCCCGGCGGCAGATCGGAGCGGACTTCGCGCACCTGTTGTTCGACGAGATGGAAGTTGTCGAGCAACCACTCCGCGGCGGGCGTGATGCTGCGGCGTTCGGCGGCGGCGCGGGCGATGCCGCGATAGGCATCGAGCAGGACGCGTTCATTGTCCTTGAGGCGATCGGCCAGCGATTTGCCGGTGGCCGGAGTGCCGGTGATGGGCTGCGCCGCGGCCAGGCTCTCGGCGTGCTGCTCCAATCGCTCGACACTGAACAGCTCGCTGCGGATGGGATCCTCATCATCCCACGGGGAAACGGGCGACGCGCGCCCAGAGGCGCGTCGCAAAAACGATTTCAATGAAGTCCGGCCTTTCCAGCGTTAAACACGTAAGAGGCGCTGAAGTTGCGGTGATACGCGAAGTTGTCGCGGTCGGTCTGCATGGCCGTTGTACAGCAAAAGCCGGCGGGCGGCGAAGAAACGGGCCGCCCGTTTCATTTGGTGCAATGCAGCATTATTCCTCGAAAAGAACGTCGGTGACCCATTTTTCCCAGTGTGCGCCGCAGCAATAGCGGGCCGCGAGGGAAGTGCGCCCATGTCCAGGAGTTTGGTATGTGGTCCTACACGGAAGCCGAAAGGGACTGGCTCGAAGCGCCGGTCGAAGAGACCGCACCGCCGGGGACGAAACATGAGCCTCGCGCTGTCCGAGGCGCCGCGCGGCGAGCTGACCTCGCGCGTGCTCGCCATGCCGACCGAGACCAATCCCAAAGGCGACATCTTCGGCGGCTGGATCATGTCACTGATGGATATGGCCGGCAAAATGTCGGCGACCATGGTCGCCACCTTCCACTTCGTCGCCGTCGATGAAGACGGCCGGCCACGGACGTGCCGGCCTAGTGGCGCGCCGCCTGTCCGCCATCGAGGGTCATGACCACGCCGCTGATGTAGCTCGCGCGATCGGACGCGAGGAAGACCGCGAGGTCGGCCACTTCGTCAGGCTCGGCGGGGCGGCCGAAGGGCATATGGGTGGTGAGTTCGGGCCAGCGGTTGGGATCGCCGAACTTCTGCTGCGCCTGTCCCGTCAGCAGCGTCAGCATGCGATCAGTGCGCGTGGCCGGCGGGTTGATCGCCACGACGCGCACGCCTTGGTCGACGCTCTTCGAGCCGACGGCGCGCGTGAAGGCCATCAGGCCGGCATTGCCCATGGTGCCGGCGACATAGTCGTAATTGAAGCTCTCGCCGGCCAGACCGATGATATTGACGATCACGCCCTTCTTGCGGCCGTAGAACTTCTCCAGCATGGCGCGCGTGCAATTGACGTAGCCGAAGACCTTGAGATCCCAGGCCTCGCGCCACTTGGGCTCGGTCATTGTGAGCACGTCGCCGCGCGGGATGGCGCCGGCATTGTTGACGAGAATATCGACACCGGCGCAGGCC
Source organism: Reyranellales bacterium (assembly GCA_038224985.1). Taxonomy (GTDB): domain Bacteria; phylum Pseudomonadota; class Alphaproteobacteria; order Reyranellales; family Reyranellaceae; genus Reyranella. The sequence goes on from JBBRFD010000001.1 coordinate 29,720, forward strand.
TCGACCAGCGCGCGCGCGGTATCGCCCTGGGCAAGGTCGGCGGAATGGATCTCGACCGGCACGTTGTGCCGGGCGCGGATTTTTTCCCGCGCGGCTTCGAGGGATTCCTTCGAGCGCGAAGCGATGTGGATGCTGCAGCCTTCGGCGGCGAAGCCCATGGCGCAGGCAAAGCCGATGCCGCGGCTGCCGCCGGTGATCAGCACCGACTTGCCGGCAAGTTTCATGTCCATGGTCTGGTTTCCCCCTAGAGTCGGTAAATGCTATCGCCGGTGGCGCGGCCGTCTTCGGTCTTGGCGCGGCCGTCTTTCACCATCTGCACCAGATGCGCCAGCATCGAGCGTCCGGCGGCGGCATGCAGATGGATTGGCGTATCGGCGTAGTTTTTGGCGACCATTTGCGGGATGGTCTGCGGGCCGTCCTTGAGGCGCGCTATGATCTGCGCCTCACGGCCCAGGCGATGCTCGATATAGGCCTGCACGAAGGAATTGGGATCGCGGATCTCCGCGCCATGCGTGGGAATGTAGAGTTCTTCCTTGCGCGGCAGCAGCTTGCGCAAGCTCGCGAAGTAATCGGCCATGTTGCCGTCGGGTGGCGAGATCACCGCCGTCGACCAGCCCATGACATGGTCGCCCGAAAGCAGCGCCTTGTCCTCTTTTACCGCAAAGCACAGATGGTTCGAGATATGGCCCGGCGTGTAGACCGCCTCGACATTCCAGCCGTCGCCCTGGATCGTGTCGCCATCGTTCAGCTTGACGTCGGGGGCGAAGGCAAAATCGCCTTCCTGTTCGGTCGCCACGCCCTCCGGCGGCTTGGGATGCGGGCCGTGGCTATAGACCTTGGCACCCGTGGCCTTGGCCATGGCCGGCGTCGCCGGCACATGATCGATATGGGTGTGCGTCACCAGGATATGCGTCACCGTCTCGCCGCGCACGGCGCGCAGCACGGCATCGATATGCTCGGGATCGTCCGGGCCGGGATCGACGATGGCGACCTTGCCATGGCCGATGATGTAGGTGCCGGTGCCCTTGAAGGTGAAGGCGCTGGGATTCCGCGCCACGACGCGGCGGATCAGCGGCGTCACCTCCATCGCCGTGCCGTAGTCGAACTTGAAATCTTTGATGAAGGGAATGCCGGGCATGAGGCGTCCTTGAACCGCTATGGGGGCGTCAGCTTGTATATGGCGTTGCGCAGATCCGAGGTGACGTAGATGGCACCCGATTTGGCGACGGCGACGCCGGTCGGGATCATCGCTGGCGGTCCACCGGGATAAGCCGGCAGACCGATATCGAGGTTGGAGGCAATCACGGTCTTGGCGCCGGTCGCTGGATCGATGGAGACGATACGCTTCTGGCCGACTTCGGCGACGTAGAGCTTGCCGTCGGGCCCGACATCGATGCCCTCGGGGCCGGCCAGGCCATCGGCCACGACCTTGCGCGCGCCGCTGCCGACGTCGAACTGGGTCACCGCGCCGGCGGCGAACTCGGTGATGTAGACGACATTGCCGGGGCCCTGCGCCATGGCAACGGCGGCGCGCAGGTCCTTGGCGACGGTGGTGCGTGTCTTGCCGTCGGCACTTACCTTCACGAGATTCCCGGTGCCCAGCTCGGCGACATAGATCGAGCCGTCGGCGACCTCGATCGCATCCATCGGCACCGAGAAGTCGGCCAGCGTCGCGACGAGCTTGCCGGTCTTGCGATCGACTTTCTCGACGGTGCTGGAAAACCAGCTCGTCAGCAGGACGTTCTTCGGTCCGACCGAAATACCGATGGGATAGGCATGGGTATCGCCATGCACGCGCAGCACATCGGTCACCACACCGGTCTGGCCATCGACAGTGCGATAGCTGAAGACGTCGGCGACGTGCAGCGTCTCCTTCGTGCCTTCGATCGAGACGGCGATGTCGCCCGGGCTCGCCAGCTTGCCCTCGACGATGGTGCGCCAAGAACCGGTCTGCTTGTCGACGAGGTAGATGCCGTTGTCGGTCATCGAGGTGACGAAGAGACGGCCGCGCGAATCGAAGGCGAGATTGTCGAGGCCAGGCTTCAGCGAGGCCACCAGCTTCTTGCTCTTGGACGTGAGACTGACGCTCCAGATCTGGCCGGTGGCGGTGTCGATGACATAGAGATTGTCGCGATTCTGCGGATCGATGTTGGCGGCGGCCGGCGTTGTGAAGCCGGAGGCCACGACCTCGACGCCGCCATTCTCGAGATTGATCTTCACCGCCTCGCCCTTGAACCACAGCGGGCCGTAGAGGAAGCCGTCGTCGCGATGGATCTCGAAGCCGTTCAACCCGCCCAGTTTCTCGGCCACCTTGCGCAACTCGCCGCGCTGGAACGGCTTGAAGTCGGGCTTGTCGACGTTCCTGATGTCGACCTCGTAGAGCGCATCGCCCAGGAAGACCTCCGAGACGAACAGCCGGCCATCCTTGGTGAAGGCCAGCGAATTGGGCCCCGACATGCCGGTGGCGATCTCGATCGTCTTGTTGCCGCGGCGGATATAGACCTTGCCGATCAGGAAGGACGTCCAGGCCATGGTGCCGTCGTCGGCGAAGGCGATGTCGTCGGCCATGCCGATCGGCGGATCGAGCACACGGTCGACCTCGCCGGTATCGACCTGGATGCGATAGATGGTCTGGCCGATCACCGAGCCGGCGAAAAGCTGATCATCCTTGTTGAAGGCAAGGCCATGGATGCCGTGGAACCACGAGCCGGGCACCAGCAGTTGCTGGCGGTACTCCTTGGCCGGCGGTTGTTCGGCCTGCTGCGCCACCGCGCTACACGCCACCGACAATGCCAACGTCAGCGCTGCCGCCACCGCCGCCACAAAACGGCCCAAACTCATACGTTTCTCCGACCTTCTACAGGGTGCGGATTGTAGACCGGGTGAACTCTCCTGTCATTCCGAGCGCCCAATCGGTTAGGATCGCACCGCATCAAGAAACGGTCATTTCGCAGGAGGGAAATCATGGCAGGTCCGCTTTCGGGGCTGACGATCGTCGAACTGGCCGGCATCGGCCCCGGTCCGATGTGTTCCATGATGCTGGGCGACATGGGCGCCGACGTGATCCGCGTCGACCGTACGAAATCGCACGTGATGGATCGCTTGGCCGATCCGAAATTCGCCGTGCACAACAGAAGCCGCCGCTCGGTCTCCGTCGACCTGCAGAAAAAGGAAGGCATCGAGGTCGTACTGCGCCTGATCGACAAGGCCGACGGCATGACCGAGCCCTTCCGCCCCGGCGTCGCCGAACGCCTGGGCGTCGGTCCCGATATCTGCCTCAAGCGCAATCCAAAGCTGGTCTATGGCCGCATGACCGGCTGGGGCCAGGAAGGCCCGCTGGCCAAGGCCGCCGGCCACGACATCAACTATATCGCGCTGACCGGCGCGCTGCATGCCATCGGCGGCAAGGGCAAGCCGATGCCGCCGCTCAATCTCGTCGGCGACTTCGGTGGCGGCGGCATGCTGCTGGCCTTCGGCATGGTCTGCGGTCTTCTCGAGGCGCAGAAGTCGGGCAAGGGCCAGGTCGTCGATGCGGCGATGGTCGATGGCGCGGCGTTGTTGCTCGGCGGCATCTACGGCATGGCCGGCGCCGGTCTCTGGAAGGACGAGCGCGAGGCCAACATGCTCGATGGCGGTGCACATTTCTACGGCACTTACGAGACCAGCGACGGCAAGTTCGTCTCCATCGGTTCGATCGAGCCGCAATTCTACGAACTCCTGCTCGAAAAGACCGGGTTGAAGGGCCAGAACCTGCCGGCGCAGATGGATCGCACGACGTGGGGCGATCTCAAGACCAGGCTCGAAGGCGTGTTCAAGAGCAAGACGCGCGACGAATGGTGCGCGATCATGGAAGGCACCGATATCTGCTTTGCACCCGTGCTCACCATGAAGGAGGCCTCGCAGCATCCGCATGCCAAGGCGCGCAATGCTTATGTCGATGTCTCGGGATTTCCGCAGCCCGCCGCCGCGCCGCGCTTCTCGCGCACCAAGGAAGCTGTGCAGGGACCCGCCGCCAAGCGTGGCCAGCACACCGACGATATTCTCGCCGAGAAAGGTTTCTCATCGAAGGAGATCGGCGAGTTGAAGGCCGCCGGCATCGTCGGTCCTCAGTAAGCATCGGGCCATGATCCGCGCTTTCACGCTCGCGATACATCAGCTCGGCGATCCCAAGCTGCGCGGCGTCATCTGGCAGTCGCTGGCGCTGGCGCTCGTCCTGCAGGGGCTACTGGGCGGCGTTGCCTGGTGGGCGCTGCAGTCCCTGGCGACATTCGAGTGGCAGTGGGTCAACGCCGCGATCCGCTGGCTGGGCGGCGGCGCCGTCACGGTGCTGGCACTGATGCTGTTTCCCGCCTGCTTCGGTATCGTCACATCGGTCTTCCTCGAGAAGATCGCCGACATCGTCGAGGCCGAGCACTACCCGCATCTCGGCAAGGCGCGCGGCATCCCGCTGTGGGCCGGCATCTGGTCGGGCGTCGTGTTCCTGCTGACACTGATCGTGCTCAACCTGGTGATGCTGCCGTTCTACCTGATCGCCATGTTCGTCGCCGGCCTCGGCGCCGTGCTGTTCTATGGCGTCAACGGATTGCTGGCCGGCCGAGAGTATTACGAGCAGGTGGCGCTGCGGCGCATGGACCTGCGCGACGTCAAGGCCTGGCGGCGGGCCAATTCGGGCACCCTCTGGCTCACCGGCATCGCCATCGTCTTCCTCGGCACCATCCCGATCCTGAACCTGATCGTGCCGGTACTGGGCATGACCGCGATGGTGCATGTGGCGCAAACGCTGCGACCGCCCTTTCAACCACCGGCGCGAACCGGCTAAGGTCGAAACATGAAATCGCTGAAGCTCTTGCCGCTCCTCCTGTCGATTGGCGCCTGCACCACCGAACAGGCCCCGCAATACGCCCTGGCGACGGGCGAGAAGGGCGTCTTCGTCTCACGCAATCCCGGCGTGCCGATCGGGCCGGAGCGCATCAAGGGCATGACCGAGCAGCAGCTGGTCTCGACCTTCGGTGCAGCCTCGCTCGACCGCAAGGACGAGCCGGCGCGGGTGCTGCGTTATCAGTCCGACGCCTGCACGCTGTTCGTCTATCTCTACCGGACCGGCGGCACGAGCTGGCAGGCGCAGACGGCGGATGCGCTCGACACTTACATGCGACCACTTCCGGTCGATCAGTGCGCGGGCTCGGTTTCGGCCCAGAAGCGGCGCACCGCCTAGCATCACGCTGGTCGGGCTGACCGCCGATAACAAACTGGTAAAGATAGACACCGCCACCTTGGCCGCCTCGGCAAGCTGATCGATATCGCCGTCTGGAAGTAACTACGCACCTCCACCCGACAGCCGTCGCCATTGCGCGGCGATGGCCGTCGCGGCCTTGAGCTGCACGATCATGTCCATGTGCCCCAGGCCCGGCACAACCTCGACCGGGATCCTTGCATTGAGGGCACCGATAGTCGGCAAGAACTGCCCGGCGTAAAACAGTTCATCTTCGCTGCCGACGACGATCGCCGTCGGCCGATCGATCCGGCCGAGCGCGGCGCGCCAGTCGCGGCCGAGCTGCATGCCCGCTGTGAGTCGGTACGAGTAGACCGGCGTGCGGCTGTCATCGGCCTTGGCCATCGTGGCGAAGCGCACGACCGGCAAACCCTGGAACCACGGCAAGCCGAAGCCATCGAGGATCGTCAGGGCAACGACCCGCGGCACCGCGACGCTTGCCCAACCACCGGAGTTAGGCCGCGTGGTGGGCGCGTCCGGTGCGATATACGGCGAGATGGCGATATAGGAGTCGAAGGCCGCGCGATGGGCGCCGCCCGCCGTGCGCAAGACGAAGCCGCCGCCGGACGAGAAGCCGATCAGGGTGAGATGAATCTTGGGATCTGCGATCCCTGTCGCACGCACGAAGTCGACAAGATCGTCGTCGAGCTGCGCCATGTAAGAGCTGTCGCCGTTGACCGTGCCGCTGCCGCCATGACCGCGCAGGCTGATCGAGTACACCGTGGCGCCTTCCGACTGAAGCGCCTGAGCAAGCTTGTGCATCGAACCGCTAGAGCCCGACGAGCCGTGGACCAGAACGACCGCGCGGTCGGCACGCCCCGGATAGAGCCGGTAGGTGAGCGGAGCGCCGTCACGGGCGGTGACCCGCCTGACCTCGGGAATCTCGTCCCGGCGCCACGAGGCAGAACCCGGCAGCGAGTCCCCTGCCACCAGGCGCGGCACCGCCACCGGTGAAGCGCCGGCAATGACGACCGCGAAAGCGCCCACCACCAGCAGCGGCACGCTGGCCAGACCCCACAGGGTCCTGCGCATCCATCGGGCGCGCCACAGCAGTCCGGCGAGCCAGCCCAACCCGATGCCCGCGATAACGCCACCGACGCCTCCCGATATCGCAATCCACAGCGGCTCGCTGCGCAGGGTCGGCAGCACGCCGAACAAAACGCCCAAGGCATAGCGGGTGATGAAGATCGAAACGGCGAAGATCAGCATGAACCAGCCGCCGGCAATTTCGACGCGACCGTCGGGCAGCGACCGCACGTCACGGCGGCAGCCAATGGCATGACCGATCGGCAGAGCCAGCAACAGCGCCAGCGCCCAGCCGACCATCGCCACGGCCGGCCGTGGCGACTGCAGCCAGGTGGCGACCGAGGTGCCAAGACCGACCAGCGGCAGGATCGCCAGGCGCAGCGGCGGCGCCGTGCGCGGCTTCAGCCCATACCAGCCATGGGCGAGGACCAAGGCCATGAGCGGCCACACCCAGAGAGGGGTGTTGGTCACGATCTGGAGAAACGACGGCATCAGGTACTCCACGATAACGGGGGCCACGGGAAGAGGGCTGCAGCCACCATCCGGCCCGCGCCGCTGCCGAGCCATCTTGGTTGCGTGGAATCGCTGGTCTTTTTCGCGATCTGCCGTCAATCATCGTTCACGATGCGCCAATCGCCCTATGTGAAGTCTTTGCCCTATCACCTGCCGGCGGTGCTGGGCTTCGCCTTGGTCATGGCCGTGACGGGACCCTTCGGCACTTACGAACACATGGGCCTCGGCACCCGCCTCGCCTATTTCGTCGTCCTGGGCTTGATGAACTGGCTGCAAGTGATCCTGCTGGCGGCCTGGTTCGGCAGCCTCGAACCTGTCGACCGCTGGCCCGTCGCCGGCCGCATGGCCCTGGTTGGCCTGCTGGCTTCCGTTCCGGGCACTGCCGAAATCTTCCTGGTCAATGCCTGGGTTGGCCGGTCGATCCCGCTCTCGCTGCTGCCCTTCCTCTTCCCGGAAAACGCCTTCCTGACGATCGTCATCGCCGTGGCCATCGGTCTGTTTGTCGATAGCCGGTTGCGCGCCCGAGCCGATGCCGAACGCGACCGGGTGGCCTCCCTCGACTTGCCAGGCGTCGCCAGCGCCCGCCCGCCCGATTTCTTCCGCCGCATGCCGCCAGCGCTGGGGCGTGATCTGCTGGCGCTGGAGATGGAGGATCACTACCTGCGCATCCACACCGCGCTGGGCAGCGACCTCATCCTGCTGCGCCTGCGCGATGCGCTGACCGAGTTGGGACCGGCGCGCGGGCGGCAGGTTCATCGTTCATGGTGGGTGGCCGAAGGCGCCGTCGCCTCGACCGAACGCAGCGGCGCGCGCAGCCTGCTGGTGCTGCGCAACGGCCTGCGTGTGCCGGTCAGCAAAAGTTTCCGCGATCAGGTGAAAGAAGCAGGCTGGCTCGGCGGCTGACTACTGGCCGCTCACTGGCCGCCGCGATCTTCGCGCCACAGGTCGAGCTTCTCCTGGATCGGCCGGTCGGAGAAGGAAAACAGCACGGCCTCGCTATCGGCCTTGTGCTCGATCTTGGCCCAACTCGGCACAACGAAATGATCGCGCTTCTTCCAGCGCATCACGGTGTCGCCGATCTTCGTCTCGCCCTCGCCCTCGACCACAGAGAAGACCGTACCGTCGGTACTGCGATAAGGCGCCGACGCAAAGCCTTTGGGCAGCAACTGCATGAAGGTGCCCATGGTGGCGATGGGCGCGCCACCGCTGGCTGGATTGACGTAGCGCAGCTTGTAGCCGTGGCAGGCATCGGGCGCGCCGGCCTTGGCCAATCCCGCCAAGGCCTCGCGCGTGCGTGAGTAAGGATAGTTGAAGATCGGCGAGCTTTGCCGGGCTGGCTTCCAGTCGACCGGCAGCATGCCGCTCGCATACTTCGCATCCGACGTGCCGAGCGGCGTCGTTACTTCCTGCTCGTCCTCGGCGCCGGTCTCGGCGAAGCCGGCGTTGAACATCGCCACCAGCGGAATATCGAGACCGTCGAGCCAGACCATCGGCTTCGGCGAGTCGTTGCCGTGGTCGTGCCAGGTCCAGGAGGGCGTGATGACGAAATCGCCCTCGCGCATGATCGTGCGCTCGCCGTCGACGGCGGTATAGGCGCCCTCTCCCTCGACGATGAAACGCAGGGCCGACTGGGTGTGGCGATGGCTCGGCGCCACTTCGCCCGGCAGGATCAGCTGCAATCCGGCATAGAGCGAGGGCGTGATGCAGGCCGAGCCGCGCAGCGCCGGGTTCTCCAGGATCAGCACGCGCCGCACCGCTTCCTTGGCGGTGATCAGCGCGCCCGATTCCATCAGAAAAGGTCGCACCGCATCGTAGTCCCAATGCGCCGCGCCATACTTGGGCGACGGCATCGGCGGCACCAGCTGGTGCAGCGATTCCCAAAGCGGCGCCATCGAGAGGCCGCCAATACGTTCGTAGAAGTCGCGCCGCGCGTTGTTGCCGGTGCTCGCGGTCATGACGAGGTCACTCGGCGGCGGCGCGCAGCGGCATCCCGAGACGTTCCGCGCTTCGCGTCCGGCAGGCCGCGGAGAAGGCGCCGAACAGCTTCATCGACACCGGATTCTGCAATGCCCGGTGCTCCGGGTGCCACTGCAGCGCCAGCACGAAGCCCGGCGCATCGGGCACGCTGAAAGCCTCGACCTGGCCATCCTCGGCCGTCGCTTCCAGCCGGGCGCGCGAGGCCAGGCGATCGACGCCCTGGGCGTGCAGCGAGTTCACCTGGACGCGACGCTCGCCCAACAAACGATGCAGCATGCCGCCTTCGGCGATGTCGATGTCGTGGGCCGGCGCGTAGTTCACGTCTGTGTCGGGCGACTTGGGCGAGCGGTGATCGCGCCGGCCCTCGATCTCGTGCACGAGCTGGTGCAGCGAGCCGCCCAGCGCCACGTTCACTTCCTGCAACCCGCGGCAGATGGCGAAGAGCGGCACGCCGCGTTCGATGGCGCGGCGGATCAGCGGCAGCGTCGTGGCATCGCGCGCCGCGTCATGCGCCGTGCCCTCGCGGCTGGGCTGACCGTCATAGTGATGCGGCTCGACATTGGAGGGGCTGCCGGTCAGCAGCACGCCATCGACGACATCGAGCAGGCGATCGAGATTGGCGCTCTCGGCATCGTCGAGATGGGCACCCGCCGCCGGAATGAGGACCGGTACGGCGCCGACGGCCTGGATCGCCGCCTGGACGTATTTGTCGCCCACGGTGTGATGCCAGCCGCCCCGGCCATTTTCCTTGAGGCAGGCGGAAATACCAACAAGCGGACGCAGAGAGGAGGGATGCATTTTACACGCAGGGATGCGAAAAGAAGACAGTATCATTACGGGAAGCCGACGCCTTGGCAATCGGCGCGGCGCCGCATCTCACCGTCCGATCGACGAAAGGCCAATGTCGCTTCGCCAGCTTGTGCTCAGCCTCGCGACACTGCCGCTGAAGTTTGGCTTCTTCGCGGCCTGGCTGTCCCTTTTCATCCTTTGGGAACGCTTCCTGCCGGCGGCGGCGAAGCCCAAGAACCTCACCCTCGAGCCCTCCACCCGCATCGGCGGCAATGTCACCCTGGGTGTCATCAACGCCCTGCTCTGGATGACCGTCACACTGCCGATCACCGTCATCGCCATCGGCCAGGCGACCGAGCGCGGCTTCTTCGACTGGCGCGGCCCCTGGGCTGCGGGCTGGGCCGGCTTGATCATCGACATCGTGATCCTCGATCTCCTCGCCTATTTCCTGCATCGTAGCAGCCATGAGGTTCCCCTCCTCTGGCGCTTCCACGAGGTCCATCACCGCGACGAATTTCTCGACGTCACCACCGGGTTGCGCTTTCACTTCGGCGAGATCGTCTTCGCCTCGATCTTCCGTTCGGTGATCGTCTGCGGCGCCGCCATGCCGCTCGAGCATGTCATCGTCTTCGACATGCTGATCATGGTGATGAACTGGTTCAGCCACTCCAACATCAAGCTGCCGGTCGTCTTTCACCGGGCGCTGTCCCACGTCATCGCCACGCCCTGGTATCACTGGGTTCATCACAAGGCGACGCAGCCCGAGAGCGAGCAGAATTATGCGGTGATCTTCGTCTTCTGGGACAAGATCTTCGGCACCCGCGCCGAGCGCGGCCGGCGCATCGGCTCGCTGCTGGGCGTGCGCCATCAGAACGATGTGCCGCTGGGCCATCTGCTGATCCTGCCCTTCCGGAAACGCGAATAAGAGCCCGCCAGCAGCCTGTCTGGGCCGGTCGCTTGTGTGAAAGCGGCCTGCATGGTACCGCCCGCCGCCAGACCCTGAACCAGCGAAAGCAGCCATGACCGACACGCCTCCGACCGGATCCCCGCCGCCGCAGACCGGCGCCCAGCAACCCGGCCAGCAGCCCAACGCTGCCCCGATGACCATGCACGGCCAGTACATCAAGGATCTCAGCTTCGAGAATCCGCGCGCGCCGCAGAGCCTGATCGAGCAGAAGGCGCCGCAACTGACGCTGAATGTCGCGGTCCAGGTGCGCCAGTTCGACCCGCGCACCTTCGAGGTCGCGCTGTCGATGGAAGCCAATGCGGTTACGCCCGAGAAAGAACCGCTGTTCATGCTCGAGCTGGTTTATGCCGGCACGGTGTCGCTGGGTCAGGTTCCGCCGGAAGCCTTCGGCCCGCTGATCATGATCGAGACGCCGCGCCTGCTGTTTCCGTTTGCCCGCGCCATCATCGCCAACTGTACGCGCGAAGCAGGCTTCCCGCCCCTCAACGTCGCCCCGGTCGATTTCGTGGCGCTCTACCGCCAGCAGCTCGAGGCCAATGGCGGCAAGATCCCCGGCCTGCCCGATGCCGCGCCGCAGACGCCGCCCCCCACGGGGCCCGTCGGCCACGCCTAGGCGTCGGCTTCCTTCAGCCAGAGCGCGCCGCTGAGTTTCGTCTTCACGAACTCGACATGCGCGGCCAGTTCGTCGGCGTGCACCGGAAAGACCCGCGCCACCCTGATCTCGACACCGGCGGCCAGTCCGCCGTTGAAAGCCGCGCGGGCGATCTCCGCCGCGAGGCCGAGGTCGCGCTGGCGGCCGCCGCTCAGCTCGAGATAGACCTCGGCCAAAAGCTCGGCATCGAGCAGCGCGCCATGGCGCGTGCGATGGGCATTGTCGACGCCCAGGCGTTCGCACAAGGCATCGAGGCTGACGCGCTGGCCGGGAAATTTCCGCCGCGCCATCGAGACCGTGTCGACATATTCGTTGGCGATCTTGGGCAGCCCGGCGCGCGCCAGTTCGGCGTTGAGGAAGCCGAGGTCGAATTGCGCGTTGTGAATGACCAGCTGCGCGTCGCCGATGAAGTCCATCATCTCGGCGGCACGTTCGGCGAACAGGGGCTTGTCGGACAGGAACTCGTCGCTCAGGCCATGCACATCCTGCGCGCCCGCCGGCATCGCCATCTCGGGGTTGAAATAGGCCTGGAAGCTCGTGCCTGTCGCCACCGTGTTGAACAGCTCGATCAGGCCGACTTCGACGACGCGGTGCCCGGCCTGCGGGTCGAGGCCCGTGGTTTCGGTATCGAGGACGATTTCACGCATAGGGGCTTGTAGCCCGGAAGCGTGCCTACTTGCGACGGGCGCGCGCGAGCCGGACTGTGAATTTCTCGCGCCACGGGTTGGACGGCCAGAAGCGCCCACGCCGCTTTGTCAGCGTGGCCACGGCTTTTTCCAGCGCGACGCGGGTTGGCGCCAGGCCAAGGCCGGTGGGGATAACGATGGTGGCCTTGCGGCGCTTTACCGAATCGGGGACCTGCTGGCGCAGGATACCGTCGAGTTTTTCCGCCGTCATGCCGGGCCGGGCCATGACGCGGCGACGCTGCAGGAAGCTGGGCGCGCTCACCACCAGCGTGGCATCGACACGGCGGTCGCCCAGCCCCTCGAAGAGCAGCGGGATGTCGAGCACGACCAACGGCGCACCGCGACGGGCGGCCTGGCGGAGGAAGGCCTTCTGGCGCTGGCCGACCATGGGATGAACGATGGCTTCGAGACGGCGCAGCGCCTCCTTGTTGCCGAAGACGCGCGCGCCCAGCGCTTGCCGGTCGAGCACGCCATCCTTCACCACGCCGGGAAAGGCCGCCTCGATGGGCGGTAGCGCCAGGCCGTTCTTCGCCTGCAATGCGTGCACGGCGGCGTCGGCGTCATAGACCGGCACGCCCATGCGCCGCAGCATGATGGCCGCCGTCGACTTGCCCATGCCGATGGAACCGGTGAGACCGACGATTACCATTAAGCCGGCGCGAGCTGTCGCGCCGCACGCTGGCGAGCGATGCGGACGACCGCGTAGACGACGATACCTCCAATCACCAGCGTGCCGATGGCAACGACCGGCCGGTACCACAGCCAGCCGATGGCGATGATCACCGGCGCCAGCGTCGCGGTGCAAAGCAGGCCGACCAGGAAGGTGCCGGCGCGGATCACGTCGCCCAGGATCGGGATGACATCGCCCAAAACGCCGAGCGGTCCCAGGATCAAGCTGAAGCCGACGAACATCGCGATGCAGCCGCCAGCCCGCAGCAACCAGGTCCAGGCGCGATTGTCATCCTGCGCGTCTTTGAACATATTTGCCGCCGGCACCTGCCCCGCCGCGATCAGTTCGACCGAGCCGCCGGCCTTGGTGCGATACGCCTCGAAGGTCGAGCCTGCCTGACGGGCCACGATACTGGCCGGCTGCAGGCGGACTTCCATGAAGGAGATCCTGTAGTCGCCGACCGTCGGCTGGCCGGGATCGCGGCCGATATAGAGAACGCCGTCGACCGCGGCGACGGGCTTGCCGATACGCCTCTGCAGCGCCGCCGCGTGGTCGTCGGTGGCCGCCAGCGCCTGCTGGCTGCCGAAGCCCTGCAGAAGGGTATTGGGCACGATGTAAGCGCCGAGCCTGGGCTGCGGCGCCAGCGTCGAGCGCGTGCGGTAGGTCATCTGCGGATTGGCATGGCCGCTGCGCTCGCGGAACTTGGCCGAGTCGACGGGCTGATCGGTCCAGGCTTTGGCGTATTTGTAGACCGTGGTCTTTTCTTCGGAGCCGCCCAGCTTCTTCTCTGTCCTCGACTCCGATTCCTCGGTCCACTGGAACATCTCGACGCGGCGTACGAGCCGCAACCCGCCCTCGCTGCGCAGCCCGAACTCGCCATCCACAGGCGGCCCCGAGGCGGCGAGCGCTCCCACGACATGGACCAGCTTGCCGTCATTGGCCGGATCGGCGCGATCGGCCGATACCGTCTGCACCAGCCCCGCGCCCTCGTCGAGAGAACGCGCGGTGTTGATCGCGCGCCCCTCGTTCCAGAACAGCAGCGCGCCCGAGACGGCAATCAGGATGAAGCCGAAGACGACACCGCCGAACGACTGCCCAATCCGCCCCAGCCACGAGGTCGAGGTGACCTCGGTGACCTGGTCGCGGCCTTCTTCCCCGGCCATCTTCGTCTCTCGCTCTTACGGCACCAGGATGGTCTGGCCCGTGGTCTTGCGGCCTTCGAGGTCGATATGCGACTGCGCCGCTTCGCCCAGTGGATAGCGCTGGTCGATCGAGATCTTCACCTTCTTGCTGCTGACCATCTTGAACAGCGACTTGGCCGAGGCCTCGAGATCGGCCCGCGTGGCCGTATAGGCACCGAGGCTGGGTCGCGTCAGGTAGAGCGAGCCCTTGGCATTGAGGATGCCGATCGGCTGCGGCGGCACCGGGCCCGAGGCATTGCCGAACGACGCCAGCAGACCACGCGGCTGCAGGCAGTCGAGCGAGGCGGCCCAGGTGTCCTTGCCGACGCCGTCGAACACCACCGGCACGCCCTTGCCCTTGGTGATCTTCTTCACCTCGGCCACAACGTCCTGCTTGGAATAGTCGATCACCCACTTGTAGCCGTTCTTCTTGGCCAAAGCGGCCTTCTCCGGCGACGACACGGTGCCGATCACCTTGTAGCCACGCGCCTTGGCCCATTGGCCGAACAGCAACCCGACGCCGCCTGCGGCGGCATGGAACAGGATGGTGTCGCCCTTCTTCAGCCAGGCCTTGGCGGTTTGGTCGACGAGATACTCGACGGTCATGCCCTTCAGCATGATGGCCGCGGCCTGCTCGTCGCTCACGCCCTTGGGAATCTTGACGAGCTGCTCGACCGTCATCAGGCGTTCCTGACAATACGCACCCAGCACGCCGCAATAGGCGACGCGGTCGCCCTTCTTGAAGCCCTTCACCTTGGGACCGACGGCCATGATCACGCCGGCCGCTTCGCGGCCCACGGCGTTCGGCATCGGCGTCGCATAGAGGCCGCTGCGCGTATAGACGTCGATGAAGTTGAGGCCGATGGCGGTGTGCCTGATCTTGACCTGGCCGGGGCCGGGCGCGCCAACTTCGACGTCTTCCAGCACCATTTTCTCCGGTCCGCCGTTCTCGCGCATCAGGATCGATTTGGACATGTGAGGTTCCCTCGTAAAAGTTCGGGCGGAGTATAAGGCCCGCCCTCCCGTGCGCCAGTGGTGCTAAGAAGGGACATGCGCCGACGCACGCTTCTCACCTCGACTGCCGCCGTCCTCGCCGTCCCGGCAAGCGCGCATGCCCAAAGCGGGCTGCGCAGCGCCAAAGCCACCTACCGGCTGGTGACGGTGACACGCGGGCTGGAGCAGCCCTGGGGCATGGCCTTCCTGCCCGATGGCCGGTTGCTGATCACCGAGCGGCCGGGCCGCCTGCGTCTCTTCGCCAATGGCCAGCTCTACCCGCGGAGCCTGGGCGGCCTGCCCAAGGTCATCGCCAGCGGCCAGGGCGGGTTGCTCGATATCTGCCTGCATCCCGATTTTGCCCGCAACCAGGTGCTCTATCTCTCCTATGCCGGCCCGGCTTCCGGCGCCTCGGCCACGACTGTGGCGCGTGCCGAGCTGGCCGAGGGCGGCCTGCGCAACGTCACGCCGATCTTCACCGGCACGCCGACCTCGGGCGGCCTGCATTTCGGCTCGCGTATCGCCTTCGACCGCGCCGGCTTGATGTATGTGACGGCGGGCGAGCGCTATCAGATGAAGCGCGCCCAGGACCTCAACGATCTCGGCGGCAAGGTCGTGCGCCTGAAGGACGACGGTTCGATCCCCGCCGACAATCCCTTCGTCAGGCGATCCGATGCGCGGCCGGAAATCTTCACCTGGGGCCATCGCAATCCGCAGGGCCTCGCCCTGCATCCCGAGACCGGCCGCATGTGGGTGATGGAGCACGGCCCCAAGGGCGGCGACGAGTTGAACCTGCTGAAGCCGGGCGCCAATTACGGCTGGCCGCTGGCCAGCCATGGCATCGACTACAACGGCTCGATCATCACGCCAAACAAGAGCCTGCCTAGCATGGAAGATCCGGTGCGCTTCTGGGTGCCGTCGATCTCGCCCAGCGGGCTTTGCTTCTATACCGGTGACAAATTCCCCGCCTGGAAGGGCTCCGCTTTCACCGGCGCGCTGTCGAATTATGCCCTGTTCCGCATCGAACTCGATGGCGAGCGCTGGCTGGGTGAGGAGCGGCTGATCGCCGACCAGCTTCCCTATATTCGCGACGTGCGTCAGGGGCCGGATGGCTTTATCTACCTCGTCACCCACACCGACGACGGCGGACTGTACCGCCTCGAACCCGCCTAGAGTTCAGATTGCGTTATGCCACCGCTCATCCTCGCCTCAATCAGTGAATCGCGCCGCCAGCTCATGACCGATGCCGGCCTCTCCTTCGACATCGTGCCGCCCGGCGTCGACGAGGACGAGGTCAAGCGCAGCATGGCGGCCGAGCGCTCGCCGCCACAGGCCGTGGCCGAGGCGCTGGCCGAGCTCAAGGCGCGCCACGTTTCCGCCCGGCATCCCGATGCCCTCGTGGTCGGCGCCGATTCGACCCTCGCCTGCGTCGGTCGCATGTTCGACAAGCCGCCCAGCCTCGCCGCCGCCCGCACGCAACTGCTGGCGTTGCGCGGCCAGACGCACGAGCTTTTCTCCTCCGTCGTCGTGGCACGCGGCGGCCAGCGCATCTGGCATTGGGGCGAGCGCGCACGGCTCACCATGCGGCCCTTCACCGAGAGCTTCCTCGACACCTATCTGGCACAGGCAGGCGAGACTGTGCTGACATCGGTCGGCGCCTATCGCCTCGAAAGCATCGGCGCGCATCTTTTCAGCCGGGTCGATGGCGATTACTTCACCATTCTCGGCCTGCCGCTGCTGCCGCTGCTCTCCTTCCTCGCCAATCACGGCATCGGCCTCGAAGCGCCGCCGGAGAAGGCCGCGTGAGCGCCTACGACACGCTGCTGGCCGAGGCGCGCGGGCGCCCGTTTGCCGCCATCGTCGGCTGGCCGGTCGAACATTCGCGCTCGCCGGCACTGCAGGGCTTTTGGCTCAAGCAGAAGAACATCGACGGCCATTACGGACGCCTGCCTGTCGAACCCAGGCGCGCCGCGCTGGAGGAACTGGTGGCCTTCCTGCGCCGCACGCCCACTGCGCGCGGCTGCAACCTCACCCTGCCGCACAAGCTCGAGATCATGCCACTGCTCGATCACATCGATCCGCTGGCAGCGCGCATTGGTGCTGTGAACACCGTGATCAAGCGGCCCGACGGCTCGCTCGAAGGCCGCAACAGCGACGGCTTCGGATTTCTGGCGGCGCTGAAGGCCGGCGCGCCCGGCTGGTCGGCCACGGCTGGCCCGGTGGTCGTGCTGGGCGCCGGCGGTGCCGCCCGCGCCGTGGTCGCCACCTTGGTCGATGCGGGCGTGCCGGAATTGCGCCTGCTCAACCGCACGCAGGACAGCGCGACAAGGCTCGGCCTCGCCTTCACGCCCAAGGATGGCCGCCGCATCGCCATCGAGCGCTGGGACGAGCGCTCGCAGATGCTCGACGGTGCCACGTTGCTGGTGAACACGACCGCGCTCGGCATGAAGGGCCAGCCGCCGCTCGACATCGATCTCGCCAGGCTGCCCCGGACCGCCACCGTCGACGACATCGTCTATGTCCCGCTCGAAACGCCCCTTCTCGCCGCCGCCCGCGCGCGCGGCCATCACTGCATCGACGGCTTGGGCATGCTGCTGCACCAGGGCCGTCTGGGCTTCAAGGCGTGGTTCGGCCCCGACGTCGAGGTCAGCGCCGAACAGCGCCGCGCCGTGGCAGCCGACCTCGGCGCTTAGCAGCGCAGATGGACTCTAATCCGCCCGACGGCTTCAAGCCGCTGTTCCGCAGCAGCCCGTTCCTCGATCACAACGGGCCGTTCTTCTATCGCGAGAATGACGATGGCACTTTCGTCGTTGGCCTGCGCATCCAGCCTAAGCATGCCAATGCTCGCGGCATCGCCCATGGCGGGCTGCTGATGACGCTCTGCGACATCTCGCTGGGCTATCGCACGACGCGCAGCCAGACACCGTCGCCGATGCTGACGACGGCCAGCGTGAAGACGGATTTCGCCGGCTCGGCCAAGATCGGCGACTGGGTCGAAGCCCATGTCGATGTCCAGAAGGTCGGGGGGCGCCTCGCCTTCGCCAATTGCTACCTGATGGTGGGCGACGAGCGCATCGTTCATGCCAGCGCAGTCTTTGCCCGTAGCGGCGATCGCGCCTAAGTTAGTACTCGGCGTAGATCTCGATGATGTTGTCCTCGGGATCGCGGAAGAACAGCGTGCGGTGGCGCCAGTCCGGCAGATCGGTCGGCCCTCTCAGGATGGGCACACCACGTGCGACCAGCTCGGCATGGCATTCGTCCACCGCAGGCGGCGGCACGCGGAAGGCAAGCTGGACGGCCGCCGAGCCGGGCACCGCCTTGCCATCGTCGCAGACGCTCCAGGTGCCGCGCGACCGCAGCGTCAGAAGCGCGGCGCCGACGCGGAAGCTGACCCATTTCTCGTGGTCGGTCTCGATGGGGAACTTCATGACGTCGCGATAGAAGGCGCGCGTCTCGGCCATCCTGCTGCACAGCAGGACGGTATAGTCGAGGTTGGTGATGCCACCCAGAGTCATGGCCTAAGCGTCGCTTAGGCTTCTACTGATTCATCGACCCGAAGAAGTCCTGGTTCGTCTTGGAGGTGCGCAGCTTGTCGAGCAGGAACTCGATGGCATCGACGGCGCCCATCGGCATGAGGATGCGGCGCAGCACCCACATCTTCTGCAGCGTGGCACGATCCACAAGCAGCTCTTCCTTGCGGGTGCCCGACTTGGTGATGTCGATGGCAGGGAAGGTGCGCTTGTCGGAGACCTTGCGGTCGAGGATGATTTCCGAGTTACCGGTGCCCTTGAACTCCTCGAAGATGACTTCGTCCATGCGCGAGCCGGTATCGATCAGCGCCGTGGCGATGATGGTGAGCGAGCCACCCTCCTCGATGTTGCGCGCGGCACCAAAGAAGCGTTTGGGGCGTTGCAACGCGTTGGCGTCGACACCGCCGGTCAGCACCTTGCCGGAGCTCGGCACCACGGTGTTGTAGGCGCGACCGAGGCGCGTGATCGAATCGAGCAGGATCACGACGTCCTTCTTGTGCTCGACCAGGCGCTTGGCCTTTTCGATGACCATTTCGGCGACAGCGACATGGCGGCTCGCCGGTTCGTCGAAGGTCGAACTCACGACCTCGCCCTTCACCGTGCGCTGCATGTCGGTGACTTCTTCCGGCCGTTCGTCGACCAGGAGGACCATCAGGTAGACTTCGGGATTATTGGCCGTGATGGCATGCGCGATGTTCTGCAGCAGCACGGTTTTGCCGGTGCGCGGCGGCGACACGATCAGGGCACGCTGGCCCTTGCCGATGGGGGCGATCAGATCGATGACGCGGGTCGAGATGTCGAGCTGCTGTTGCGGCGTGTTGGTCACCTTCTTGGTAAGCGTGCCGGTGGTGCGGCGAGCGGTGCTGACGCGGCCCGACGAGGTGGCGCGCGAGCTGCTCTGCTCCTCGGAGATCGTCGGCGCCATAACGGCCGGGCTGTCCATCTCGAGCTTGAGCTTCTCGTCGGGGTAGAGCGGCGTCAGGCTGTCGAAGTTGATGCGGTGGCGCAACGAATCGGGATCGTCGAAGTTGATCTTGGTGATCTGCACCATGGCGAAGTAGCGCTCGCCTTCCTTGGGCGCGCGGATCTCGCCTTCGACCGTGTCGCCGGTGCGCAGGCTGAACTTACGCACCTGCAGCGGGCTGATGTAGATGTCGTCGGCGCCGGGAAGGTAGTTGGCTTCCATCGATCGCAGGTAGCCGAAGCCGTCGGGCAGCACTTCGATGGTGCCGACGCCGAAGATCGCCTGGTCGGCGGCGGCGAGGCGCTGGAGGATGGCGAACATCAACTCCTGGCGGCGCATTGAGGCGGCGCCTTCAACGCCCTGCTCTTCGGCGAAGGCCAGCAGTTCGGGGGGCTTCTTTTTCTTGAGGTCCTGGAGGTTCATTTCTTCAATCGTTCTGGAAATCGACGCACGCGCTTGGCCCGACCGCAGCGGTCGAAATCCTTGGAAAATCAGCGCTGTAGCGTCTTGGATGGGTCCCGTCGATCACCGCCGGGCGGCGGCGCCAGGGACCCTGAGGAGACGCTTATTTACAGCCGCGGGTGCGGACTGTCAAAGGCCCTACTCGCCATAAGGGCCGAGGCTGGCGGTCATCCCCTCCGCCGTCAGTCCTCCTCCGCCAGCATCTCGGCGTAGCGGAAGATCTCGGTGTGGTCGGCGCCGGCGCCGAGCTTGCCGCCGGCCGCCGTCCAATAGGCCATAGCCTGCTCCAGCATCGGCACATGGACCTTGAGGTGCTTGGCGACATCGCCGGCAGTGCGCAGGTCCTTGGCCATCAGGCCGGTGGTGAAGCCCGAGGCAAAGGTCCTGGAGACGACGAACTGGCGGCCCTTCACCTCAGTGGCGTTGCTCTTGCCGGTCGAGCTGTTGAAGACATCGACCATGGTGCCGGGATCGAGGCCGAAGCTCTCACCGACGACCAGCGCCTCGCACATCGCCACCAGACCGGAAGCCGAAAGGAAGTTGTTGAGCGCCTTCAGCGCATGGCCTGCACCGGCCGGGCCGCAAAGGATGATGTTCTTGCCCATGGCACCCAGCGCCGGCCGCGCCCGTTCGAGATCGGCAGCACTGCCGCCGACGATGATCGCCAGCGAACCATCGACCGCGCGCTTCACGCCGCCCGAAACCGGCGCATCGATCAAGGCGATGCCGAGCGTTGCGAGATCGCGCGAGAGATTCTGCGTGTCGACGGGATTGGAGGAACTCATGTCGAGCACAAGTGCTCCCGGCGTGAGGCCGTCCTTCGCCGGATTGGCGCCATCGATCAGTGCCTGCCGCACGATCTTGCCGTCGGGCAGCATGGTGATCAGGGCATCCGCACCCTGGGCCGCCGCCTTCGGCGAGGCCGTCGCCAGCGCCGAGGTATAGGTGCCGACGAAGTCCGACACGGCCTTCTGCGAGACGTCATAGACGCGCAGCTTGAAGCCCGCCTCGACGAGGCGCGCCGCCATCGGGCGGCCCATCTTGCCGAGACCGAGGAAAGCGATGGTGGCGGGCGGCGCGAGAGCGGGAGCGGTCATGATTTTGGTCCTGAACGGGTGAGGTCGTATTCATAGAGCGGCAGGACGCGGCCGGGAATGGCATCGGACGGCGCGTTTCGCATGAAGAGGGCGCCGACGCGCTCGTAGAAGCCCGCGGCATGGGGATCGGCGAGGATGGTCAGGGTCCGGGCGCCGAGCGATCTCGCCAGCTCGACCGAGGCTGCGAACAACGCGCGGCCCGCACCGCCACCGATGGCCGGTGGATCGACGAAGAGCAGGTCGAGATCAGCGGTCTCGCCCTCGGGCACGACGCAGGCCACCGCGACAAGTACGTCGTCGACATCGATTGCGACCAGTACGCGGCCGGCCACGATATCCTCGGCGCGCACGACGAGCGTCGCGGCACTTCCCTGCATGAATTCGGCGTCGTAACCCCAATGCGCCTTCGACCTAACGCAGAGCGCGGTGAGGCTAGCCGCCTCATCCGCCCGCGCCGGCCGGATCGCGGGCATCGACTAGATGCCGCGATCCTTGAAGACGTCTTTGGCCGTCTTGAAGGCGTCTAGGCAGGCGGGTATCCCGGCATAGATGCCGACCTGCAGGAAGATCTCCTTGATCTCCTCTTTCGTCAGGCCGTTGTTCAGCGCGCCGTTGATATGCAGCCGGAGTTCGGGCCCGCGATTCATCGCCGCCAGCATGGCGAGGTTGAGCATCGAGCGCGTCTTCTTGGGCAGGCCCGGCCGCGACCAGACATAACCCCAGCAGTATTCGGTGGTGATTTCCTGGAAGGCCATCATGAAGTCGTCGGCGCCGGCCATCGAGGCATCGACATATTTGCCGCCCAGCACCTGCTTGCGCACCTTCATGCCGGCATCGAACAGCTTCTTGTTGCGCGGCGCAGGCTTTGCCTTCGCGGTTGTCTTCTTGGCCATGATCGTTTCCTTCCCGTGGTTCTAAAACACCACCGTCATCCCGACCGGAGCTGAACGCAGTGAAGCGAAGTGGAGGGATCTCTCTTGTGCCTATGACAAGAGGGATCCCTCCACTCCGCTTCGCTCCGGTCGGGATGACGGCGTTGCCGTCACCTTACGTCAGGCGCTCAGCGCGTTCGAGCGAGGCTTGGGCTCGACATGCAGACCCTTGGAAAGGGCACGTTCGCAGAGATCGTCGATGCTGATGAGGTCGAGGCGCGACATCATCTCGTCACGCAGGTTCTCCCACATCGGCCACACCACTTCATGGGCGAGCGGTGAGCCGACCGAGAGATCGTTGGATTCGTTTTCAGTCTCGGCCTCGAGATTGCGCACGACGCGCACGACCTCGCCCAGGGTGATGGTCTTGCGGTCGCGGCCGAGGCGATAGCCGCCGCGCGGGCCGCGCTTGCCGGCAAGAATACCGGCGCGCACCAGATGCTGCAGAACCTGTTCGAGATAGCGCTTGGGAATGCGCTGGCGTGCGGTGATGTCGCCGCTGCGCACGGGACCGTCGCCGGCATGAAAGGCCACGTCGAGCACCGCTTCGATCGCGAACATGGTCTTCTTGCTCAGTTGAGGCATCCCCCAAATCTCCTGCAGCCGTCTCCTACGGCGATTGCACGCGACCTGTCGTAACGCCGGTGGATCCAAAGCCGCCGGCGCCACGTGCCGTATCGTCCAGCTTGGTCACTTCCTGCCACACCGCCCGGGCATGTCTCGCCACCACCAACTGTGCAATTCGCATGCCGCGGGTGACGGTGAAGGGCTCCTTGGAGAGGTTAACAAGAATGACGCCGATCTCGCCGCGGTAATCCGCGTCGATGGTACCGGGGGCATTGGCGACAGTGACGCCATTCTTGGCAGCGAGGCCCGAACGGGGGCGGATCTGGGCCTCGAATCCGACCGGCAGGGAGATCGAAATGCCGGTTGGCACGATCCGCCGCTCCAGCGAGCCCAGGGTCACATCGGCCGAGATCGCCGCCACCAGATCGGCGCCGGCGGCGGCGGCTGTCGCGTAATCGGGCAGCGGCAGGTCGAGCCCATGCGGCAGGCGCACGACTTGAATGGCGACAGTCTCCGTTCCGATCATACTTTGGTCTACTCTGCTGCTCGAGCGGGGCGGGGTTGCCCCAGATGGCCGGAGATGCGCAGGGCCAGACGTTCGGCCACCTGCTCCTTGGCCAGCGTCGGCCAGTCTTCGACGCCTTTGGCCGTCACTAGATGCACTGTGTTGCGCGCCCCGCCAAAAGTACCGGAGGCGGCGGAGACATCGTTTGCCACGATCCAGTCGCAGCCTTTCGACGCGAGTTTGGCCGTGGCATTGGCCACCAGATTGTCGGTTTCGGCGGCAAAGCCGATGACCAGCGCCGGCCTCTTCGGGCCGGGCCGCGAGATCGTGGCCAGGATGTCGGGATTGGCCACCAGCGCCAGCGACGGCGGCGCCGCACCTGCCTTCTTCTTGATCTTCGACGCAGCGGCCTCGGCAGCTTTCCAGTCGGCCACGGCAGCGGCAAAGATCGCCACATCGACGGTACCGGCAGCCTGACACGCCGCCAGCATCTGGTCAGCCGAATCGACATGCACGGTGCGCAGGCCCGGCGGATCGGCGAGCGACACCGGCCCGCTGACCAACGTCACCTCGGCGCCAAGACGCGCCAGCGCAGCAGCAATGGCGTGCCCTTGCCGGCCCGAGGAATGGTTTGAAATGTAGCGCACCGGATCGAGCGCCTCGCGCGTCGGCCCGCTGGTCACCAACGCCTTCTTGCCCGCCAGCGCCTTGCTCGCGCCGAGAAGATCGTCGATGGCGGCAAGAATTTCCGCCGGCTCCGACATGCGGCCGGGGCCGTGCTCATTGCAGGCCATGGCGCCGTCATTGGGGCCGATGAAATGCACGCCTCTGCGGCGCAGCGTCTCGACATTCTCGACGGTGGCGGCGTGCGTCCACATGCGTACGTTCATCGCCGGCGCCACCAGCACAGGCTTGTCGGTGGCGAGCAGAACCGTGGAGGCAAGATCGTCGGCCAGGCCACCGGCCATGCGCGCGAGGATATTCGCCGTGCCCGGCGCCACGACAAGAATGTCGGCATCGCGTGAAAGCTGGATATGGCCCATCTCGCTTTCGTCGGTCAGCGAGAACATATCGGAATAGACGCGGTCTTCGGAGAGGGCTTGCAGCGACAATGGGGTAACGAACCTGGCGCCCGCCTCGGTCAGCACGCAGCGCACGGACGCGCCTTGTCCGCGCAGCAGCCGGATCAGTTCCAGCGACTTGAAGGCGGCGATGCCGCCCGCGACGATCAGGAGGATACGTTTGCCGCTCAGCATGGCGGAAAGACTATCACAAGAGCCGGCTGGCAACAGTATAGAGGCCCATCAGCAGCAGGGCGCCGAAGACGGCCAGCCGGAACTGCTCGATCGACAGCCGGTTGCGGATTTTCTGGCCGAGCCACATGCCAGCCAGCGACGGCACCACCGCGGCCAGCGACACCAGACTGCGCTGCCCGTCGAGCAGGCCGAAATTGAACAGCGAGGCGGTGAGCACCAGCGAGGTGGCACAGAGCACGATGCCCAGGCTCTGGACCACTTCCGACGGCTTGATGTCGAGGGCCTGCAGATAGGGCATCAGCGGGATGATCGGCACGCCGACGAGGCCTGCGACAAAGCCCGAGGCGATGCCGATGACCGGCGCCAGCGGTCGCTCAATATCGGGCGTTACGTGCAGCCGGATGCGCAGCAGGCCCATGCTGCTATAGGCGATCAGCACTGCGCCCAGCACCAGGAAGGCCCAGCCCGGCCCTTTTTGGCCGACCTGCCACATGGTGACATAAAGCACGATCATCAGCGGCACGACCAGCGGCCATTGCCGCTTCACGATCGCCCTGAAATGGCCACCGACGGCAGCCTGCCAGACGTTGCTGAAGATGGACGGAAAGGCGATCAGCGCGATCGCCTCGGGCAGCGGCAGCACCAGGCTGGAGAGCGCAATGACGATGGTCGGCAGGCCGAGGCCGACCAGCCCCTTGATCACACCGGCGAACAGAAAAACCGCCAGACCGAAGGCGATCTCGCCGCCGGTCATGGGAGAGCCGTCACCTGTGCCACCAGGCCGCCAGGGCGATGATGACGGCGGCCAGCGCCAGTATCTCCGCCGTGCCGATGCGCGGCCAACTGCGGGCTGGCGGGGCTGCCGCGGCGCGCTCGGCGGCCAGGCGTTCGCGTTCGGCGATCAGGTGCAGGCTGTCGATCAGGCGCGGCAGGCGGCGCAGGCCCTGCACGAGGTCCTCGGTGGCGCGGCCGATGGTGGCGCGCGGGCCGAAATGGCTGCGCATCCAGTCCTCGATCAGGGGCTGCGCCAACTCCCAGATATTGACCGTGGGGTTGAGCTTGGTGCCCATGCCCTCGGCCATCAGCATGGTCTTCTGCAGCAGCAGGAGCTGCGGCTGCACCGCCATCTCGAACTGCTCGGTGACGCGCAGCAGCTGCGCCAGCAGGCGGGCGATGGAGATGTCGTGACTGGGCTTGCCGAAGATCGGCTCGCCGATCGAGCGGCAGGCCTGGGCGAAAATCTCGACCGACTGGTCGGCCGGCACGTAGCCGGCGCGAAACTGCACCTCGGCCACGGCGCGGTAGTCGCGCCGCAGGAAAGCCACCAGCAGCTCGGCGAGATAGCCGCGCGTGTCCTCGTCGACGCGGCCCATGATGCCGAAATCGACCGGCACGATGCGGCCCTCGGTATCGACGAAGGCGTTGCCGCCATGCATGTCGGCATGGAAGAAGCCGTCGCGGAACACCTGATAGAAAAACGCCTCGGCGCATTTCTTCATGACGGCATCGGGATCGTGGCCGGCCGCCACGATCGACTCGCGGTCGCCGATGGGCGTGCCGACGACGCGCTCCTGCGTCAGGACGCGGCGCGCCGTGCGGTCCCAGTCGATGGTCGGCGCGCGATAGGTCGGATCGTCGGCGAAATTCTCACCCAGTTCCTCGGCCGCCGCCGCTTCCATGCGCAGGTCCATCTCAACGCGCGTGATCTCGGCGAAGGCGCGCACCGATTCGACGGGCTTGAGACGGCGGAAGCGCGGTTGCGTGTGCTCGACCAGTTCGGCCATCCAATAGAAAAGATCGAGATCGCGTTCGAAGGCCTGCTCGATGCCGGGCCGCAGAACCTTGACCGCGACGTCGCGGCCGTCGGTCGTGGTGGCGAAATGCACCTGGGCGATCGAGGCCGCCGCGACCGGGGTGTCGTCGAAATGGGTGTAGAGTTCATCGAGCGGCCGTCCGAGTTCGGCCTCGATGGTGCTGCGCGCCTCGGCGACCGGGAACGGCGGCAGATGGTCCTGCAGGCGCGCGAGGTCGGCGGCAACGCCTTCGCTCAGGAGATCGGCGCGCGTCGACAGCGCCTGGCCCAGCTTGATGAAGGACGGACCCATCTCGGTCAGCGCCGCCGCCAGCCGCTCGCCGGGCCGCCTCGTATCGCGCCGCCACGAAAACAGCCGCGCCCATAGGCGCGCCCAGCCGATCAGCGCCGGTGAGATGCCCAGCGTCTCAAGCGGAAACAGCGCGTCGTGCCGCGCAAGACTGATCGCGAGCCTGAGAAGCCGCCAGGAATTGCGCAGCGCGCGCAGCATGGGTTTGCTCTTCTTCCTGCCGCTAGACGCGCCAGCCGCTGTGCAGCGCCACGACGCCCAGCGTCATGTCGCGCCACGCCACATTGGCGAAGCCGGCGTCACGCATGCGGTCGGCCAGCTCGGGCTGCGGCGGAAACCGCCGAATGCTCTCGTGCAGGTAACGGTAGGACTCGGCATCCTTGGCGATCAGCTTGCCGAAGAACGGCAGCGCCCGCTCGGAATAGGCGTCGTAGACCTTGGCCAGCGGCCGCGAGGTCACGCGGCTGAATTCGAGACAGAGGAAGCGCCCGCCCGGCTTCAGCACGCGCCAAGCCTCGCGCAGCGCCTTGTCGATGTCGGTGACGTTGCGCAGTCCAAAGGCGATGGTGTAGCCGTCGAAGGAGCGATCGGGGAACGGCAGACTTTCCGCGTCGCCCGTGGTCCAGGTGAGGCCAGCCAACATTCCACGGTCGACGGCGCGCTCGCGGCCGACTTCCAGCATGGCCGGGTTGATGTCACAAACCGAGACGTCGGGCCGGTCACCCTGCCGGCGATGGATGCGGAAGGCGACGTCGCCGGTACCGCCGGCCACGTCGAGGAAACGCTCGCCCGGCTTGGGATTGAGGACATCGATGGCGGCGTCCTTCCACAGCCGGTGGACGCCACCCGACATCAGGTCGTTCATCAGGTCGTATTTCGGCGCCACGCTCTCGAAGACCTGACGGACCATGCCGGCCTTTTCGGCAGCAGGAACGTCGCGGTAGCCGAAGGAGGCCTTTTCGCTAGGATCGCCCTGGATATCTTTGAGGGTATCGCTCATGAGCCGCAACTTAGGGGAAACGCCATGCTGCTGAAAGGCCGGGTGATCCTGATCACCAACGTCGAAAAGTTCGCTGGCCACGCAACAACGGCCGTTGCGCTCACCCAGGACGCCACCGTTCTGGCCCACGATCCCTCCTTCGAGACGCCCAGCGCGCGCCACGCCTATGAAAACAAGTTCCCCGGCGCCCATGCGCTGGCGGCCGCCGATCCGGCGGCGCTGGTCGATGCCGCCCTCAAGCGATCCGGGCATATCGACGCGCTGGTCAACAACGACGCCTATCCGGCGTTGCGCGCGCCACTGGCCGAGGCGCGCCTGGAGGACTATCGCGACGCACTGGAGACCATGGCGGTGGCGCCCTTTCGCCTTGCCCAACTGGTGGCGCCGTCGATGCGCAAGCGCAAGCACGGCCGGATCGTCTTCGTCTCTTCGGCCGCCCCGCTGCGCGGCATCGCGAACTACGCGCCGTATGTGTCTGCACGTGCCGCCGCCAATGGCCTGGTCTCGTCGCTGGCCAAGGAACTGGGCCGCGACGGCATCACGGTGAATGCCGTGGGCTCGAACTACGTCGAGAACCCCGACTACTTTCCGCCGGCCCTGCTCGCCAACAAGGAGGCGATGTCCAAGATGGTGTCGCAGATTCCGATGGGCCGGCTTGGCAAGCCCGACGAGTTGGGATCGGCCGTTTGCTTCCTCTGCTCCGATGGCGCCGGCTTCATCACCGGCCACGTGCTGCCTCATGCCGGCGGCTGGGCGTGACGGCACGCGAAGCGTGTGTCAGTATCACTGCATAATCAAAGGCCGCGCACGTCGGACGAAGCGCGGCTGCCAGGGAGGAAACTGCAAAACGTCGGCTTAGCCGGCGACGTTCCCTCATGGCCCAACAGGTCCGAGGGCGGCGCATGGGTCGACAGATTGTCCATCGTTTGCTGATCTCGTTCCCCGCCTTGCTCGGGGTCCTCTTCCTGTGCTTTTGCCTCTTGCAGGTCGTTCCGGCCGATCCGGCGATGATCATCGCCGGTCCCGACGCCAAGGCCGAGACCATCGCCGCCATCCGCCTCGAGCTCGGCCTCGACCGGCCGATCCCCGTGCAGTTCTTCGAATATATCCTTCGCGTCCTGCGCGGCGATCTCGGCCGCTCGATCATCTCCAACAAGATGGTGAGCGAGGAACTGGCGATGACCATCGGCCCGACTGTCGAGCTGATGCTGGGCGGCATGCTGATCGCCGTGCCCTGCGGCTTGGCGCTGGGCACACTGGCCGCGGTCAACCGCGGCCGTATCGCCGATCGTGTCATCATGGCCTGCTCGGTCGCCGGCGTTTCCATGCCGGTGTTCTTCATCGGCCTGATCCTGATCCAGTATGTCGGCTTCAAATGGGCGATGCTGCCTTTCACCGGCCGCACCGGCCCGGTCTGGGATGGCGGCCTGCCGAGCCTGATCCTGCCGGCAGCGACCCTGGGCGCCGTGCTGATCGGGCCGATCGCGCGGCTCACCCGCACCGCCGTGCTGGAAGTGCTGGGCGCCGACTTCGTGCGCACCGCCCGCGCCAAGGGCCTGCGCGAGACGGTGGTCATCGTCCATCACGCGCTGCGCAACGCCATGATCCCGGTGGTCACGCTGATCGGCCTGCAGGCCGCCTTCCTGCTGGGCGGCGCCGTGGTGACGGAAACCATGTTCTCCTGGCCCGGCGTCGGCCGGCTGGCCGTCGGCGCCATCGTCTCGAGCGATTTTCCGACGGCACAGGGCGCCATCATGATCCTGGCCATCGCCTTCCTGTCTATCAACCTGCTGGTCGACGTGCTCTACGTCTATCTCGATCCCCGGGTGCAGCGCCGATGACCGTCGACACCCTCGACCCGATCGATCATGTCGCCGATGCCGAGGACGGCGCCTTCGCCCGTTCCGGCCTGCTGCGCCGCCTGGCGCGCGACCGCGTCGCTTCGGTGGCGGCGCTGCTGCTCACCGTCATCGTGCTGGCGGCGATCCTGGCACCATGGATCGCTCCCTTCGATCCCTACCTGACCGACCTCACCAAGGTGATGCAGCCGCCCAACGAGGTGAACTGGCTGGGCACCGACAATACCGGCCGCGATATCCTGAGCCGCATCATCTTCGGTACGCGCAACACGCTGATGCTGGGGCTGGTCGGTGTGCTGATCGGCGGCGCGCTGGGTGGCGTGCTCGGCATCCTGGCCGCCTACTACCCGCATCTCGACGGCTGGATCATGCGGCTGGTCGACGTGATGCTGGCCTTCCCCGCCATCCTGATCGGCCTCGCGGTCGCGGCGATCTTCGGCGCCGGCCTCACCGCCGTGGTGATCGCGCTGGTGGTCGCCACCGTGCCCGATGTCGCCCGCGTGGCGCGCGGCGCCGCCGTCGGCGTCATGGGCCAGGAATTCATGGAAGCTGGCCGCGCCGTCGGCGTCTCGGACGGCGCGCTGATCTGGCGCTACCTGACGCTCAACTGCATCTCGACCATCTTCGTCTTCCTGACACTGCGCTTCGGACAAATCATATTGATCGGCTCGGCGCTCGGCTTCCTTGGCATGGGCGCGCAACCGCCGACCGCCGAGCTCGGCATGATGGCGGCCCAAGGCCGCGACTTCCTCTTCATGGCGCCGCATATCGCCACCATCCCCAGCCTGGCGATCTTCGTGATCGTGCTGGCCGCCAACCTTCTGGGCGACGCCTTCCGCGACGTCCTCGATCCGAGGCTGCAACAATGACCAGAGCTTTGTTCTGCACCGCTTTCGCGTTGTTCGTCGCCGGGCCGGCCGGCGCCCAGACCCTCAACATGATGAAGTCGATCGACGCGCCGCATTACGATGCGCAGCGCACGACCTGGGGGCCGACGTCCGACATCGTCAACATGTTCCAGGACACGCTGGTGGCGCTCGACTGGGACGGCCGCACACCCATTCCCTACCTCGCCAAGTCGTGGACCGTGAGCCCCGACGGCAAGACCTACACCTTCAAGCTGCGCGACGATGTGTCGTTCTGCAGCGGCAAGAAATTCACCGCCGAGGATGTGATCTACTCATTCAAGCGGCTGAAGAGCCCCGAGATCAAGGGCCCCTATGCCTGGCGCGCCGGCGACATCAAGGAACTGCGCGCGCCCGATCCCTACACCGTCGAGTACGAACTAAAAGAGCCCTACTCCGAGCTGCTGCTGCAGCTCACCATGTTCACCAACGTGATCCACAACAAGGAAAGCGTCGAAGCGCTTGGCAAGGACTATGGCATCAAGAGCGCCGACGGCACTGGCCCGTGGTGCTTCGACTCGTGGCAGCCGCGCACGCAGATCGTGCTCAAACGCCACGATGCCTACAAGTGGGGCCCCTCGATGTACAACAACAAGGGCCCGGTGAAGTTCGAGAAGCTGGTCATCAAGATCGTGCCTGAGGATTCGAGCCGCGTCGCCGCCATGATGGCCGGACAGTTCGACGTCACCCACCAGTTCCCTTCGCAGTTCATCGCCCAGGCCAAGGCCACGCCGTCGTTGACGGTCGCGCAGGCCAACCCCAACTTCCAGCTGCTTTATTTCGGCTTCAAGACGACGCGGCCCATGGTCTCGGACCCGCGCGTGCGCGAGGCGATGAGCATCGCCATCAACCGCGTCGAGATCGCCAAGGCCATCCTGCTGGGCAATGCCGATCCCGCCTTCACCATCGTCGATCCCGCCGCACTCGACCACGACGCCAAGACCATGGGCATCGTGAAGGAGGATGCCGAGCGGGCCAAGAAGCTGCTCGACGAGGCCGGCTGGAAGCCCGGCGCCGACGGCGTCCGCGAGAAGGACGGCGTCAAGCTCGCCCCCAAGGTCTACTACACGGCCAACGCCAATTCGGCCCGTGTCGCCGAGGCGATCCAGGGTTATCTGCGCAAGATCGGCGTGCACTGGCAGCTGCAGCCCTGGGACTCGACCATCGCGCCGGTGAAGATGGCCGAGCAGGACTACGAGATCTGGTCGGTCACGGTGCCCTATCTCTCGGCCGGCGACCTGATGAACATCTATTTCGACTCGGCCAACATCCCGACGCCCAACCGGATGAACTGGAAGAACGCCCAGACCGACGAATGGTTGAAGCTGGGCCGCGCCGCCCTGACGCCCGAGGACCGCACGAAGAACTACGCGCTCGTGCAGCAGCAGGTCATGCGCGAGCATCTCTGGATACCGGTGCTCAACATCAACATGCACCAGGTGACGACCAAGAAATTGAAGGGCATGCGCCCGCACATGATCTACCAGAACACATTCTACAAGGGCCTGGACGCCTCTTACTGAGCGGGGAAGAAACATGTTCCGAGCGTTGAAAGCCGCCGCTGCGGCGGTGTGCGTGATGAGCGGCGTGTCGATCGGCCAGGCGCAGACCCTCAACATGATGAAGTCGCTCGATGCGCCGCATTATGACGGCCAGCGCACGACCTGGTCGCCGACCTCCGACATCGTCAACATGTTCCAGGACACGCTGGTGGCGATGGATTGGGACGGCAAGACCGCCATCCCCTACCTCGCCAAATCGTGGACCGTTACTCCGGACGGCAAGCTCTACACCTTCAAGCTGCGCGACGATGTCTCGTTCTGCAGCGGCAAGAAATTCACCGCCGAGGACGTTCTCTATTCCTTCAAGCGGCTGACCAGCGCCGAACTCAAGGCACCGCTCGCCTGGCGCGCCGGCAACATCAAGGAGCTGCGCGCGCCCGACCCCTATACCGTCGAATACGAACTCAACGAGCCCTTCGCCGATCTGCTGCTGCAGCTCACCATGTTCACGACGGCGATCCACAACAAGGAAAGCGTTGAGTCGCTGGGCAAGGATTACGGCACCAAGTCGATCGATGGCACCGGCCCGTGGTGCTTCGAGTCGTGGCAGCCGCGCACCCAGATCGTGCTGAAGCGCCACGACGCCTATAAATGGGGCCCGTCGATGTACGCCAACAAGGGCCCGGTGAAGTTCGAGAAGCTCGTGATCAAGATTGTGCCGGAAGATTCGAGCCGCGTGGCGGCGATGATGGCGGGCCAGTTCGACGTCACCCACCAGATCCCCCTGCAGTTCATCCAGCAGGTCAAGGCCGCGCCCAATCTCAACGTCCAGGAGGCGCAGCCCAACTTCCAGCTCATGTACTACGGCTACAAGGCGACGCGGCCGATGGTGGCCGACAAGCGCGTGCGCGAGGCGATGAACATCGCCATCAACCGCGCCGATATCGTCAAGGGCATCATGCTGGGCAATGCGACGCCGGCCTATACCTTCATCGATCCCAAGGCGCTCGACTTCGCCGAGAGCACCAAGGGCCTGATCAAGGAAGGCGCCGAGCGGGCCAAGAAGCTGCTCGACGAGGCGGGCTGGAAGGTCGGCAGCGACGGCATCCGAGAGAAGGACGGCGTCAAGCTGGCGCCGCGCGTGCTCTTCACCCAGGTTTCCTACTTCCCGCGCGTCTCGGAAGCGATCCAGGGCTATATGCGCAAGATCGGCATCGACTGGAAGATCGTGGGCTACGACTCGACCATCGCGCCGGCCGAGATGGCCAAGCAGGACTACGAGCTCTGGACGGTGACGTTTCCCTATATCTCGTCGGGCGACCTGCTGAACTTCTACTTCGATTCCAGGAACATGCCGGCGCCCAACCGCATGAACTGGAACGACCCCAAGACCGACGAGTACCTGAAGATGGGCCGCGCCTCGATCACCGAGGCCGACCGCAGCAAGTACTATGCGCTGGCCCAGCAACGCGTCACCGAGGAGCATCTCTGGATGCCGGTGATGAACATCGCCATGTACACCACCAGCCTGAAGAAACTGAAGGGTGTGCGGCCGCACATGCTCTACCAGAACACCTTCTACAAAGGCCTGGACTACTCCTTCTGATGGAACCGCTTCTCGACGTCCGCGGCCTGCGCACCCATTTCGACACCGACCGCGGGTTGTTCCGCGCCGTCGACGGCATCAGCTTCACCGTCGGCCGCGGCCGCACGGTCGGGCTGGTGGGCGAATCGGGCTGCGGCAAGAGCGTGACCTCGCTCTCGATCATGGGACTGGTGCCGAGCCCGCCCGGCCGCGTCGAGGCTGATGCCGTGCTGTTCGAGGGCCGCGACGTGCTCACGCTGTCGGCCGACGAACGCCGGCTGCTGCGCGGCGGCAAGATGTCGATGATCTTCCAGGAGCCGATGACGAGCCTCAACCCGGTGCACACCATCGGCCGGCAGATCGTCGAAGCGATCCTGGCCCATACGCAGCTCTCGCCACAGGCCGCCAAGGCGCGCGCCATCGAAATGCTGGAGTTGGTGCGCATCCCCTCGGCAGCGGCGCGCTTTGACGATTTCCCGCACCGGCTCTCGGGCGGCATGCGCCAGCGCGTCATGATCGCCATGGCGCTCAGTTGCGAGCCGGCCCTGCTGATCGCCGACGAGCCGACCACGGCGCTCGACGTCACCATTCAGGCGCAAATCCTCGAGCTGCTGGCCGAGTTGCAGCGCAGGCTTGGCATGGCCGTGCTGATCATCACCCACGATCTCGGCGTGATCGCCGAGGTGGCCGACGAGGTGCTGGTGATGTACGCCGGCCAGATCGTCGAAAGCGCGCCGGTGGCCGATCTATTCGCCGATCCGCAGCATCCCTATACGATCGGCCTGCTGGGCTCGATCCCGCGCCTCGATGTCGAGCGCGAGCGCCTCGCCACCATCGAGGGCACGGTGCCCGGCGCCAACCGCCAGCCCGTCGGCTGCCGCTTCTCGCCGCGCTGCCCCTTCGCCGACCGGCGCTGCCGCCAGGAGCCACCGCCGTTGCGCGACATCGGCCCCGGCCATCAGGTCGCCTGCTGGAAAGCCCCGGTCGAGTTGAGCGCCGGGGTCGCCGCATGAGCGAAACGCCCGTTCTTCAGGTCGACGGCCTCGTGAAGCATTTCCCGGTGAGCCGCGGCGTCATCCGCCGCAAGCTGGTGGGCCTGGTGCGCGCCGTCGAGGACGTGAGCTTCGAGATCGCCCGCGGCGAGACCTTGGCGCTGGTGGGCGAATCGGGCTGCGGCAAGTCGACGACGGGCCGCCTGGTGTTGCGCCTGATGGACCCGACGGCGGGCTCGGTGCGCTTCAAGGGCGAGGAGATCGCCACCCTCGACAAGGGCGCCCTGCGCCGCCTGCGCCGGCACATGCAGATCATCTTCCAGGATCCTTATGCCTCGCTCAATCCACGCATGACCGTGGGCGAGATCCTGCTCGAGCCGCTGCGCGTGCACGAGATCGGCGACACCACCTCGCGCGCCGCCCGCGTGCGCGAGCTGCTCGACGTCGTGGGCCTGCTGCCCGAGCACGCACGGCGCTATCCGCACCAGTTCTCCGGTGGCCAGCGCCAGCGCATCGGCATCGCCCGCGCGCTCGCGGTCAATCCCGACCTGATCGTCTGCGACGAACCCGTGTCGGCGCTCGACGTCTCGATCCAGGCCCAGATCGTCAACCTGCTGCAGAACCTGCAGCAGCGCTTCGGCCTCTCCTACCTGTTCATCGCCCACGACCTCGCCGTGGTGAAGCACATCAGCGACCGCGTCGCGGTGATGTATCTCGGCAAGCTGGTCGAGATCGCCGACAAGAAGACGATCTACGCCCGGCCGCTGCATCCCTATACGCAGGCGCTGCTCTCGGCGATTCCCAAGCCCGATCCCAGCCTGCGCAGCAAGCGCATCATGCTGCCGGGCGATGTGCCGAGCCCCTTCAATCCGCCCACCGGCTGCCGCTTCCACACGCGCTGCCAGCATGCCCAGGCGCGCTGCAAGAGCGAGGAGCCGAAGCTGCGCGACGCCGGCCCCCCTGGCGCGGAATCCAGCCATCGCGTGGCCTGTCATTTCTTCGGGACGCTGCCGGTGCCGCCCTTCGTTGCCCAGTCGGGAACGGGCAACGGCAAATTCATCGAGCGACTGGCGGCCTTCGAAGCCGCCAAGCGGGCTGGCTAGGCGAAAGCCTCTTCCCAGGAGCCCTTGGTCGAGGCCTTGGAATACTCGGTCGAACGATTCTCGAAGAAGTTGGTGTGCTCGATGGCGTTGAGCATCTGGTCCATCCACGGCAGCGGGTTCTTGGCGTCGCTGCGGTAGATCGGCTGCAGCGTCAGCTGCTGCAGGCGGCGGTCGGCGATGAAGCGGATATAGCGCTTCACGTCGGTCGCGGTCATGCCCTCGATGCCGCCCATCTCGAAGGCGAGATCGATGAAGGCGTCCTCGTGGTCGACGATGGTCGAACAGGCGACGTAGATCTCGCGCTGCAGGGCCTCGGTCCAGACTTCGGGGTTTTCCTGGATGAAGGTGCGGAACAGGCGGATGATCGAATTGCAGTGCAGCGTCTCGTCGCGCACCGACCAGGTCACGATCTGGCCCATGCCCTTCATCTTGTTGAAGCGCGGGAAGTTCATCAGCATGGCGAAGCTGGCGAAGAGCTGCAGGCCTTCGGTGAAGGCGCCGAACACGGCCAGGGTCTTGGCGATATCGGCCTTCGAGTCGACGTTGAAGTTCTGCATGTAGTCGTACTTGTCCTTCATCTCCTTGACGGTGAGGAAGACCGAGTACTCCGATTCCGGCATGCCGATGGTGTCGAGCAGATGGCTGTAGGCGGCGACATGCACCGTCTCCATCGACGAGAAGGCAGCCAGCATCATCTGCACTTCCGTGGGTTTGAAGACCCGCGAATAGTGCTTCATGTAGCAGTTGTTCACCTCGACATCGGCTTGCGTGAAGAAGCGGAAAATCTGCGTCAGCAGATTGCGCTCGCTGTCGGTGAGCTTGTTGCGCCAATCCTTGACGTCGTCGGCCAGCGGCACTTCCTCGGGCAGCCAATGGATGCGCTGCTGCGTCAGCCACGCATCATAGGCCCAGGGATACTTGAACGGCTTGTAGATCGGCTTGGAGTCGAGGAGAGACATGACTTGACCTGAATTCTTGACCTGAGAAGTGCCGCGTCATCCGCCTATTGGCAGCTGAGGCACTCTTCGTAATTGTTGGTTTCGCTGATCGGCGTTCCGGCGAAGGGCGCTTGCGCCGGTCCATCGCCATCGGTCTTGAAGGTGGTGAGCGCCTGGTCGCCGAGCTGGCCGGTCATGGCATCGCTGGAGACGGCTTCGGCGCGCTGGATGGAGAGCGAGCGGCAGTAGTAGAGGCTCTTCACGCCGCGCTTCCACGCCATCATATGGATCTGGTGCAGGTCGCGCTTGTGCACGTCGGCCGGCAGGAAAATGTTGAGCGACTGGCTCTGGCAGATATAGGGCGTGCGGTCGGCGGCATGCTCCACCAGCCAGCGCTGGTCGATCTCGAAGGCGGTCTTGAAGACGGCCTTCTCGTGGTCGTCGAGGCAGTCAAGGTCGCGCACCGAGCCCTGGTTGGTCGTGACCGAGGTCCAGGTGTCCTCGTCGTTGCGACCCTTCTGCTCGAGCAGCTTCTCGAGATAAGGATTGCGCACCACGAAAGAGCCCGACAGCGTCTTGTGATTGTAGACGTTGGCCGCCGACGGCTCGATGCCAGGCGAGGCGCCGCCGCAGATGATCGAGATCGAGGCGGTGGGGGCGATGGCGAGCTTGTTGGAGAAGCGCTCCTCGAAGCCGAAGTCGGCGGCGTCCGGGCAGGCGCCGCGTTCCTTGGCCAGCGTCTTCGACGCCTCGTCGCATTGGCCGCGGATGTGCTTGAACATCTTCTTGTTCCACACCTTGGCCATCACCGATTCGAGCGGGATGTTGTTCTGCTGCAGGAACGAATGGAAGCCCATGACGCCGAGGCCGACCGAGCGCTCGCGCATGGCGGCATAGGTCGCCTTGGCGAAGTCGGTGCCGGCATCGTCGATGAACGCCTGCAGTACATTGTCGAGGAAGCGCATGACGTCCTCGATGAAGGTCGGATGCTCGTGCCACTCGAGGTAGCTCTCGACATTGAGCGACGACAGGCAGCAGACGGCGGTGCGCTGCTTGCCGTGATGGTCGACGCCGGTCGGCAGCGTGATCTCGCTGCACAGGTTCGAGGTCTTGACCGAGAGCCCGGCCATCTTGTGATGCTCGGGCATCGCCTTGTTCACGTGATCGACGAAAATCAGGTAGGGCTCGCCGGTCTCGACGCGAGCGGTGAGAATACGGATCCACAGCGCCCGGGCCGAGACCTTGCGCAGCACGGCGCCGTCCTTCGGGCTGGTCAGGCCCCACTCCTCGTCATTCTCGACCGCGCGCATGAAGGCGTCGGAGATGAGAAGGCCGTGGTGCAGGTTGAGCGCCTTGCGGTTGGGATCGCCACCGGTCGGGCGGCGGATCTCGATGAATTCCTCAATCTCAGGATGGCTGACCGGCAGATAGACGGCGGCCGAGCCACGGCGCAGCGAGCCCTGGGAAATGGCCAGGGTCAGCGAGTCCATGACGCGGATGAAGGGCACCACGCCGGAGGTCTTGCCGTTCATGCCGACCTTTTCGCCGATCGAGCGCAGATTGCCCCAATAGGAGCCGATTCCGCCGCCCCGGGCTGCCAGCCAGACGTTTTCGTTCCAGAGACCCAGAATGCCGTCGAGCGAATCAGAAGCCTCGTTCAGGAAGCACGAGATCGGCAGGCCGCGCTTGGTGCCGCCATTGGACAGCACGGGCGTCGCCGGCATGAACCAAAGATTTGAAATATAATCATAAATCCGCTGGGCATGGGCCTCGTCGTCGGCATAAGCCGAGGCCACGCGGGCGAACATGTCCTGATAGCTTTCGCCGGGCAGGAGGTAGCGGTCGGAGAGGGTGGCTTTGCCGAAGGCGGTCAGGCGGGAGTCCCGAGAGGGATCGGTAACAACACGCGCACCGCTGCGAACCTGAACAACATCAAACACTTGGCAGCTCCCGTATTCTTCTTGTCCACAGTTGTGGATAAAACAACATGTGGAAGACAGCTAGATATAGGGAGCGGTCTAGGCCGTCCCACTATCAGTAGATGATACGGCACCTGTCCGCCCTGTCATCGCCATTTTTATTCCCCGCGTGTGAATCTCAAGAATGGATGATTAACTCACTGAAAAGACTATGGAAAATAAGTTTGAGATATCGGGTTTTTCGACCGTCTGCGAACCTTCGCAGTTGCAGCATCTTATGAGAACAAAACGCGCTTTGCCACGGAATCCTTGGGCCTCCAACAGAATCGCCGCCAATTCGGCGAAATCGCGCGGAGGCACTGCATAAAACTTCCGATGCGAAGGGCACTTTCCGGCTATCGACTCAATGTCTTCATGCCGTCACAGAGCGGCGTACACTCCCGGGCCCGCGCCGGCTCACGCGAAAGCCACGCAGAACGAGGAAAAACACCATGGCGACGGCGTCCAGTCAGCGGGTTTACGGGCTCGACGCCATCTGCGCTGCCGCGCGCACCCGGTCCGAAGCACCAGACCAGGCCGAAGGTTTGGAGGCCGCCGGCTTCGCCCGCCGCCTGTTCGAACGCGTCGCCGACAAAGACTTGGCCCAGGCTCCCGTCGAGCAGCGCGCCAGCGCCGCGCTGGAGCTGCTGGCCTTCGCACGCCGCCGCTTGCCCGGCATCGCCAAGGTACGGGTGTTCAATCCGACAGCGGCCGACCAGAGCTTCGAGAGCCGCAATACCGTGGTGCAGATCGTCAACGACGACATGCCTTTCCTGGTGGATTCGGTCGCCAACGAACTCAGTCGGCGCGACATCGCGGTCCACTTGCTGGCTCATCCGGTAATGGCGACGCGCCGCGACCTCGACGGCGACCTGATCGCCTTCGAACCTGGCGACAAGGCCCGGCCGGAATCGATGATGCATCTGGAGATCGACCGGCAGGCCGATGCCCAGCAGCTCGACGATCTCGCCGCCGCGATCAGCCGCGTGCTGGGCGAGGTGCGCGCCGCGGTCGACGACTGGAAGCCGATGCGCCAGTCCTGTCTCGATGCCATCGCCGACCTGGCGCCCGGCCGTACGCCCGATTTCGGCGAACACGAGGATTTCCTGCGCTGGCTCGAGGCCGGCCACTTCACCTTCCTCGGCCATCGCCGCTACCGCTATGTCGAGGAAGCAAGCCAGCCGGGTGGGATCCGCTACGAACTGATGCCCGGCTCCTCGCTCGGCATCCTGCGCCGCGACGAAGCCCGTCTCTTCGATGACGGCCTCGGCGGCGGCGAGGCCATGTCGCGTCTGGCGCGCGGGCCGCAGAAGGTCATGGTGGTGAAGACCGACCGGCCCTCGCTGGTCCATCGCAGCGGCGCCATGGATTGCATCATCGTGAAGACCCACGATGCCGATGGCCGGGCGACCGGCGAACGCCGTCTCGCCGGCCTCTTCACCTCGCTGGCCTATCACGCCCTGGT
Source organism: Reyranellales bacterium (assembly GCA_038224985.1). GTDB lineage: Bacteria > Pseudomonadota > Alphaproteobacteria > Reyranellales > Reyranellaceae > Reyranella. Next base: position 69,168 of record JBBRFD010000001.1, read on the forward strand.
GCGCGATGTGCCGCTGCTGCGCGGTAAGGTCGATTCGGTGCTGCGCCGCTCGGGCCTCGATCCCAATGGCCATGACGGCAAGGCGCTGCAGGCCATCCTCGAAACCTATCCGCGCGACGAGCTGTTCCAGATCGATGAAGGCACGCTCTACGACCATGCGCTGGGCATCCTGCAGATCCAGGAGCAGCGCCGGGTCGGCCTGTTCGTGCGCCTGGATGTCGTCGGCCGCTTCGTCACCTGCCTCGTCTTCGCGCCGCGTGAACGCTTCGATACCGCACTGAGCGACCGCTTCGCCGAAGTGCTGACGCGGGCCTGGACCGGCACCGTCACCGCGACCGTGTCGTCGAGCGGCGGCCAATCGCCGATGGCCCAGGCGCTCTACACGCTGAAGCTCTCGACGCCGGATATGCCGCTGCCGGATCTCGACGATCTCGAACGCCAGCTGATCGACACTGCCACGTCGTGGAACGATCGCTTCCGCACGGCCCTGCAAGGCGTCATGGGCGAAGTCGAGGGTCGCGCCGCCGCCCGCGCGCTGCGCGATTATTTCCCGGCGACCTATCGCGAAGTGTTCGCAGCGCCCGTGGCCGTGGCCGATCTCGGTCCGCTGCGGGCCGCCCTCTCCGGCACGCCCTTTGGCGTCCGCCTGCAGCGCGAGGCTGGCCAGCCGCCCCATCGCTTCGACCTTCGGCTGTTCCATCCGATGGCGCCAGCGGCGCTATCGGACATCCTGCCGCCGCTCGAATGCCTCGGCCTGCGCGTGCTGAGCGAGGCGCCCTTCGCGCTCGGTACAAAGGACAAGACAGGCGCCGCGTTGCAAGTCCTGACTGTCGAGGTCAATGGCGGCGGCGCCGTCGATCTCGACAAGGAGGGTCCTCGTTTCGCCGAGGCGTTGAGCCAGGTCTGGTCGGGCGCCATGGAGAGCGACGGCCTCAACCGGCTGGTGCTGAGCGCCGGTCTCGCCTGGCGTCAGGTCGTGATACTGCGCGCCTACGCGAAATATCTGCGCCAGGCCGGCACCGCCTTCAGCCAGGACTATATGGAGCGCGTGCTGGTCGCCTATCCGGCGATCGCGGCGGCCATCGTCGCCCTCTTCGAAGTGCGTTTCGATCCGGCGGCCAGACCCGAAAGCGGCGCACTCATCGAGAAGGTCAAGATCGAGGCCACGCTCGCGGCCGAGCTCGATAAGGTAAAAACGCTCGACGAGGATCGCATCCTGCGGCGTTTCCTCAATGCCATCCGCTGCACGCTGCGCACCAACTTCTGGCAGCGCGATGCGGCCGGCGCGGTCAAGGAATGGATCTCCTTCAAGATAGACAGCCGCGCCATCGATGAGCTGCCGGCGCCGCGACCACTGGTCGAGATCTTCGTCTATAGCCCGCGCATGGAGGGCATCCATCTGCGTGGTGGCCGCGTGGCGCGCGGCGGCATCCGCTGGTCCGACCGCCGCGAGGATTTCCGCACCGAGATTCTCGGCCTGATGAAGACGCAGATGGTGAAAAACGCCGTCATCGTGCCCGTCGGCTCGAAAGGCGGCTTCTATGTAAAGCGCCCACCAATCGACGGCACACGCGAGCAGCAGCAGGCCGAGGGTATCTACTGCTACCAGACGCTGATCCGCAGCCTGCTCGACATCACCGACAACTACACCGCCGACGGCATCACCGCCCCGCGCGACGTCGTGCGCCACGACGGCGACGACCCCTATCTCGTGGTCGCCGCCGACAAGGGCACCGCCACCTTCTCCGATATCGCCAATGCCCTGGCGCGCGACTACGGCTTCTGGCTCGACGATGCGTTCGCCTCGGGCGGCTCGGCCGGTTACGACCACAAGAAGATGGGCATCACTGCGCGTGGCGCCTGGGAATCGGTGAAGCGGCATTTCCGCGAGCTGGGACAGGATATCCAGACCACGCCCTTCACGGTGATGGGCGTCGGCGACATGTCGGGCGACGTCTTCGGAAACGGCATGCTGCTGTCGCCGCACCTCCGCCTGATCGCAGCCTTCGATCACCGCCATATTTTCATCGATCCGACGCCGGACACGGCGGCAAGCTGGGCCGAGCGCAAGCGCCTCTTCGATCTGCCGCGTTCGTCGTGGATGGATTACGACAAGACCAAGCTCTCGGCCGGTGGCGGCATCCATGATCGCAATGCCAAGTCGATCGCCCTGTCGCCCGAGGCACAGAAGGCACTCGGCCTCGCCGAAGCATCTATCGCGCCGCTCGATCTGATGCGCACGATCCTCAAGGCGGAGGTCGACCTGCTCTACTTCGGCGGCATCGGCACCTATGTGAAGGCTTCGAGCGAGAGCAACGCCGACGCGGGCGACCGCGCCACCGATGCCTTGCGCATCGACGGCAAGGACGTGCGCGCGCGCGTGGTCGGCGAAGGCGCCAATCTAGGCTTCACCCAGCGCGGCCGTATCGAGGCGGCTCTCAATGGCCGGCGGATCAACACCGATGCACTGGACAATTCGGCCGGCGTCGATACTTCCGACCATGAGGTCAATATCAAGATCGTCACCGGCGAGGCGATCGCGCGCGGCACGCTGGCCACCGCCGATCGCAACGCTCTGCTGTTTTCAATGACCGATGAGGTCGGCGCGCTGGTGCTGCGCAACAACTACCAGCAGAGCCAGTCGGTCAGCGTCACCGAGGCCATGGCGGGCGAGGAGCATGACCGGCTCGAGCGATTCATGCGCGCCCTCGAAAGGCAGGGCCGGCTCGACCGCGCCGTCGAATTCCTGCCCGGCACCGATGCGATGCGCACGCGCGGGCTGGCAAAACAATATCTGACGCGGCCCGAACTCTGCGTACTGCTGGCCTATGCCAAGCTCGACCTCAACGACGCGATTTTGGCCTCGGACCTGCCCGACGATCCGCTCCTCGAAGGCGAGTTGCTGCGCTACTTCCCGACGGCACTGCAGTCGGATTACGAGCCGGCGATCCGCAGCCATCGCCTGCGCCGTGAGATCGCGGCACTTCAGGTCGTGAACTCGCTGGTCAATCGCTGCGGCCCGACCTTCGTGCGCACCGTAGGTCAGCGCACCGGCGCTTCCGCCGCCGCCATCGCGCGCGCCTTCGCCGTGGTGCGGGACGCCTGGAAGCTGCGCGATCTCTGGGGCGATATCGAAGCGCTCGACCCTGCGCTCAAGGCCAGCGCGCAGACGGCCATGCTGGTGGCCTCGCAGCGCTTCCTGACGCGCGCTGTGCAATGGACCCTGCGGCGCCTGCCACAGCCGCTCGACACCATGTCGGCGACCCACTCTTTGCGCGATTCAGTGGCCGCGCTGGGCGATCTGCCGACACCCCTGATCGGCAAGGCGGAGAGCGCCGCACTGGGCGAAAGGGCCGCCGCTTTCGAAAAGCTGGGGGCACCGGCTGGCCTCGCCCGCCGCGGCGCCGCCCTCGAAACCCTAGCCGCCGCCGGCGACCTGATGCAGGCCGCCCGCGCCGCGAATGTCGATATCGAGCAGGCTGCCCGGCTCTATTTCCACCTGGGCGAGCGCCTGTCGCTGGCGCCGCTGCGGACGGCTGCCGAGAAGCTGCCGCGCGAAGGCCAATGGCCGGCACAGGCGGCGCTGGCGGCACAGGACGAGCTGGCAGCACTGCAGGCCGATCTGCTGGCCTCGGCGCTGCGCATGGCAGCCAACCCCGATCCCGAGGCGGCGCTCACCAGCTGGGCCGCGCCGCGCCAGCTGGCGCTCGAACGCGTCGACCGGCTGCGCGAAGAATTCGCCGCAGCGGCTGCGGTCGATTTGCCGATGCTGGCGGTTGCAACAAGCGAGTTGCGATCCCTAATTTAGGACCAACGGAGGATCACATGGCCGAAGAGAAAGTCACGAAAAGCGATACCGAGTGGAAGAAGGAACTCGACCCGGTGCAATACCAGGTGCTGCGCCAGCACGGCACCGAGCGTCCGGGTTCGAGCCCGCTCAACGACGAGAAGCGCAAGGGCGAGTTCATCTGCGCCGGCTGCGGCGAAAAGCTGTTCGATTCCTCGACCAAATATGAAAGTGGCTCGGGCTGGCCATCCTTCTGGGCGCCCAAGGAAGGCGCCATCGACACGACCACCGACCGCAGCCATTTCATGACGCGCACCGAAGTGCATTGCGCCAAATGCGGCGGCCATCTCGGCCACCTCTTCCCCGACGGCCCGCAGCCGACCGGCCAGCGCTATTGCATGAACGGCGCCGCCATGAAATTCGAGGAGAAGAAGTAAAATTCACCGTCATCCCGAGCCCCTCGGCTGCGCTCGGGATGACGGAAACTAAAGGTCTTTCAGGAATGCTATGAGCGCGGCGTTCACTTCTTTGGGCCGTTCCTGCTGCACCCAGTGACCGGCGCCCTCGAGGATGTGACTGCCGCGCAGGCCCGGCAGGGTCTTTGGGAAGGCCTCCATCTGGCTCTTGGCGGCGGGAAAGCGCAGCACGCCGTCGCGGCTGCCGGCGATGAACAGCGAAGGCTGTCGGATCGGCTGGCCGCGCCACGGACCGCCCAGCTCCCAGTTGCGCCGCAGGTTGCGGTACCAGTTCAGCCCGCCGCGAAAGCCGGTGCGGGCGAATTCGGCCGTGTAGTAGTCGAGGTCGGCCTCGCTCAGCCAGGCTGGCAGCGCCTTCGGGTCGACCGTATTGCCAAGCAGCGTGCCGGTGGTCAGGCGGGCGAAGCCCTTGCCCTTCTCGTCCATCTCGCCGCCCGCCGTGTAGTAGAGCCGGCGCAAAGCGGCACGGATGTCCTTCTGCAGTTCGGCCTCGGGCACGCCGGGTTTCTGGAAATACTGAAGATAGAAATCGGAGATACCGAGCTTCTCCAGTGCCGTCAGGATGTCGATATAGCCCGGCGGCGCGTAGGGCACGCTCATGGCGCAGACGGCCCCGAACAGGTCGGGCCGCCAGAGGGCGGCCTGCCAGGCGACCGGCGCACCCCAGTCGTGGCCGACGATCGTGGCTTTGGTCTCGCCTGTGGCCTTAACCAGCTCGGCCATGTCGCCCACGAGATGCATCAGCGTGTATTGGTCGATCGGCTCGGGCGCTTCGGTGCCGCCGTAGCCGCGCATGTCGGGGGCGATGCAGCGGAAGCCCGCCGCGCTCACGGCGGTGAGCTGATGGCGCCACGAATACCAGCTCTCGGGCCAGCCATGACAGAACAGCACGAGCGGCCCCCTGCCGATCTCGGCGTAGCGCATCTGGATGTTGTTGGCCGTGACCGTCTTCAGCGTGACGCCCGGCACCGGTGACGCGCTCATCCCCGCCTCCTTTTCATTGTCAGTGCCGCCGACACTACCATCGCCGGCAGCGCAATGAAGGAGGTCGGCGCCAGCGAGGCGATGCCGGTCAGACCGTTGCCGACGCTGCAGCCCAGCGCCAGCACGCCGCCCACGCCCATCAGGGCTGCGCCGAGGAAATAGCGCAGCATGTCGCGCGGCGCCTCGAAACCGACCAGTTTGAAGTCGCGCCCGATCGCCACCACCAGAAGCGCGCCAACGAGGATGCCGAAGACGAAGGTGATGCCGAAATTGATCGACGAGCCCGTCCACGTCAGCAGATAGACCAGTGTGTCGCCGGCCGCGCGCGTGACGTTGAGGCTCTCGACGGGCGCCGGGTCGAACTCGTCCGCCAGCAACGTGGTCGCGAGATAGCCCGCCGGCACCAGCAATCCGATCACAGCGCCGGCGATCAGGTGCTTCGCCGGAACGCGGCGCCAGAGCACGAAGGCAAGGGCTGCAATCACGGTGACGGCACCGACGGCGAGGGGAAGCGCGGGCTTTGCCAAAGCGACGGAACTCAAGGGCACGAGGACGGCGCGCGCTGGCGCCAGGATGCCGCGAATGGTGGCGTAGGCGACGAGGGCGAAAATGATGAGGGAAACAATGGAACGGAGATTTCCCCCGGCGGCGAGCACCAGCATGCGGGTGCCGCAACCGCCGGTCAGGACCATGCCGGTGCCGAACAGCGCGCCGCCCAGGAGAGCGCCGCCCCAGAACAATGTCGGTGGAAGTATGATTGCCCGGGAAAGGTCGAGGTGCCCCGTCAGGACGAGGGACTGAACCCCCAGCAAAGCCACGGCCATGGCCAACAGAAAGCCACGCAGGCGCGGGGCGTTTGGTGTGGTCAAGAGATCCTCGACGCCGCCGCGCAGGCAGAAGCCCGACCAGCGCGCGATCGCCCCGAAGGCGATGCCGATGGCGAAGGCGGCAAGCGCGACGGACATGCCTCAGCCGCGCAGATGGATCGGACGCGAGAGCTTGGCGCGCACCGACTCGCGCGAGCCGAACAAGAGCGAGCCGAGGAAGAAGAGCGAAGCGATCAGCACGATCACCGGGCCCGAAGGCAGGCCGGCATGGAAGGACAGCAGCAACCCGATGGCGCCCGAGGCAAAAGCCATCGGTGCCGCGATCAGGGTCATCGACCAGACCTCGCGGCTCCAGAACGAGGACGCCACGGCGGGCAAGAGCATGAGGCCGAGCGCCATCAGCGTGCCCAGCGCCTGGAAGGCCGCTACCATGTTGAGCACGGCCAGACCCAGAAACACGTAGTGATAGAGCGAGCCGCGCACGCCCATGGCGGCGAGGAAGCCCGGGTTGAAACATTCGACGACCAGCGGCCGGTAGATCGCCGCCAACCCCACCAGCGTCACCGTCGTCGTCGAGACGATCAGAATCAGCGCGGTGTCGTCGACCGCGAGAATAAGACCGAAGAGAATGTTCATCAGGTCGATGGCCGAGCCCTTGAGCGAGACGATCAGCACACCCAGCGCCATCGCAGTCAGGTAGGCGGCGGCAAAGCTCGCGTCCTCGCGCATCCGGGTGAAGCGCGCGATCACGCCCGAACCCAGCGCCGTGGCAATGCCGGCGACGAAACCACCGAGACTCATGGCCGGCAGCGACAGCCCGCCGAACAGAAAGCCCAGCGCCGCGCCCGGCAGCAGCGCATGCGCCAGGGCGTCGCCCATCAGGCTCATGCGGCGCAGAATGAGAAACACGCCGATCGACGAGCCGCCGATGGCCAGCGCCAGGCTTGCCACCAGCGCGCGGCGCATGAAGCCGAAATCGACGAAGGGCGCGAAGAGATAGTCGTAGATCAGGGACACGGGGCGGCCAGAAGAACGATCAGGCGCTCAGCCGAATCGGCACTTCGCAGGCGCCGGCGTGTTCGTCCCAGGCCTCGGCCATGGCGCGGGCGCGCAGCAGGTTCTCGGCCGACAGCACCGTCGCGGTCGGACCGCAGGCGACCAGCTCGCGCGCCATCAAAAGCGAGCTCGGGAAATCGCGCCGCACCTGGTCGAGATCGTGCAGCACGCAGACCACCGTGCGCTCCTCGGCGCGCCAGCGCTGGATCAGCTTCATCAGGTCGGCCACCGTCTTGGAATCGATGGCGGCAAAGGGCTCGTCCAGCAGCACGAGATCGGCATCCTGCAGCAAGAGCCGCGCGAACAGCACGCGCTGGAACTGGCCGACCGAAAGCGTGTCGATCGGCCGTTGCTCGAAGCCCGACAAACCCACCGCTTCGATGGCGTGCCGGGCATCGTGCAGGTCGACGTTCTTGGCGGCGCCAAAGCCGCCGAAGCGCGACCAGCGGCCGAGCAGCACGGTGTCGAAAACCGAAATCGGAAACGTCCGGTCGATCTCGGCCTGCTGCGGCAGATAGGCGATGCGCCTGGCCGAGCATTCGATGCGGCCCTCGATCCGCGGCGCCAGACCGAGCAGCGCTTTCAGGAGCGTGCTCTTGCCGGCGCCATTGGGGCCGACGATGGCGGTCATTTCCGCCGCCGGGATTTCGGCCGAGACGTGATGGACCGCCGGGTGGCGGTCGTAGCTCACGGTCAGGTTGGTGAGCTTCAGCGCCGCCTTCATGCCGCCCACCAGACGCAGAGCCACAGCCCGGCCGCGACCGCCAGCGCCGCCGCGATGCGTCGCGGGGCGCTCATGGCCAGCAGCGTCGTGCCGGGGGATACAGGGCCGTGCATGGCCGAATTGTTATAATATTACGTCTGAGGAGTCCAGCCAGCCGCCCTCACCTGTTGAGGCCTGCCCTCAGGCATTTGCATGCCAGATCACACGCCATCTCCCCGATTGTTGATTGGCCCGTGTGGACGCGCGGGCGCATGTTGCCAGCATGTCGAGACCTTCCCTTCCGCGCCGTTCCGTTTTGTTGGGCGGAGCCACGCTCGCGAGTGCCGCCCTGGTGGCCGGCAACCGCACGCCGGCCGTCGCGGGCGATGCCGCGGGCCCCTGGGCGATCGAACTCTTCACCTCGCAGGGCTGCAATTCCTGCCCGCCGGCCGATGTCCATTTGGGCGAGCTGGCCCGCCGGCCCGACATCGTCGCGCTCTCGTTCCATGTCGATTACTGGGACTATATCGGCTGGAAAGACCCCTTCGCCTCGCGCGAGACCACCGAGCGCCAGCGCGCCTATGCCCGCGTCCTGCGCCAGCGCTTTGTCTACACGCCGGAGATGGTGGTCGACGGCATCGGCCATGATCCCGGCCGGGACATGCCGCCGATCAAGCGGCTGCTGGCCGAGGCGCAGAAACGCGCGCCGAGCCGCGCCACGCCGGAACTGACGCGCGACGGCAGCGGCCGTGTCACCGTGCGCCTCGCCGGCTTCGCGCTCGACGGCGGCATGGCCGATATCACGCTCGCCACCTACGACCGCCGCAGCTCGACCAAGATCATGAACGGCGAGAATGGCGGGCGCACGCTCGACAATTTCAATGTCGTCCGCAGGCTCGAGGCCGTTGGACAGTGGGACGGCGCCCCGCGCTCCTGGACCTTACCGGGCGAGAACTTCAGGACCGGCCAGGGCGTGGCCGTGCTGGTGCAACGCTCCGATCACGGCCCGATGATCGGCTGCAACAAGCTCGAATTCGCCGTCTCGGGCTGAGAATCGGCCGTCTGCGGACGAGTATCGCTACCGGTCTTACACCGGTCGTCTAAGGGGCGTACGCAGCGCGCGAAGACACCAGATCTGGTGTTTCATTCGCGGCGCGCAGATTCTTTTCATGAATCTGCAGGCACCAAGGAACTTGGTTCCATGGTCCGCGTTTTAAAACCTTCGAAACATCCCTGAGGGGGAAAAATGATCAAGAATGTGTCGGCCGTTGTCGCAGCGGCGTTTCTACTGGGTGCCTGCTCTTCCGAGCCGCCGCCGCAGCCGCAGACTGCCGTTGCGACGACGACGACGGTCGCGCCGCAGTCACAGAACTTCATGGTGTTCTTCGATTGGGACAGCTCGCGCCTGACCGACACCTCGATCGGCGTCGTGCGCCAGGCCGCCGCCGCCTACAAGTCGCGTGGCACCGCCGCGATCACGGCGACCGGCAACACCGATACCTCGGGCCCCGACGGCTACAACATGGCGCTGTCGCTGCGCCGTGCCAACGTGGTCAAGGACGCGCTGGTCCGCGAAGGCGTGCCGGCCACCGCGATCACCGTCGTCGGCAGGGGCGAAACCGTCCTGCTGGTGCAGACCGCCGATGGCGTCCGCGAGCCGCAGAATCGTCGCGTCGAGATCGCCTTCCCCGGGTCGACGGCCTCCACGGTCTTCTCCGACCCTCGTAGCTACTGCAAGGCGCTGAGCGACAAGTGGCGCCAGTTCCGCACCTCGCAGCTCGACACTGTCGAAGCGGTGGCCATCGCCAAGTGCGAAGCCGGCAACTACGCGGCCGGCATTCCGGTCCTCGAGGATGCCCTGATCACCAACAAGATCGCGCTGCCCGCGCCCGGCTACCGCTGGCCCGGCCGCCCGGTCTAACCAACCGAGCATCTGCCACTAAGAAAGGCGGCCCTCACGGGCCGCCTTTTTCGTTCCTGAGATAGCGATCGAGCTCGTTCAACGCGCTGTTCCACCCGCGGCCGTGCAGAGGGGTCGGACTCTACGCGTTTTGTATCTTCCGTCTTCGGAGTGGGATTGGGATTGGAAATCATCTCCATATCGGACGTGACGTTGATCCGGGGGAGGGCGCAGTTGTGAAACCACTCGATCCTGCAACACCAACGCGCGTTTGGAGAAGCCCCAGGTTGGAAACGGACCGAGCCGGGCGCGCTTCTCAGCAATATTCGCTCTATGCTATTCCTTGGAGCATGTGGAAATTCATCGGCTCCTTTTCCTCGGAAGACTTCATGCCGCACGGCCATTGCTTTATGTGGCAGCCCGGCATCATGGCCCTGCACGTCGTCTCGGACGCTGTCATAATGTTTTCGTATTATTCAATTCCCTTTGCGCTGATCTTCTTCGTCATGCGCCGGCCCGAGGTGCGCTTCGGTTGGTTGGGGATCCTGTTCGGCACCTTCATCCTGGCCTGCGGCACCACGCATCTGCTGGGTATTGTCGTGATATGGCAGCCGGTCTACTGGCTCGATGGCTGGATCAAGGCAGTGACGGCCCTAACCTCAATCGGCACCGCGATAGTGGTCTGGCGCTTGATGCCGCAGCTCCTGGCCGTGCCCAGCACGAGCCAGCTCACCGCCGAGGTCGCGCAGCGACGCGAGGCCGAGCGGGCAGTCCGGACGCTCAACAGCCAGCTCGAAGTCCGCGTCCAGGAGCGCACGGCGCAGCTCGAGAAAGCGAATGCGGAGCTGACGGCGGCCGTTCACGCCAAGGAGGTGCTGCTGCAGGAACTGCATCACCGTGTGAAGAACAATCTGCAGGTCGTCTCGGCGCTGTTGGCGATGCAGAGCAATATCGTGCCCGAACTCCAGCCGCATTTCCAGGACTCGGCCGCGCGCATCGAGGCGATGGGACGCCTGCACGACCAACTTCACCGCAACGCCAATGTCACCGCGCTGGACCTCGGCGCCTATCTCGAACGTCTGGTGGAGGACCTCAAGCGCATCTATGGCCGGATGGACGTGGCGACGGTTTTCGAGTTGCCGGCGACGCCGGTCTGGATCGAGTTCGAGGCCGCCAATCCTGTCGTACTGCTGCTGCAGGAGATTCTCAGCAATGCATTCAAGCATGCCTTTCCCGCGGGTCGCGCCGGCAAGGTCACCATCTCGGTCGACACCGCCGGCGAGGTGCCGGTCGTGACCGTGGCCGACACCGGAATCGGCATGTCGCGCTCGGGCGGCGTCAGGACTTCGATGGGCCTCAATCTGATCGATATGCTGGCGCAACAGATCAAGGCAAATGTCGAGGTCTCCGGCCCGCCTGGCACGGTCTATCGGGTGGCTCTGCCCGCTTCGATGATTTCGGTATCGGGCGGAGCGGCGTCGTGAGCGAAGCCCTGGCGGTCCTCATCGTCGAGGACGACGCCATTATCGCTTTTCACCTGAAGTCATTGGTCGCCGGTTTGGGCTATCGCGTCTGTGCCACGGTGGCGAGCGAGGAGGCGGCCGTCGAGTCGGCGTCGCAACTTGCACCGGATGTCATTCTCATGGACCAGCGCTTGCAGCGCGGTGGCGAGGGCACGCGCGCCGCAGCGACGATTCTGAAAACGCAGGATGTTCCCATTATTTTCTGCACCGCACATGCCGACGATCCGTCCTTCATTGCCAAGGCCAGTATCTTCGGTCGGTCGGCCATACTCGCCAAGCCGGTAAGCCAGGCCCGATTGCGCGAGGCGCTCGAAAGCGTCATCGGCCCTGTAGCCAGGTAAGCTCGAGCACCGGGATCCCGAAGGATCGGGATCCCCGATTGCGCCAGCCCGTTTCGAGGGCTGCGATGACAGCGGAAGACAAGCTTCCGACGCACGCCCGTAGTTGGGGCATGATCCGCGGCCAAGGCACCGGCAGGCTCCCGGCCCCCGCGAACTTGTAGAGCGAGGACCGGCCTTCTACGGCTCGCCGCAGAGCGAGCAGGAGGTGTCGTGCCCCAACTGTGGACACGTCCGGGGGATCGATGGCACATCGCCCCGTATACAGGCTAGGCGGATCGCTGGCGCCCGTTTCCGATGCCAAGAATGCGGGTAGTGGGTTTGTCGAACTACGCAAGCAACGCCGCCGCTAGCCGAGCATGCCCGCAAGCGTTGCGATCGCAGGAGCGTGGTGGAGCGCGCTTGGGCCCCGGGTAGAAGTGTCCTGAAACGCACCGACCCAAGGCAGTCTGGAACATTCCTTCCTGAAACACGTTACCTAATCACCGGTGGCATTGTTTGGCCGCTACCGTTTGAGAGAGTCGGTTTCATATCCGCCCTGCTCCCGCCTGAGGCGTCGGGGGACTCGCAGTGCAAACAAAAATTCTCGTATTTCTGGTCGAAGATGAATTCCTGATGCGCGAACCGCTGCGCGCGGCGCTGCAACTCGCCGGATTCTCCGTTGCAGTGTCTGTCGATGCGGATACAGCCCTTTCACTTTTGGATTCTCAGGCCACGAATCTCGACGTTCTGATAACCGACATCAACCTGGGGCCTTCCAAGTCGAATGGCTGGGACGTAGCCATTCGAGCCCGCGAACTCCAGCCGGAGTTACCGGTTATTTATATGACGGGGGCAAGTGCGCACGAGTGGAGCACTCGCGGTGTGCCTCGGAGTGTTTTACTCCCTAAACCCGTCACCCCAAAGGAAGTGGTGGCTGCCCTTGCCAAATTGCTGCAAACGACGGGAGGCGAATAAATGTCCGCCCCCAATCTTGAAGACTTCAAGATGCAAGATGAGCTGGCCAATCTCATCCTCACTCGCCTGGGTTATTTCGGCGCCGTAAACACAACGCTACCCGATCCGGTCTATGTCGATCTGCAGGGCAAGCTCTACTACGAGCCTGCCGTCAGACTTACGTTCCATGGAATACCGAGATTTGCTCGTTCGAATTCGGTTTCAGGCCTCTGGCCCTATGACACCAAGATCAATTACGAACTAAATCTCGTGAAGGGACCGGTCTTGTTGTGCGTCGGCATCCAGTCCGGCACATGCACTTTTTCCTGGAGCAAGGACATCCGTGTCGAGAATCTGAAACACATGGCTATGCTGAAGCACCATCTTGAGACCGCGACCGATGAAGAGCTAATCTCCCACGTAGCCTCGTCGCTCGAGGCGACTGGTTAGTCCTAAGCCCGGCACGCTGCTGCGCGAAAGGTGAGAGAACAGATGGATTTCTCAGTGCTAAGCGGTTCCAACACCGGGCGCACTATTTGGGTACTCGTGGCGCTCTTCTGCTTCTCGTTTGGGCTGTTGGTTTACCTCAGCCTGCTTTATCGCCAGGGTTCAGGCCACCATCGAAGTCATGGGAATTGCGCGCTCATCGGGCTTACGGCGGCTCTCGTCGCCTTTGCGGGCGCTGCCGCCGTGCTCGGCGCCGCCGACCACGCTGCCAGCAAGGAACCCATCAGAACCACGCCGCGGCAATAGACGATGAATAGCGATAGGGCGCTGTGACCACGGCGCGCAATCGTATATTGCGATACCGAATACGATCCCCCTTTGCACGTCGGCAGCCTACGCCCTTGGCGAACAATGTCCGCCTTACCCCTTTGCCAAGAGGGAGCCGAGAGGAACATCCAGCGTATAGATGAACCCGGTCGGCTCATAGACGAGTTGCACCTGGCCGCTCAATTGCTGACCGAGCGATCCCATCATCCGGGTTCCGAAGCTTCGTCGGGTCGGTTCGCGGACCGCCGGGCCGTTTTTCTCGGTCCATGTCAGTTGCAGCCGTTGCTTTTCGTCGTCGATCCTCCACGTTATTTCGACGACGCCTGCAGGAACGGAAAGTGCGCCGAATTTGGTCGTGTTGGTGCAAAGTTCATTCAACGTGAGCGCCAGTGCGATCACGGCGCCGGACGTAATACGTATATCGGGCCCGTTAATCGAAATATGTGCGGCACCTTTGTTTTCATATGGCTCGATGGCACTGCGAATGGTTTGAGCAAGGCTGGCATTGGCCCAGCTGACTTGCATCAATAGGTCGTGCGCGCGCCCCAGGGCGATCAAACGGCCCTCGATGGCCTGCTGCCCGTGCTCGATGCTGGTCGCCGTGCGCAGGCTCTGGGAGGCGATGGCGCTGAC
>JBBRFD010000002.1:0-78467 GCA_038224985.1 Reyranellales bacterium
ATCACGGTGTCGCCCTTGGCGACCAGCAGGTTGTTGACCAGGTCGAGCGCCTGCGTCGAGCCCGAGATCATCAGGATCTCGTCGGCGGTGCAGTCGATGGAAGCGTGGCTCTTCAACTTCTTCGCCAGGAACTCGCGCAGCGGGCGATAGCCCTGCGGGCCGCTGTTGAGACCATAGGTGGCCAGCGTATGGCCCTCGCGTTTCAGCACCGTGGTCGCCGCCTCGATCAGCGCCTCGACCGGCACATGGGCGGGATCGTTGTGGCCGCCGATGAAATTGTACTTGGGAAAGCCCGTGAATTTGACGGCCGGCGACGGTGCAGTGGGCGCCAGCAGCGGCGCGAGATCGAACTGAGTCATGGCGTTTCCCTCGGACTTTTATAGCTTGGTTATTCGGTCGAGGGCCGACTGTAGCCTAATCAGGCGACCGCACGGAACGTCGAAGCGCTGGCCATGTCCCAGATCTTGCGCCAGCGCGGATCGGCGGCGCCGGCGACAAGCTCGCCTTTCGCGAGCGAGGGATAGAGCTCGGCGAAGGTCGCCACTTCACTGGGCGATATGCGGCGCGAGATATGGGCGCGGGTGAAGTCCTGCGGATGGTCGAGGCCGGCCGCCGCCGTCAGCTCGGCCAGCGCCTCGATGGTCTCGCGGTGGAAGTTGGCAACGCGCTCGATCTTGTCGGGCACGACCAGTGCACGCTGGCGCCCGGGATCCTGCGTCGCCACGCCGGTCGGGCAACGATCGGTGTGGCACGACTGCGACTGGATGCAGCCCAGCGCGAACATGAAGCCGCGCGCCGAATTGCACCAGTCGGCGCCCAGCGCCAGGGCGCGCACGATGTCGAAGCCGGTGACGATCTTGCCGCTGGCGCCGATCCTGATGCGCTCGCGCGCGCCGATGCCGACCAGCGCGTTATGGACGAAGCTGAGGCCTTCGCGCAGCGGCTTGCCGATATGGTCGATGAATTCCAGCGGGGCGGCGCCGGTGCCGCCTTCCTTGCCATCGACGACGATGAAGTCGGGATAGAGGCCGGTCTCCAGCATCGCCTTGCAGAGGGCGAGAAACTCCCATTCGTGGCCGATGCAGAGCTTGAAGCCCGCCGGCTTGCCGTCCGACAGGCGGCGCATCTCGGCGATGAAGCGCATCATCTCGACCGGCGTCGAGAAAGCCGAGTGGCGCGAGGGCGAGATGCAGTCCTTGCCTTCGGGCACGCCGCGCGTTTGCGCAATTTCCGCAGTCACCTTGGCGCCCGGCAATACGCCACCGTGGCCGGGCTTGGCGCCCTGGCTGAGCTTGAGCTCGACCATCTTGATCTGCTCGTTGGCGGCGGCGGCGGCGAACTTCTCCGGCGAGAAGGTGCCGTCGTCGTTGCGGCAGCCGAAATAGCCCGAGCCCACCTCCCAGACGATGTCGCCACCCTTCTCGCGGTGATAGGGGCTGTAGCTGCCCTCGCCGGTGTCATGGGCGAAGTTGCCCTGCTTGGCGCCGCCGTTCAGAGCACGGATGGCATTGGCGCTGAGCGATCCGAAGCTCATGGCCGAGATGTTGAGCACCGACGATGAGTAGGGCCGCGCGCAGTCGGGGCCGCCGATGGTGATGCGGAACGGCTCGGTGCTCTTGGGCGCCGGCGCGATCGAATGGGTCATCCATTCGTAGCCTTCGAGATAGACATCGTGGTTGGTGCCGAAGGGCTGGACGTCGAGCTGCCGCTTGGCGCGCTGATAGACGACGGAGCGCGTGTCGCGATTGAACGGCAGGCTGGTCGTGTCGTCCTCGAAGAAATACTGCCGCATCTCCGGGCGGATGGCCTCGAGGATAAAGCGCAGGTTTGCCGCGATGGGATAGACCCGCAGCACCGCGTGCTGCGTCTGGAAGTAATTGTGAAAGCCGAGCAGCGTCAGGCAAGCAGCGATTGCGAAGCCCAGCAGCAGCCAGCCGGACGGCGTGACCAGCAGCCAAGCGAGGCCAAAGCCCGCCATCGCGACGGCGGATAAGGTCCAGGTGACGAAGCGCGGCTGAAGCGGCAGCGGGAGGAAATGCATCGCCTCTTATATCACGCCGATTGTTTCATTTCGGACGCGGGTCGCGCAGCCGGGCATCGGCGGCAACCCGTTTACCCTTTCGTTGCAGTTTGACTGCTTCGACCAGCGTGCGCGCGGCGTTTCGCACCTCTTCCTGCAGCGGCCTGTCGGCATCGAGATCGTCGTGGCTGGTGGCATAGGGCTCGTAATAGCCGATGTAGCGGTCGAGTTCGGCTTTGTGGCCGGCACTGACCAGGCCCATGTCCTGCAGCCAGTCGGTCATGATGCGGCGCAGCACCTCGGTGCCGGCGCTGTCGCCATGGACGACGACGGAGAAGGCGCGGCCGGCGAGATGACGCGGGAAGTCCCAGCCCGCCAGCTCGATCTCCTTGGCCTTCTTGGGATCCTTGCCGCCGGTCGAGGTCGGATCGGGATTGCCGCCATCGGCGCAGACGAGGCGGTCCATCATCGATTTCAGGCCCGATGGCGCCTGGTACCAGTTCACCGGCGTGACGATCATGACGCCATGCGCCGCCACCCACATCGGATAGATCTCGGCCATCCAGTCGTTGACCTGCGCCAGCGAGTGATTGGGATAGCAGGAGCAGGGCCAGTGGCAGAGCGGCATGGCCGTCGAGACGCAGGATTTGCAGGGCAGGATCTGGCGGCCGTATTCCGAGGTCAGCCGGCTGAGGTCGAGCACTTCAGCCTCGAAGCCGCGCTCGCGCTCCACCACGCGCTGGGCGATCTCGACCATGCGGAAGGTCTTGGACATTTCGCCCGGGCAGGTCTGGTCGCTGCGCGACGAGCCGTTGATCAGCAGGATGCGGGATGTCGACGCCGCCGATCGATGCGCACGTTCGGCGGCGTCGATCGCCTTCTTTGCCGCCGACCATTCGATCGAAAGGTCGTAGCTCGGATCCGCGTAACGCGGGCCCGCTGGCCTGGTAAGGGGTGCCTTGCGGGCGTTGCTGTAGCCGTCCCAGGCGGTGGCGATGATCCTGCCGATTTCCGGCTGCAGGGCCTCGAAGGCCGGATCGTAGAAGCGCTCGCGCAGTCGCTCGGTGAATTCAGCCTTGCTGAGCTGAACGCTCGGCATGCCCTTGCGAATCCTGACCCTGGCCATGTCCGAAAATCTCCCGAGATGATCGGGAGTAACGCTCAGCCGCGCCTTTTGCTCCGCGTGATCGCCTGCAGAGCCTTCAGATGCGGTGCGGTGGCCGACAGCGCCTTGCGCTCGATGGCCCGGTAATGGCGCACCAGCTCCTCGCCGCGCTCGGTCAGGGCAGCACCTCCACCCGATTTGCCACCGGTTTTGGCCGCGACCAGGGGCTGGGCGAAGTTGTCGTTGATCTCGGCCACCAGCTCCCAGGCGCGCTTGTAGGACATCTTCATCGAGCGGCCGGCTGCCGAGATCGAGCCCTCCCGGGCGATCCTTTCCAGCAGCATGACCTTGCCCGGACCGAGGCGGCCTTCCCGGTCGAAATCGATGCGAATGCTGAGCTGCGGCATCGGACTCTCCTAGCGGCGGTCGAAGGATACGCTTTTGATGACGGCGAAGACATCGCAGCCGGGCGCGAGCGCCAGGCGTTGAACGGATTTGGCGGTGAGGCGGGCAACGAGTGTCGAGCCCTTGCAGTCGAGGGTGACGTCCAGTGTGCCGCCGCCGGCCGGCGAGATCGCAGCGATGCGCCCGGCCAGCACGTTGAGGGCGCTGATGTCCTGCGGCGGCCGCAGGCTCAGCATCACATCGCGGGCGCGGATATAGGCGCGGACCGGCGCGCCGATCCCGGCGGCGAGGCGCGGCACCTGCAGCTCGCCCGCCGCCGTCGACAGCACGGTGAGCTGGAAGGCCTCGTCGTGACGCGCCACGGTAGCCGCGAGCACGCCGCCGGCATCGCCACCCTCGGCATGGGGCAGCATGTCCTGCACCGGGCCGACACCGGTGACACGGCCATTGGCCAGCATGACGACGGTGGTGGCGAGGCGAGCGACCTCGGCCAAAGCGTGGCTGACATAGACGATGGGAATGCCGGTGCTGTCGCGCAGACGCTCGATGAAGGGCAGGATCTCGGCACGGCGCTCCTCGTCGAGCGAGGCCAGCGGCTCATCCATCAGCAGCAGGCGTGGCCGCGCCAGCAAGGCACGGCCGATGGCGACGCGCTGCTTCTCGCCGCCGGACAGCGAGGCCGGACGGCGGTCGAGCAGAGGACCGATGCCCAGCAGCTCGACGATGGAAGCGAGGTCGGCCTTGGCGCCGCCGCCGGCACCGCGCGTGAACCAGTTTCCGAACAGCAGGTTCTGCCGCACGCTGAGATGCGGGAAGAGGCGGCCTTCCTGGAAGACATAGCCGATGCGGCGGCGGTGCTTCGGCACGAAGACGCCGCGTTCGGTATCGACCAGCACCTCGCCATCGACCGCGACGCGGCCGCGCGTCGGCTTGATGAGGCCGGCCACGATGTTGACCAGCGTCGTCTTGCCCGAGCCCGAGCGGCCGAACAGCGAGACCAGACCGGGCTGCGCGGCGAACTTCGCCTCCAGCCGGAACTCCTCGCGGCGATGGTCGATGTCGACTTCGAGGCTCATGCCGCGACCTGCTTGATGGCGATGCGCCGCGCCAGCAGTTCCGAGCCGATCAGGGCGGCCACGGAGATGGCGATGGAGACGAGCGTCAGGCGCAGCGCGCCGGCATCGCCACCGGGAATTTGCGTGAAGGTGTAAATGGCCGAAGGCAAGGTCTGCGTCTCGCCCGGGATGTTCGACACGAAAGTGATGGTGGCGCCGAACTCGCCCATCGCCTTGGCGAAGGACAGGATCATGCCGGCGATCACGCCGGGCAGGATCAGCGGCAGTGTCACGGTGGCGAAGACCCAGGCGGGATTGGCGCCCAGCGTGCCGGCGGCGTCTTCCAGCCGCGAATCGACGGCCTCCAGGGAGAGGCGAATGGCGCGCACCAGCAGCGGGAAGCCCATGACGGCGCCGGCCAAGGCGGCGCCGGTCCAGCGGAAGGAGAACACGATGTCGAAATTGTCGGCCAGAAAGGCGCCGATCGGGCCGCGCTTGCCGAAGCCCAGAAGCAGCAGATAGCCCGTCACCACCGGCGGCAGGATCAGCGGCAGATGGACCGCGGCATCGAGCACCGTCTTGCCCCAGAAATGGCCGCGTGCCAGCAGCCAGGCGATGGCGATGCCGAAGGGCAGGCTGCAGGCGGTGGCGGTGAGGGCGACCAACAGGCTCAGCCGCACCGCCGTCCATTCCTCGGGGCTGAGAAAGTCGCTCATCCCTTGACGATGCCGAAGCCGTATTTCTCGAAGATCGCCCGCGCCGCGGCACCACGCAGGTAAGCCGCGAAGCCCGCCGCATCGGCGTGAGGGGCTGTCGATGTCACCGCCATCGGATAGACGATGGGCGGATGCGTGTCCTCCGCGAAGATCGCGACGATGCGCACCCTGTCGTCCACGGCGGCGTCGGTCTGATAGACGATGCCGAGGGGGGCTTCGCCGCGCGACACCAGCAGCAGAGCGGCGCGCACGTTCTCGGCCTGCGCCACCCGGTCCTTCATGGCGTTCCAGGCACCGAGCGTCTCCAGCGCCGCCTTGCCGTATTTACCGGCCGGCACCGCGTCGACATTGGCCATGGCGAGACGGCCGCCGGCCAGCGCCGCCTTGATGTCGACGCCGGGCGCGAGGTTGACGGCGACCTTGGATTCCTTGGGCGCGATCAGCACGATGCGGTTGTTGAGCAGGCTGGTGCGCGTCTCGACTTTGATGAGCTTGCGGCTGGCGACATAGTCCATCCATTGCTCATCGGCCGAGAAGAAGAGGTCGGCGGGCGCGCCCTGCTCGATCTGTTTGGCGAGCGCCGAACTGGCGGCGTAGGAAATCCTCGGCGCGGCCTTGCCTTCCTTGACCCAGGCAATGGCGATGTCGTCGAGCGCGTTTTTCAGGCTGGCGGCGGCGAAGATCAGCGGCCCGGTCGCCTGCGCCTGTACCTCCGCCACGAAAAGCAGCGACAGCGCACCGCCCAGCACGATACGTCGTGTCGGCATGTCCATATCTCCCTATGCGGGCGATATAGTCTTCCGGGAATAGCGCTTCGTCCAGAGGAGAAACAATCGCCGGACCGCCACGGCGGCGATAACGCCCAGCGCCACCAGCAGCACCTTGTGCGCCGGGCGCGGCGCCACGTCGATGTTCAGGTAGGTACCGATGATGCGCATCGGCGGGATGTTCTTGACCAGGCTGTACCAGCCCAGTTCGAAGCCGAAGGTGGCGACGACGGCGGCCAGCGTCAGCAGGCCGAGGCCGAGCCAGGTCGTGCGCAGCTTGGTCGGGAATAGCCGCCACATCATCAGCCAGGTGAAGAGGCCGGTGGCCATGGCGGCCTCGCCGATATTGGTCTTGGACTGAATGAAGAAATGCAGCAGCGCCAGGATCGCCGCCGGATAGGCGAGCTTGTGCAGGCGCTGCCAGTTGCGCCGCAGCCGCTTCTGCCAGCTGTCGGTCGAGGTGATGGCCAGCGCCGTCATCGCCAGCAGCGCTACGAAGCCGATGGTGAGGTAGAAGCGCTGCGCGATTTCCAGCACCACGACGACCATGTTGAAGTTCTGGTCGGCGATGTAGATGGCCAGATGCAGCAAGGCGTAGAGGGCGGCGGCGACACCGATACGGCGGCGGATATGGATCAGGAGCATCCATTCGAAAGTGGCGCGCGCCGGGGTCAGCGCCAGCGACAGCAGCAGGAAGACGACGGCCCAGTCGCCGGTCACATGCGTGGCTTCGGTCACGGGCCGTGCACCGAGATCGTCGGCAAACCAGCGCCACGCCAGATGCAGTGCCGGCAGGCAGAGCAGCATCAGCGTCACGAGGCGGATGAGGGCAACTTTTTGTTTCGCGGTCACGCCGGCACTTCTAGCGACCTTGCGGCCAACGCGCGATCAAAGTTGCGTCATCGGCTGTTGCCGTAAAGCAGGCGATAGCTGCCGATTGTGGCCGCCTTTATCGCGCCGAATTTCTTCAGTGCCGCTAGCTTGAACAGCGCTTTGGCCGCCGCTTCGCCTGCCGCTGCCTCGGCCGATTCCAGCAGCACGACCCATTCCGGCTCCTCGGCGCGGGGATAGTCGAGACCCTGCGCCTTGGCTGGGGCATTGGCGATGTCGAGGTCGTTTTCGCCCGCCGCCGCGCCCAGCATGCCGGGCCGGGCAATGGCTTGCGGCAGGGCCACGTCGCGCAGCCAGGCGATCAGCGGCAGGCGCATCAACTGGTCCGGGGCAAAGCGCAGGCAGGTGATGGCGCCGCCCTCGCCCTGGGTCAGGTCGACCTGGATACGCAGCGTATAGCGGTTGAAACGGGTGAAACCGGCCATGACCTTCTGGCTCCACGCCGTCTGGTTGGCCAGCAGGGCGAGATAGCCCGGTGTGGCGAGGTCGCCGACCTTCGAACATTCGTAGGTCGCGAAGTATTTCGGCGAGCCCTTCACGGCAACATAACGCCGGGCCCGCTTGAATCCCGGCAAGTTGACGCGCTCGTCAATATGCTCGCGATTGTACCATTCGTTGAAATCCTGCTCGTCGCGCCGTTTCACCTCGGTGAAGGTGATCAGCATGCCTTTTCCGCAGAGCGCCATGGGCCGAGTCCCGCTTTCGGTTGTCTTTGTCTATGCTGCGCCCAAGAAGATCCGGGGGAAACCATGAAGATCGTCAAGATCGAGGACCTGCATTGCGACGCCGGCTGGCGCGATTTCTCGTTCCTCAAGATCGTCACCGACGACGGCATCGTCGGCTGGTCGGAATACAACGAGGGCTATGGCAGCGCCGGCCTCACCGCCGTGATTCGCCGCATGGCGGCCGGCCTGATCGGCGAGAACCCGCGGGCGGTCGAGCGCATCATGTCGATGCAATATGCCATCACCCGCCAGGCGCCGGGCGGCGTGAACCAGCAGGCCATGGCCGCCATCGAGAATGCCCTGCTCGACGTCAAGGCGAAGTCGCTGGGCGTGCCGGTCTACGAGCTGTTCGGTGGGCGGGTCCGCGATCGCCTGCCACTCTACTGGTCGCATTGCGGCAGCTACCGCTTCCGCAACGCCGAGATGATGAAAGTCGAGCCGGTGCGCTCGCTCGACGACGTGGTGAAGCTCGGCAAACACGTGAAGGAGCGTGGCTTCAAGGCGCTCAAGACCAATATCTTCCGCTTCGATCTCACCCCCGCCAATATGCATCAGCCGGGCTTCGGCCGCACGCCGGGCGGGCCCGAACTCAACGCCGACGGCGGCACGCTGGCGGCCATCGCCGATGGCCTCGCGGCCTTCCGCCAGGGCGCCGGCCCCGACATGGGCATCCTTCTCGACACCAATTTCAACTTCAAGACCGAGGGCTATATCAAGGTCGCGCGCGTCTGCGAGCCCTACAATCTCTTCTGGCTCGAGATCGATTCCTACGATCCCGAAGGCCTGCGCCTGATCCGCGACCGCGCCTCGATGCCCATCGCGTCGTGCGAATCGCTGTTCGGAAGGCGCCAGTTCCGGCCATTCTTCGAGAACCGCTCGATCGATGTGTCGATCATCGACGTGCCGTGGAATGGCTTGGCCGAATCCTACAAGATCTCGACCATGGCCGAGGCCTACGAGATCAACTGCGCGCCGCATAATTTCTACGGCCATATGTCGACGCTGATGAGCGCCAACCTTTGTGCCGCCATGCCCAACTTCCGTATCATGGAGATCGATATCGACGATGTGCCGTGGAAGGACGATCTGGTCACGCACCCGCCCGTCATAGAGAATGGCGAGCTGATCGTGCCGACCCGGCCCGGCTGGGGCGCCGATATCAACGAAGAAGCGGTGCGCGCGCATCCACCCAAGCATCCGCACCCGTAGTCCTCACCCATAACCCGCACGCGTAATTATTGAAGGAGAATGACATGGTCTATGAACTGCGCTGCTACACGCTCAAGCCCGGCAAGATGCCGGAATACCTCAAGGCCGCCGAGACGATCGGACGGCCGGCGCGCGGCCAGAATTACGGCGTCAACCACGGCTACTGGACGGCCGAGTTCGGCGCGCTGAACCAGATCTGGCACTTGTGGAAATACGACAGCTACGAGGAGCGCACGCGCCTGCGCACCGAGCTGATGAAGCACAAGCCGTGGACGGAGGGTTATATCCCCGCGATCCGGCCGCTGATCGAGCGCCAGGACCTGCGCCTGATGAACGCGGTGGTCGATATCCTGCCCGACGACGGCACCACCGGTAACATCTACGAACTGCGCATCTATCGCACGCAGATGGGCGGCGCCGCGGCCTATGCCAAGAACTTCAAGGAAGTCCGCGCCGCCCGCGACAAGTACTCGCCGATCTGGGGCGCCTGGACTGGCGAATTCCCGCAGCCCAACGAGTGGCTTCACCTGTGGCGCTACAAGAACCTGGAAGAGCGCTTCAAGGCGCGCGGTGCGGCGATGAAGGATCCGGAATGGCAGGCCTATCTCGCCAAGGGTCCGCCGGTGCTGGCCGAGATGCACTCGACCCTGCTGCTGCCGACGAATTATTCGCCGCTCAAGTAGCCCGCACCCGCTAGACTGCAGACCTCACCCCGGGCGATCCCCGGGGTGAGACGGTTTTTGTCGCGTGAGTAACGAGGTGGTCCATGGACGCGTTCGATGAGCTTTCACTGGTGAAGTTTGGTGTCGGCCAGCCGGTGCTGCGCAAGGAAGATCCCACCCTGCTGCGCGGCCAGGGTCGCTATACCGACGACATCAACCTGCCGGGTCAAGCCCATGCCGTGATGGTGCGCAGCAAATACGCGCATGGCATTCTGAAGGGTATCGACGTGTCGGAAGCCAAGGGCATGCCAGGCGTGCTGGCCATCCTGACGGCGGTCGATCTCGACGAAGCGGGCTTTGGCCCGATGATGTGCGCGCTCAACATCCCGCAACGCGACGGCTCGCCGATGAAGACGCCGCCGCGCTGGTCGCTAGCCAAGGGCAAGGTGCGCTACGTGGGCGAAGCGGCGGCCGTTGTCGTGGCCGAGACCGCCTGGCAGGCCAGGGATGCCGCCGAGGTCGTGATGCTCGACATCGAGGAATTGCCGGCCGTCACCGATCCCGCCGCGGCGCTCGCCGCCGGCGCGCCGCTGATCCATGACGACGCGCCGGGCAATCTCGTGCTCGATTTCCATTTCGGCAATACAGAGGCGGTGGCCAAGGCCTTCGCCGAAGCGGCGCACGTCACCAGGCTCAAGATCGATTCCAACCGCGTCGTGGTGGCCGCCATGGAGCCACGCTCGGCGATCGGCTCCTATGATACGAAGAAAGAGCGCTGGGTGCTCAACGTCGGCTGCCAGGGCGTGATGGGCATTCGCGGCGGCCTCGCCAAGGATGTGCTCAAGGTGGCGCCCGACAAGGTCCATGTGCTGACCGGCAATGTCGGCGGCTCCTTCGGCATGAAGTCGCAGGTCTATCCCGAATATGGACCGCTGCTGCTGGCGGCAAAGAAGCTCGGCCGTCCGGTCAAATGGACCGATGAGCGATCCGAGAGCTTCCTCAGCGACCATCACGGCCGCGATCATCAGCGCGTGGCCGAATTGGCACTGGACAAGGACGGCACGTTCCTCGCCGTGCGCCTCACCGGCACTGGCAATGCCGGCGCCTATATCTATCCGCCGATGCCGGCCACCACCAACGCCGTGAAGAACCTGATCGACGTCTACCGGACGCCGGCGATGGAGGTGAATTCAAAGGTCGTCTTCACCAACACCACGCCGGTCGCGGCCTATCGCGGTGCCGGCCGGCCCGAGGGCAACTACTACATGGAGCGGCTGATCGACACCGCCGCGCGCGAGATGGGTATCGACTGTGTCGAGCTGCGCCGCCGCAATCACATCGCGCCGGAGCAGATGCCGTACAAGGCGCCCTCGAACAACCTCTTCGACTCGGGCGAGTTCGCCAACGTCATGAACAAGGCGCTGGTGCTTGCCGACTGGGACGGCTTCGCGGCGCGCAAGGCCGAAAGCGAGAAGCGCGGCAAGCTGCGCGGCCGCGGCGTCGGCAGCTACCTCGAAGTAACGGCGCCGCCGGGCAAGGAGTATGGCGGCATCCGCTTCGAAGCCGATGGCGACGTCACCATGCTGAGCGGCACGCTCGATTACGGCCAGGGCCATGCCTCGCCCTTCGCGCAGGTGCTGACGGGACTGCTTGGCATTCCCTTCGAGCGTTTCAAGCTGCTGCAGGGCGATTCCGACCAGCTCCTCGTCGGTGGCGGCACCGGCGGTTCGCGCTCGGCGCTGGTCGGCGCCGAGGCCTTCCTCGAGGCCAGCAACAAGGTCATCGACCAGGGCAAGAAGATCGCCGCCCACGTCCTCGAAGCCTCGGTCGGCGACATGGAATTCGCCAAGGGCCGCTTCACCATCGCCGGCACCGACCGCAGCATCGGCATCCTCGAACTGGCGCAGAAGTTGCGCGACGGTCTCGCGCTGCCGGCCGACCTGCCGCAAACGCTCGACGTGAAGCACATCTCCGACACGCCGCCGTCGTCCTTCCCCAACGGCTGCCACGTCTGCGAGGTCGAGATCGATCCTGATACCGGCCAGATCGAGCTGGCGCGCTACTTCATGGTCAACGACTTCGGCACCGTCATCAATCCGTTGCTGGTCGAAGGCCAGGCGCATGGCGGCGTCATGCAGGGCTTTGGCCAGGCGGTGCTCGAACGCACCGTTTATGACGAGCAGGGCCAGCCGCTGACCGGCTCCTTCACCGACTACGCCCTGCCGCGCGCCCACGACGCGCCGAACTTCACGATCCAGAGCCATCCCGTGCCGGCCAAGACCAATACACTGGGCGTCAAGGGTTGCGGCGAGGCCGGCTGCGCCGGTGCGCTGCCCTCGATCATGAACGCCGTGGTCGATGCCCTGGGCGGTCGCCACATCGACATGCCCGCCACACCGGAAAAGGTGTGGAAGATGTTGAACGAAGCCTAAGCCAGGAACCAGTCCAGGATCGCGGCATTCTCGTCGCGCGGATAGGTATGCGCGAGGTCGGCGATCTCGCGATGGACGACGGCGGCGCCGGCCTGCTCCAGGGATCGCGCCGCGCTCTGGGCCATCCCGGGCGCAAACATCCAGTCCTGCGTGCCGTGCACGATGTGAACCGGCAGGCCCTGCACGCGCGATGCGTCGGCGAAGGTCATCAGCAGGGGATGGAAGCTGGCGGCGACCGGCGCGAGATGCGTGAAGCGGCAGTCGCCGCGCAGGCCGAGGACATAGGTGAAGGTGCCGCCGTCGCTCATGCCGGTCATCAGAAGGCGTGACGTGTCGACGTTCCACTGATGCGAGACCTCGTTCAGCATGCGCTCGATGTTGGCGCCATCGACCTCGGGCTCCCTCAACGACCAGGTCGAGCCGCTGGCGGTCGGCGCCAACGCGATGAAACCGCGCGTGCGCGCCTCGCGTACCCAGCTCCACAGGAAGGCGCCGCCATTGCCGCTGCCGCCATGCATCGCCATCACCAGCGGCCAGGTGCGCGTCTCGTCGTAGTATTCGGGTACATAGAGCGAGAAGGCGCCGCGCGTGCCCGCCGGTCCGCCGATATGCATGCTGCCGACACCCTCGCGCACCGGATCGACGGCGGCTAGCTTGGCCGCCAGTGCGGCGTCGCCGCGCGCCGAGGCTTCGAGGAAGAACTGGCTGACCGGCTTCAGATGTGCCGCCATCGGATAGAGCGCATCGGCCGCCCGGGCATAGCCACGCAGCGCCCGATAGGCGGCAACGATGGGCTGCGGCTCCCTGGGTGCCGCCAGCAATCCGGCGATGCCCTCATGCACGGCTTCGGCTGCTGTTTCGAGACAGGCGCGCGCCGGAGACAGTCGCTCCGGCCAGTCGAGCGCGCGCGAGGCCGCCAGCGCCGGCGCGAGATCGTCGTCGCGCCCACTGAGCGCCTCGATCAGTCGTGACAGGCTTGTCGGCGAGACATGCCGGCTGGCGAATTCCAGCGCATGCAAGGCCCGCAGGACCGCCGGTGTGAGCCGGGCGATGGCGTCGACGGCGGGCTCGTTGCCGTCAGCCATGCTAGCGGATGAACTCGCGCTTGCGCGTCGGCGCCGGGGCGACAAACACGGTAAGCAGGGCCAGGGCACCGGGCAGCGCCTGCACCAGCAGGATCGTCGACTTGGCGGTGATGCCGCCATAGACACCGGCGACGACGACGCAGCCCAGGAAGAAGACCTTGAGGTCGAAGCGGTCGGTCACCAGCGCCCAGAGCAGGCCGAGTGCCAGCAGGCCGTTGTAGAGCCCCTGGTTGGCGGCCAGTACGGCCGAGGAGGCCGAGACCTCGGGCGACATGCCGAAGGTATTTCGCCCAATCGGGTGATCCCACAGGAACATCTCGAGGATCATGAAGCCGATATGGGTCAGCGCCACCAGCAGGAGGAGCGCCTGTGAAATGAAGCGCATGGGTCAATCCTTCAAAAGAGTGGCTTCGAGCGGCGCGCGGCCGCGGATCATGTCGGCGGCTTTTTCCGCGATCATCAGCACCGAGGCATTGAGATTGGCCGAGGGCATGGTCGGCATGATCGAGGCATCGACCACGCGCAAGCCCTCGATCCCGCGCACGCGCAGCTGGTCGTCGACCACGGCGGTCGGGTCTGTATGGGGTGCCATGCGGCAGGTGCCCATGAGATGGAAGGTCGTGGTGCCGCGCTGCTTGGCCGCCGTCATCAGATCCTCGTCGGACTGCTTCCCGGCGCCGGGGAATTCCTCGCGGTCGTAGTATCTCATCATCGGTCCCGACGACAGCAGGCGGCGCGCCAGCTTCATGCCGGCCAGCAGCACCTGGCGGTCGCTTGCGGCGGCGAGGTAATTGGGCTGGATGGTCGGCGCGGCAAAAGGATCGGCCGACTTGGCGCGCACGTAGCCCGTGCTGTCGGGCCGCTGCTGCCAGGAGGCGATGGTCATGCCGGGGAAATCGTCGAGCGTCGACTGCACGCCCTCCTTGTAGCTCGCCGGCGTGAAGGTGAGCTGCAGGTCGTAGTTGTCGACGCGCTCGTCGGACTTCCAGAAGACGTAGATGAGGGTCGGGTTGAGCGCCAGAATGCCGCTGCGGTTCCAGGCGTATTTCAGCACCTCTCCGACCAGCGGCAGACCGTGGCTCTTTTCGTTGATGGTTTTGGCGTTCTTCACGCGAGCGACGAAGCGCGGCGCGTAGTGATCGCGCAGGTTCTCGCCGACGCCGGGCAGGGCATGCTTCACGGCGATGCCGAGCGCGGCGAGCAGCGGCGCCGGGCCGATACCCGAGACCTGCATCAGTTGCGGCGAGTTCACCGTGCCGCCGCAGAGGATCACCTCTTTGTTGGCGCGCACTTCCATCGGCGTGCCGGTGCGACCACCCTTGCGGTAATGGATGCCAACGGCCTTCTTGCCCTCCAGCACGATCTCGCTGGCATGCGCGCCGGTGCGTACCGTGAGATTGGGCCGCTTCATTGCCGGATGCAGGAAAGCGCGGGCCGCACTGACGCGCCGGCCCTTCTGAATGACGCGCTGCACGTAGCTGACACCGGCCTGCATCGTGCCGTTGTAATCGCGGTTGCGCGGAATCCCCAGTGTTTGCGCGCCCTCGATGAAGGCCTCACACAAGGGATCGCGCCAGTCGAGATCGGTGATCGGCAGGCCGCCCTCGGTGCCGCGGAAGGTCGAGTCGAGCGAGCCCGGCTCGTCGGCGATGCGCTTCTCGGTCCGGCGGAAATAGGGCAGCACGTCGGCATAGCCCCAGCCGTGATTGCCGCGCTGCGCCCAGCCGTCGAAATCCATGCGCTGGCCGCGATTGTAGATATGACCGTTTATCGAGCTCGACCCACCCAGCGTTTTGCCACGCGGCGCGGCGATGCGGCGGCCTCCTGTCCATTCGCTGGCCTCCGAGGTGTAGAGCCAGTTCACGCTGGGATTGACCAGCGTGTACATAAAGCCCGCCGGGATATGGATGAAGGGATGCCAGTCGCTGGGCCCGGCCTCCAGCACGCAAACCGTGCTCTTGCCGTCCTCGCTCAGCCGGTTGGCCAGCACGCTGCCGGCGGAGCCCGCGCCCACGATCACATAGTCGAAGCTTTCCATCCGGCCCCATTCCTCCGATGAGAAGGCTTTAGCGCGGGAGATGGCGTGACGGCAATTGCGCTCATGCTCCTTTCCTCGTCTGCGGCGGAGAGGTCAGGTGAAGGGCGGTCGGCCCAATTGATCTTCCGAGATACAATTCAACTGGTTAGACTGCGCTCAAGACGCACCGCAATCGAAGCAGTGCGCGACCAATTTGGGGAAAGCAAAATGGCAGTGGGGAAGAAAGCGCTTCGTGCTGCGGCAAGGAAAAAGCGGCGCGCTGCTAGAGCTGGGGAATCGAAGCCAGCTTCTGTTGTTTCGTCCGTCCAACATGCCATCACTTCAGCGCTCAAGTCTTAAATGAAGAAGCTGATCGATCACATCGTCAACTCGACCGACACATTTAAAGAACTCTTGGCGCTCTATGTCGTCGTCATATTCGTCGGAGCCGGACTATTCAGCTTTGCCGAGGACAAGGCATTTGCAGACTCTTTGTGGTGGTCCGTCGTTACGGCCATGACCGTAGGCTATGGAGATTTCGTTCCCGTAACCTTGACGGGGCGCTTGGCCGCCGTCGTGTTGATGCACATCATTCCCCTTTTTATAATTCCGCTCGTCATTGTTCGCTTGCTGAAGAAATTCGTGAGAGACGAGAACGAGTTCACGCATGCTGAACAGGAAAGCATCAAGGCCGATCTTGCCGCCATCAAGAAGGCGCTGAAAATCGACTAGTGGCGAGACGCAGAGGAAAATAGGAATGCTAAAAGGCACTCCCAAGCTCCTCTTTCTGCGTAGGGGAAGAGGTCAAGTGAGGGATGTGATCTTTGTCTGATGGGCGTTAACCGCGCGAACCAACCGCGCGCGCGACCTTGAGCACGGACCGCGGTTCGCGGTCGATCATGTGCAGAAGCAGGCGCGCCGTGCCGGTGGGGGAACGCTGACCCTGTTCCCATTTCGAAAGAGTCGGCATGGGGATGCGGAAGGTTCGGCAGAATTCCGATTGCGTCATGCCGGTCTTGGCCCGAATGGCTTTGACGTCGACCTTGGCGACGCGGTGAACGCGGACGACACGGCCCCGTTCACCACGCGCATCGGCGAGTGCATCCTTCAGTCCGGCCATGAGGCCATTGAAAGCCCGTTTTGTCATTTTGTGCTCCAATCGCCCTCAGTGATTTCGTTCGCTCCGAAAAAACGCCTTGATCTCGGCCGCGATGGCCCGCAATTGCCGACGCTCAGATGCCGACAGGTCCGAGCGCTCATTCTTGGCAAAGACGTCGAGCAGGTAGAGCGGATGATTGCGATCGAAGAAGTAGTAGATTACTCGCGCGCCGCCACGCTTTCCCTGACCGCCCCGGCGAACCCTGATCTTGCGCAGGCCACCGCTATCGGGGACGAGATCGCCGGCTTGCGGGTTTTGTGCGATCAGCCAGATTGTATCGGCGAGTTCATCTTCGGACAGCACCTTGCCGGCTGCCTGTGAGAAGTGGCGCGTTTCCGGACGCTTTGCACAGGAACAATATAACCCATTGGGTGGGTTGTTTCAAGTCAGGCTATATTGTGCTTGTGTCATGGCTTGAAAGGATTGCTGCAATGCCGAAAGCGCTCTTCATCGACTCGACTCCGGATATCGACCGTGTCTGGAAGCAGGTCCATGGCGCGGGCGATGTCCCGATCGTGGTCAAGATGGGCCCCGTCGCCGACGCTGATGTGCCCAAGGCCGTCGCCGGCTACGACACCGTGATCAACGATGCGACCTATTTCAACGAGGCGACGCTCAGGCTTTGCACGGGGCTGAAGCACATCGTCTTTCTCGGCACCGGCGCGGCGAGTTATGTCGATCTCGCGGCGGCAGAGCGGCAGGGCATCAAGGTCTCGACCATCGGTGGCTATGGCGACACGACAGTGGCCGAGCACGCCATGGGTCTCGTCTTTGCCGCGGCCCGCCACATCGCCACCATGCACGGCATCGTCCGCGCCGGCGGCTGGCGGCCGATGCAGGGTATGGAACTGCGCGGCAAGACGCTGGGCATCGTTGGCCTGGGTGGCATCGGCCGCGAGATGGCGCGCATCGCCCAGGGCGTCGGGTTGAAAGTGATCGCCTACAACCGCTCCGCCGTGGCGGGGGCGAGCGTGCCGATGGTGTCACTCGACGCATTGCTGGCGACGTCGGATATCGTCAGCCTGCATCTGGGGCTGAACGATTCCACGCGCGGCTTCATCGATGGCGCCCGCCTCAAGAAGACCAAGCCCGGTGTCATTCTCGTCAACACGGCGCGGGCGGGTGTCGTCGATGGGCCGGCACTGATCGAGGCGCTGCGCTCCGGCCAGGTCGGTCACTACGCCACCGATGTCTTCGACAAGGAACCGACGCCGTCCGAGGAGCCGCTGCTCACCCTCGACAACGTCACGCTGACTGCGCATGCCGGCTACAACACGCCCGAGGCGGCCAAGACCATGTATCGCCGCGCCATCGACCTGGCCGCCAAAGGCTAGGCTGCGGTAGTATACTACCGCAGTAGTGGGTGTGGTGAGACGTGAGACGAACCGGGCAAAATGTCCATGCCATCGGCATCGGAGGCGTCTCACGGCGTGAGACTCCGGTGAGACTCGGCTGAGACTCTAGCGCCGCCGCAGGGCCAGGACGAGCGCTGCCGTCAGGACCAGCCCGATGCCCGCCATCGTCAGCACCGCGCCGCGCGGGCCGATGTGATTGGAGAGCAGACCCGCCGCCAATATGCCCAGCGGTCCGGTGCCGATGCAGACCGTGACGATGCCCATGAGGCGCGAGCGTACCTCGGGTGCTGCTTCGGTCAGCATAAGGGTCGATTGCATATTGCCGAAGCCCGCGGTGCCGAAGCCGCCGATCACCAGCACGGCGAAGGCAAACCAGTAGGACGGTGACAGCGCCATGGCGATCAGTGCCACCATGAACAGCGCTGAACCGCCGACGAAGGCTCTTCGTCTCTCCATGCGCAGCAGGCCCGCCGCGATCAACCCGCCGCCGATCAGTGCGCCCAGCGGTTCGCCTGCCGCCAGCAGGCCGACGAGAGTGGGGGAGACGCCGAACTGGCCGAGGCCGAGCGGTGCCACCAGCCCGGAATAGGCAAAGGCGAAGGCATTGGTGATGACGGTGATGCCGAAGACCAGCAGGATCACCGGCTTGGTGCGAGCAAAGGCCAGGCCCTCGGCGATCTCGGCGGGGATATGCGCCAGCCGCAGCTTGCGCGTGATCTGGACATGGGCGAGGCCGCTCATGACGAAGGCGCCGAGGAACTGCACCAGCGCCGTCACCGTATAGGCGCCCTTCATGCCGAGCCACTCGAAGGCAAGGCCGCCCAGCAGCGGGCCGATCATGCGCGTGGCGGCGTTGGTGGCCGAGTCGAGCGCGATGGCATTGAGGATGCGCGAGGGGCCGGCGACCTCGCCCACCATGCGCCGCCGCGTCGACATTTCCGTCGCCCACATGATGCCGGAGAGAAGATTGCCCAACGCCACATGCCACAGCTCGAGGTGGCCAGTGGTGGCGAGGCTGGCGAGCACGGTCGATATCACCGCCGGCACCAGCAGCGCCAGCATGACGATGACCTTGCGGTTGACGGCCTCGGAGACCGCGCCGGCGAAGGCGCCGAGCAGGAGCTGCGGCAGTTGCCGCGCCGCCACGACAGCGGTGACGGCCAGGGCCGAGCTCGTGATCTCGTAAGCGAAGAGACCGGAGGCCAGCAGTTCGAGCCAGCGCATGGCATTGGCGAAGGCGCCGACCAGCCACAGCCGCAGGAAATCGGGCGAAGCCAACAGCTGACGCACCGGGCGATCGGTTGGCCGGTCAGCGAAAGGCGGGCCGTCTTCCTCCGTTGTATTCATTGCGCGGCACGCTAACGTCGCTGCCGTAGGCCGGAAAGGCCAAAAGCGTTGGGAGGCGCTTGGACCATGAAGAGGCGGACATTTCTGGCGGCAGCGCCCCTGATTGTGCCTTCCGTCGCGCGCGCCCAGGCGCCGTGGCCGAGCAAGACCATCCGCTTCATCTGCCCCTTCGCGCCGGGCGGCGGCACCGACACCTCGAGCCGCCTTATCTGCGACCAGTTGAGCCGCGCGCTCGGCCAGACGGTGGTGGTCGACAACAAGAGCGGTGCCGGCGGCAATATCGGCACGGTCGAACTCGCGCGCGCCGCGCCCGATGGCTACACGCTCGGCCTGGTCTCGGTGGCGAGCCATACGCTCAACCCGATGCTCTACGCCAAGCTGCCCTACGACGCCGACAAGGACATCGTCGTCATCTCGCGCATCGCGCTTTTGGCCAACCTGTTGGGCGTGACACCCAGCCTGCCCGCCAACAACATCCCCGAGCTGATTGCGCTCCTGAAGAAGGAGCCCGGCAAATACGCCTTCGCCTCTTCCGGTCCCGGTACTTCGCTGCATCTCAGCGGCGAGCTGTTCAAGTCGATGGCCGGCGTCGACATCGTGCATGTGCCCTACAAGGGCGCGGGCCCGGCCTATAACGACCTGATGTCGGGCCAGGTACATATGATGTTCGCCAATATGCCGTCGATGCTGCCGCAGGTGCGCGGCGGCAAGATCAAGGGCCTGGGCGTGACCTCGGCGGAGCGTTCGAAGGCGGCGCCGGAATTGCCGGCCATCGCCGAGACGCTGCCGGGCTATGTGGCGACGTCGTGGTACGGCGTCGGCGCACCGGCGGGCACACCAGAGCCGGTTCTCGCACGCCTCGAGTCGATCCTGACCGAGGCATTGACCAAGCCGGAAATCGTCGACCGCTTCACTGGCGATCTCGGCATGGACATGCCACCGGGCGGCCGCAAGGGCCTGCAGGCTTTCATCGAGGAGGACCGCAGGCGCTGGGAGCCAGCGGTAAAGGCGTCCGGCGTTCGGTTCGAATAAAGAACTAGCGCAGGACGAGCGAGAGCATCACCAGCGCGACCGCGGCGACGACGCCCAGCACCAGGCTGCCGCCCGTGATCGCGAGCAGGGCGCGGCGTGGCGACAGGCCGCCCATATGGGCGGCGATCCAGAACAGCGGATCGTTGAAATGGCAGACGGTCATCGAGCCGACGCCGGCCGCGGCGGCGGCCAGGATGCGTCCGTTGGCGCTGTCGAGGCCGAGGGCAGGCAGCATCGGCTCGACCATGCCGGAGGACGTGAGCACGGCGGCGAGCGAGCCGCCCTGCAGGGTCTTGACGATGGCGGCGGCGAGAAAGGGTGCCATGACGCCGAGGCGCGGATCGATCACCCGCTCGGCCAGGAGCTCGGCCATGCCGGTCTCGTCGAGCACGCGGCCAAAGCCGCCGGCGGTGCCGACGGCGAGCAACAGCGGCGCCCAGCTGGTGTTGGCGAGCGCCTCCGGCAGGGCCGACCAAGACCGCTGGCCCGTCGCGCGCACGGCGATGACGGCGAGGAGCACAACGAGCGCCGAAAGGATCATCGGGCTCGACAAAGCGATGATCAGATCGCGCGCTTTGCCGCGGGCCAGCGACTCGATCGGCACCTGGGTCAGGGAATGCACGATCAACAGCAGGATCGGCACGGCAACCACCGCCAGTGCCAGCGAGACACCGCCGCGCGGTTCGCGGGTGGGCAGTTTATCGGCGCGCAGCTCATCGGCGGGCAGTATTCGCGTGAGATAGAACCAGGCGGACCCTGCGATCAGTGCGGCAAGCGGCAGGGCGATCATCGCCATCGATCCCAGGTCGACCTTGAGGACCGCAGCAGCGCCAACGGCGATCGGCGCCGGCGCGATCAGTGCCTGGACGGCGAGCAGGGTGAGCGCGAGGCCAATGGCACGGCGCGCCGCGCCATTGGCGACCGGTTGCAGCAGCGCCAGCCCGCCAGCGGCGGAACTGCCGAGCCCGGCGATCGCTCCGGCCAGTGCCGCGAAAGGGCTGCGTGCGGGAGCGGACAGCATCAGCTTTGCGACCAGCGATCCTGCCACGACCACAAGGCCGAAGCGCTCGAGCGTCTGGACGAAGCCCACGCCGAAGGCTCTGCCAATGGACTGGAAGGACATGTCGGCGGCCAGGCCATAGCCAATGACAACGGCTATGATGGCAACGAAGACGGGAAGACGGAGCCGCTCGACGGCCAAGAGGATCGCGACGACGGCAACAGGCAGGAGAACGGCGGACAGAATCATCGAATTCAGCTTAGCCGTCTGTTAGGCTTGCGTCATGCGTTGGCTGTTGTCGCTCCTCGTTTTTGTCGTTCTCGCGGCGCCCGTCGCCGCCCAGACAGGCATC
The DNA here is from genome assembly GCA_038224985.1 of Reyranellales bacterium. Classification (GTDB taxonomy): domain Bacteria; phylum Pseudomonadota; class Alphaproteobacteria; order Reyranellales; family Reyranellaceae; genus Reyranella. Next base: position 21,335 of record JBBRFD010000002.1, read on the forward strand.
GTCCGCACCGAGGGCAGGGGCTTCGTGACGCCCGACGGCGCGCCTCTGTTCCTCAAGGGAATCAATCTGGGGAACTGGCTGGTCCCTGAGGGTTACATGTTCAAGTTCGAGCGGGCCACGGCGCCGCGCCAGATCTATGGCGCCTTCGAACGCCTGCTCGGTCGCGAGGGCTCGGCCGACTTCTGGCGGCGTTTCCGCGATACCTATGTGTCCGAGGACGACATCCGCTTCATCAAGGAAGTCGGCTTCAATGTCGTGCGTGTGCCGGTGCACTACCGAATGTTCATCGACGACGAAGGCCGCGCCGCGGGCGAAGGCTGGGCCCTGCTCGACCGGCTCGTCGGCTGGGCGCGCGCGGCCGGCATCTACGTCATTGTCGATCTGCATGCCGCGCCCGGCGGCCAGACCGGCATCAACCACGATGATGGCTCGGGCTATCCGCTGATGTTCTACTTGCCGCGCGAGCGCGCGCTGACGGTGAAGTTCTGGCGCGCCATCGCCCGTCACTATCGCGGCAATCCGACGATCCTGGGTTACGACCTGCTGAACGAGCCGATCGCGCCCAGCCACGACGCGATTCTCAATTCGAAGCTCGAACCCTTCTACCGCGAGGTCACGGCGGCGATCCGCCAGGAAGATCCCCACCGGATCGTCTTCCTGGCCGGTGCGCGCTGGAGTTCGACATTCTCGATGTTCGGCCCGCCCTTCACCGACAACCTTGTCTACACATACCATTCGTTCTGGGCGAACCCAGAGCGCAACTCCATCCAGCGCCATCTCAATTTCTCGGCGCGCTACAACGTGCCGCTGTACCTCGGCGAGACCGGTGAGCTGACCGACGAATGGAACAAGGAATTCCGCGAGTTGCACGAGCGCCATGGCGTCGGCTGGACGTTCTGGACCTACAAGAATCTCGACACGCCCTCGACCGTGGTCTCGATCCCGCGTCCGCAAGGCTGGGAAGAGCTGGTGGCCTTCGCCGATGGCCGCACGACGGTCATGCCGCCGCGCGAGACGATCCTGCGGGCGACCTCGCAGTATCTCGACGGCGTCCTGCTCAAGAACGCGCAAATACGCTGGAGCTATCTGGCGTCGCTGGGGCTGAAAGCAGCACCATAGTGATCGGCCAGCGCATTTAGCGCCGCACCGCCGTCGCCGGCGTAGGCTGGGCCGTGCATCAGTGCGATGGTCCTGGGCTTGAGCGCGGCCAGCTTGCGCACCATGGGCGCTGTATTGACCGTGATCGGCACGAACGGCAGGCGCTGCTCGGTGGCGATGGCGGGCCCGACGATGTCGGCATTTGATAGGGCCGCGTGTTTGCCGACCTGGGTGAAGAGATCGCTGCTGAACAGCGTGCCTGTCGTTTCCTCGTGGATCAGGCCGGCGTCCCAGCCATGCGGCAGATGCGGCGTGTCGAGCCAGCGCACGCGCTTGCCGCCGAGGTCGATGGTCTCGTCGTTCTTCAAGACGCGCGGATCGCGGCTGGTCGCGTCGCGCAGCCAGATGTTGCAGCCGAGAAGACCATGCGCGGGCGTGGCGCTGGGCGCCGCTGCGGGCCATTCGTTGAGCGCGCCTGATTCGTCTGATTCGCCATGGCTGCAGGTCAGCCAGCGCAGTTTCTCCAGCGGGATCACGCGCTTCACCGCCGCCGAGACCAGTGGGAAGAGCGAGCGCTGGCCGTAGTGGAAGAGCAGCGCTTCGTCGCCCACGACCAGGAACTGATTGAAGGTGAAGCCGGTCGGGCCGACCTCGGAGACGAAGGTCGAGAGGCGATAGATGCCCGAGGCGATTTCGTCGACCTGTGTCTTCATTGGAGGGGCTGCCAGATGGTGCTGCGCACCTCGCCGAATTCGCGCGGCAGCTTGCTCCAGCTCTCGCCGCCATCGGTCGAGCGGAAGATCTGGCCGAGATTGCTGCAGACGAAGATCAGCTTGGGGTCCGAGGGATGCGTCGCCACCGTCCACGGTGTCGAGTTGAGTTCGCCTGGCAAGTTGGCGTCCTTCCATGTCGCGCCATAGTCGTCGCTGCGCAGCAGGCGGCCGGTCGAGCCCGGCGGCCCGTTGCCGTTGGTCAGGAACATATGCTTGTCGCCGTCGGCGCGCGGCTTGACGGTGCGGGTGTATTGCCAGGGCGATTGCAGCTCCTGGAAATTCCAGCTCTCGCCATTGTCGCGGCTGACGTTGAGGCCGCGATTGGTCGTGGCATAGACCAGCTTCGAGCCGTTCTGCACGACGGCGAGGCCATGGATGTCCTCGGAGTTGATGCCTTTCACGACTTTCTTCCAGGTACGGCCACGATCGGTCGAGCGGTGCACGCCGTCGATCTCGACGCCGGCCCAGACTGTGTCTTTGTCGACCGGATCGAACAGGATCTGCGTGACGCGCGGCTTGCCGACGAAGATGCAGGCATCGGCGAAGGAGCCCTTGGCCGCTTCCCAATTCCGCCCGGCATCCTTCGAGATGAAGATGCCCGGCGGTTGCGTGCCGACGATCAGATAGTCCGGATCGTCCGGCGCCTGGGCGAGCGACCAGATGTCGTATTCGTCCAGCAGGGATGGCAGATGTGTCCACGTCTGGTTCGCTTCGGTCCAGCGATAGAGGCCGGAATCCGTGCCGGCCAGCACTTCGCCCGACCGCTGCGGATGCGCCGATAGCGCCCAGACACGCGCCTCGAGATAGAGGCCGGATTCGATGTAGGGCCGGATCCAGGTCTCGCCATTGTCGCGGCTGAACCACACAGACATGCCGGCCGTGCCGACGCAGAGCAGATTTGTCATTGTTTCCTCCGCATCGACGATTGCGCCGAAGCGGGGAGAGGTCAACATTCATGAGACTGGATCGAAAACGCCGGGGGCGGGTCGAATGGCGATAGCGGACTACAAGGCGGCACGCGACTTTCTTCTGGCCAAGCGCGGCGATTACGAATCGGCCTATCGCGATTTCCGCTGGCCGCCGCTCGACCGCTTCAACTGGGCACTTGACTGGTTCGATGCAGAACTGGCGCGCGGTGCTTCGGCGCACCGGCCGGCGCTCAAGATCGTGGGCGAAGGCGCAGCCGAACTCACCTTCGCCCAACTTTCAGAACGCTCGAATCGCATCGCCAACGGTCTGCGCGCGCTGGGCGTGAAGCGCGGCGACCGCATCCTGCTGATGCTGGGCAACGTGGCACCGCTCTGGGAAACCATGCTGGCGGCCATGAAGCTGGGCGCCGTCGTCATCCCGGCAACGACACTGCTGACGCCCGTCGATCTCGCCGACCGCTTTGAGCGCGGCCGCGCACGCCATGTCGTGGTGGCGGCGAGCGAGATCGGCAAATTCGCCGGCTTCGATTCCCGCCTGACGCGCATCGCGGTTGGCGAGGCGCCGGCGGGATGGCACGCCTATGCGTCGTTGCTCGATTCGCCGGCCATCTTTGTGCCCGATGGCGAGACCAACGCCGACGATCCGATGCTGCTCTATTTCACCTCGGGGACGACCGCGAAGCCCAAGCTGGTGCTGCATTCGCATCGTAGCTACCCGGTGGGTCATTTGACGACGATTTATGTGATGGGTCTGCAGCCCGGCGACATTCATCTCAACATCTCGTCGCCGGGCTGGGCCAAGCATGCCTGGAGCTGCTTCTTCGCGCCATGGATCGCCGGCGCCACGATCTTCATCGCCAACCAGCCGCGCTTCAACGCGCGCTTCCTGCTCGATGCTCTTTTCACCAACGGCGTGACGACGCTCTGCGCGCCGCCGACGGTGTGGCGGATGATGATCCAGGAAGACCTCAAGTCGTGGAAGACCGCCTTGCGCGAGGTGCTGGCGGCCGGCGAGCCGCTGAACCCCGAAGTGATCGAACAGGTCGAGAAGGCCTGGGGCCTGACCATTCGCGATTTTTACGGGCAGACCGAAACCACGACGCAGATCGGCAATCCGCCCGGCCAGAAGGTGAAACCGGGGTCGATGGGCCGCCCGCTGCCCGGCTATCGCATCCGCCTGCTCGATTCGGACGACCGCGACGCCGAGGAGGGCGAGATCAGCATCGACCTCGAAAATCGGCCCGATGCGCTGATGCAGGGCTATCAGCAGGACGACGGCTCGATCGCGCCACTGGCCGGCGCGGTCTATCGCACCGGCGATGTCGCCTCGCGCGACTCCGAAGGATACCTGACCTATGTCGGCCGCGCCGACGACGTCTTCAAAGCCTCGGACTACCGGATCAGCCCGTTCGAGCTGGAAAGCGTGCTGATCGAACATCCCGCTGTCGCCGAGGCCGCCGTCGTGCCGGCGCCGGATGCGATGCGCCTCGCAGTGCCGAAGGCTTATGTGACCCTGACCGCCAGCAGCCTGCCGGATCGTGCCACGGCGCTGTCGATCTTCGAGCATCTGCGCGGGCGTCTCGCGCCCTTCAAGCGCGTGCGGCGGCTGGAATTCGCCGAACTACCCAAGACGATCTCCGGCAAGATCCGCCGCGTCGAACTGCGCCGCGACGAAGAAAAGCGCGCGGCGGAGAATTGCAGGGGCGCATCGGAGTTCCGCGAGGAAGACTTTCCCGAACTGACGGCCTAACGCGCGAGAACGTCGATCAGCCTGGCGTTGAAGGCTTCGGCGCCTTCATAAGAAACCCAGTGTCCGGCGCCCCGAATGAGGTGCATCTCGAAGTCCGGCTGCAGGGCGCGGAAGAGATCGATGCGTTCCTGGATGTAAGGATAGGTCGTCGAATCGAATTCGCCCCAGATGCCGGTAAACGGCGTCTTGACCTGTGGCAACACCGTGCTGAGCGCGCCGGCGATGCCCATGTCGCGGCTGCGTGTCTTGGCGCGCGTCGTATTCATGATCTGCATATGGATGGCGATGCCGTCGATGTTCTTCGGATCGTGCAGCATCAGCAGTTCCAGGTTGCGCCGCGCCTCGTCGGCCAGAAGCTGGGGCGGCATGCTGGGGAGCAGCTTGTGCAGCTTCTCGGTCGGCTTGCGCGTCGCCTTGAGGCCACCGGCGCCGACGAACACGATCCGCTCGATGCGCTCGGGCATCAGGGTCGCGAGATGGCCCGACACCATGCCGCCGAATGAGAAGCCGGTGAGGGAAAATTGCTCGTTCTTCGGCAGCAGCGACTTGATCGCGTGGTCGACGCAATGCGTCACCGACCAGACGTCGCGGACATCGTCTGGCGGATCGCTGTCGCCCAGTCCCGGCATGTCGGCGGCGTAGACCGCATAATGCTGGCTGAGCGGCAGAACGTTCCGGATCCAGTGGATCCACGAACCGGAACCGCCATGAAACAGGAGCAGCGCCGGTTTGCCCAAACTGGCGCCGAAGACGTGCCACATCATCGTGCCGCCCCCTCCCGAGCTTGAGGGGCCCATCGGCACGCGCACGGCTTCCGACTTCGATGCGACTTCTTCGATGTGCTCGGCAGCGGAACGGCCGTCCGGCATCTTGGGCACGCCCGAGTAATCCAGGGTCATTTCTTGACGGCACTCAACAGGAGTTCGACGAAGCGCGGCGCCTTCTTGCGGTCGATCCAGCGCAGCACGGTGACGAGATCGTGCTCGGGGTCGATCCAGACGATGTGGCTGCCCCAGCCCAGCGCGAAGTAGCTCGATTCGGGTGCCGCCGAGAACTGCCGCTTGTCGGTGTTGAGCCACCACATCAGGCCGTAGAAGGGTGCGACCGGGCAGGGCTTCACCAGCTCAGTGGTCCAGCCCTTGGGCAGGATCTGGTGGCCGTTCCAGACGCCGCCTTGAGCGACCAGCAGGCCCATCAGCGCGAGGTCACGGGCGGAGATGACGATGCCGCCGCCCCAGTGCCCGCCGCCGGGCACCGACAGCATCTCCTTGCCGTCGACGGTCACGGTCGATGTCTTGTAGCCGTCCCACTTCCAACCCGAGGAGGCGCCGATGGGATCCATGATGCGGCGCTTCAGGACCGAGGGCAGCGGTTCCTTGAAGACCTGCAGCAGGCAGTAGCTGAGGCGGTTCACCCGCACATCGTTGTATTCGTAGAAGCTGCCCGGCTTCTTCATCGCCCGGCGCGTGCCCTTGGGCGCGTCGGCCACGGTGACGCCGACCACGCGGTTATGGTCGATGCGGTCTTCCTTGCCGAAGACGCTGCCCGACCATTCGCTGGTCTGGGTCAGCAGGTGCCGCCAGGTGATGTCCCTGTTCTGCTCGCTGGTGAAGCCGTCATCGGAGACATAGCCCGCGACCTTGTCGTCGAGGCTTCGGATCAGCCCGTCGCCCAGTGCCAACCCGGCGAGCAGGGCGAGGTAGCTCTTGGCGACGCTGAAGGTCATGTCGGCGCGGGTGGTCTCGCCCCATTCGGCCAGCAGCTTGCCGCCCTGGTAGACGATGCCGGACTGGCCGCCGCGCGGCGTCACCGGCCCCAGCACCTCGTTGTCGGGCGCTTTCTCGCCGGAATCGAAGGTCATCACGAACTGCCCGTCGGGCAGGTACATGCTGTTGGGCCAGTGGCATTCGGACGCCTGCGCCCAGGCGATCGCTTCTTTCAAATCGGTCATCCCCGCAATCAACATTGGAGGCCGCGCGGGAGCAAGCGTAGAAACGTCGTATGCCCCTGTCTTCCAAACATACGCCCTCCACGCTCACCATCCGCCGCCCCGACGACTGGCACGTCCATCTGCGCGACGGCGTCCTTTTGCAGGCGATTGCCGTCCACACCGCCCGCCAGTTCGCCCGCGCCATCATCATGCCCAATCTGGTGCCGCCGGTGACCAAGGTGGCCGAAGCCGCGGCCTATCGCGAGCGCATCCGCAGAGCGGTTCCAGCCGATCTCAAGTTCGAGCCGCTGATGACCTGTTACCTGACCGACGGCGCCGACCCGGCCGAGCTGACACGCGGCAAGGCCGAGGGAGTCTGGGTGGCGGCCAAGCTTTATCCGGCCCATGCCACGACCAATTCGGCGCATGGCGTGACCTCGGTCGAGCAGATCGCCAAGGGGCTGGAGGCCATGGAGAAGGTCGGCATGCCGCTCCTCGTCCATGGCGAGGTGACCGATCCCGAGGTCGATATCTTCGACCGCGAGGCGGTGTTTCTGGATAAGGTGCTGACGCCGCTGCTCAAGCGCCACCAGGGCCTCAAGGTCGTGCTCGAACACATCACGACCAAGGAGGGCGTCGACTTCGTCGAGGCCAGCGGGTCACGCGTCGGTGGTACGATCACGCCGCATCATCTTTCCTATAACCGCAACGCGATCTTCAAGGGCGGCATCCGTCCCCACTTCTATTGCCTGCCGATCGCCAAGCGCGAGGTCCATCGTTTGGCGTTGCGCCGCGCCGCGACCTCGAAGAGCGAACAATTCTTCCTCGGCACCGATACCGCACCGCATACCGCCGATACCAAGGAATGCGCCTGCGGCTGCGCCGGCATCTTCAACGCCCCGGTGGCGATGCAGGTCTATGCCCAGGTCTTCGCCGAGGAGAACGCGCTGGACCGGCTCGAAGCTTTCGCTTCGCTGAACGGCCCGCGCTTCTACGGCCTGCCCGCCAACGAGGAGCGCGTGACGCTGAGGGCAGCACCGCTCGACGTGCCGGAGTACGTCGACGTTCCGGGTGGCGATAAGAACGTGCTGGTTTTCCGTCCCGACACGCCGGTGGGCTGGTCGTTCTGACGAACGAGGGCTATCGTCGGGCATGAGCAAATCCCGCATCCCCACCGGCGCCGTCGTGCGCGACACCGACAAGGGCTACGACGAGGCCCCCAAAGTCCCCCTCAAGCCCGGCGCCGAGCGCCCGGTCGAGAAAATCGAGAAGACCTATCCGTACCTGCGGCCGTGCGATGCCGCGACGCTGATCCTCGTGCGCATGAAGGGCAAAGTGCCCGAGGTGCTGATGGGCTGCCGCGACGCCAAGCATGCCTTCATGCCCAACCGCTACGTCTTCCCGGGCGGCCGCGTCGATCCCGACGATGCCCGCGTGCCGATCGCCACGCCGCTCGACCGCTTCGTCAATGCCCGCCTGCAGCGCGCCGCCACGGCGCCGCGCGCCCGGGCGCTGGCCGTAGCAGCCGTGCGCGAGACCTTCGAGGAGAGCGGATTGATGCTGGCCAAGCCGCTGAAGGGTGGCGTGCCGGACAAGGATTACGGCGAGCATTGGCAGGGCTTTATCGACAAGGGCATGGGCCCCGCCCTCGACTGCCTCGACCTGATCGCGCGTGCAGTGACGCCGCCCGGCCGGCCGCGCCGCTTCAACGCGCGCTTCTTCATGGCCCGCGCCGAGGATGCCTCGGGCGAGATCCGTCATTCGAGCGAGATGGGCGACATCCGCTGGGTCCGCCTCGACGAGGCGCGAGAACTGCCGCTGCCGACCATCACCGGCTTGATCCTGGGTGAGATCGGTCGGCTGGTGAAGGAGCCGCCCGACCGCAAGAAGCAGCGCAAGATCCCGCTGTTCACGACCATCCATCGCAAACACCTGATGATCGAGGAATAGGCCGGCATGGCGCGCGTCGAGACCACCTCGCCGCTCGCACCTCTACGGCCCGCCCGTCCGAGCCTGCGGCCGCGTGGTGGCGTACGCCTGCGGGCGCTGGTGCTCATTCGCTGGGCGGCGGTGACGGGCCAAGCCTTCACCGCTATCGTCGTGCATTGGGGCCTTGGTTTCACTTTCCCGATGCTGGCGGTCGGCGGCGCCATCGCGCTCTCGGCGCTGCTCAATCTCGCGGTCAGCCTCGGCCGCCCCGCCTCGGTGCGCATCGACGACCGCGAGGCCGCGATCTTCCTCGCTTTCGATGTCGTGCAACTCGTCGTGCTGCTCTATCTCACCGGCGGGTTGATGAATCCCTTCGCGCTGCTGCTGCTGGCGCCGGTGGCCATCGGCGCCACCGTCCTGTCGCTGGGCAGCACCATCGCGATTGCCCTGCTGACGATGTTGTCGGTCGCGCTGCTGGGCGTGTTGCATCAGCCGCTGCCCTGGGTCGGGCCGCCGCCGCAATTGCCGGAAATCTATCAGGTCGGCGTCTGGGCCGGCCTCTCGCTCACCACGCTGCTGATCACGCTCTACGGCTGGCGCATGGCCGAGGAGGCGCGGCAGATGAACGACGCGCTGGGCGCGGCGCAATCCGCCCTGGCGCAGGAACAGCGCATGTCGTCGCTGGGCGCGCTTGCCGCCGCCGCCGCGCATGAGCTTGGGACGCCGCTCTCGACCATCGCCGTCGTCGTGAAGGAAATGCAGCGCGAGGTCGAGATCGACGATCCGTTGCGCGAGGATGTCGATCTGCTGGTTTCGGAGTCCGAGCGCTGCCGCGCTATTCTGGCGCGGCTTTCGGTCGATCCGGCGGGCGCGGGCGATGAATCGGACGCCTATGTCCTCGTGCCGATGCCGGCGCTGATCGAAGCGGCGGCGCAGAACTACCGCAGCGACAAGATCGCGATTGCGTTCGATTCAGGCCCGGTCACCGATGCAGCGCCGGAGACCGCGCCCATCCTGGTTCGCAGCCCGGAAATCATGCAGGGCATCGGCAACATTGTGCAAAACGCGATTTCATTTGCCCGTGAGGAAATCCAGATCACCACCCGCTGGACAGTCGAATGGGCCGAGGTCGAAGTGGCCGACGATGGCCCTGGCTTTTCCGAATCGCTGCTCGACGAGTTGGGGACACCTTTCATTTCGACCCGTCAGGGCGAGGAGGGCCACATGGGTCTGGGCGTCTTCATCGCCAAGACTTTGTTGGAACGCACCGGCGCCATCGTTACCTTCGGGAATCGTGACGGGAATAAAGGCGGGGCGTCTGTCGTCGTACGCTGGTCAAACCCCGTCTTCAGGGCTACATAGCGACCACCCCAAGGGAGCGGCCATGAGCCAGGACACAGGCGCCAATCGCTCGGTGTTGCCCAGCGGCGCCGGCACCACGATCAACAAGGAACGCACGTTGCTGCTCGTCGATGACGATGCCGCGTTCCGCAACCGCATCGCCCGCGCGCTCGAACTGCGCGGCTTTGTCGTCACGACCGTCGGTTCGGTGGCCGAGGCGCTGCAGCAGACCTCCAAGCCGCCGCAGTTCGCGGTGCTCGACCTTCGCCTCGGCGACGGCAATGGCCTCGAGCTGGTCGGCCCGCTGCGCCAGGCGCGGCCCGATATCCGCATCGTCGTGCTGACCGGTTACGGCAATATCGCCACCGCGGTCGCCGCGGTGAAGGAAGGCGCGGTCGATTATCTGGCCAAGCCGGCCGATGCCGATGCCATCGAACAGGCGCTGACGGCGCAGGGCCGCAAGTTGCCGCCGCCGCCCAGCAACCCGATGTCGGCCGACCGCGTGCGATGGGAGCATATCCAGCGCGTCTTCGAGCAATGCGACCGCAACGTCTCGGAGACGGCGCGCCGCCTCAACATGCATCGCCGCACCCTGCAGCGCATTCTCGGCAAGCACGCTCCCCGAGAGCACTAAGCCGCCCCTGATCACGATCCAGCTCCTGCTGAACGCTCTGGCGCTGGGCATGGCCTATGCGCTGGTGGCGCTCGGCTTCGTGCTGGCGCTCAACGCCTCGGGTGCCGTGAATTTCGCGCATGGCGATCTGGTCGTTCTCGGCGGCGCCGTTGCGGTGTTGCTGGGTGCCTGGCTCCATCTTCCTGGAATCATCCTTCTGCCACTCGTCGCCATTGTCCTGGGTGGCGCCGGCATCCTGGCCGCGCGCGTGGCGATCCTGCCGCTGGCGAATCGTCCGCCCGAAGCCACCTTCGTCGCCACCATCGCGCTGGCCGCCATCGTCGAACATGGCTTGACCGTGCTGATGGGCGCGGCGCCGCGTACCGCACCGCCGCTGGCGGGCAGTGGCGCGCTCGATCTGCTGGGCGTGCCGGTCGGCCGCCAGCCGCTCGCCATCGTCATTGTCGGCGGCGTGCTTGTTGCCGCGGTGTGGTTTCTGCTGGAACGCACGCAGACCGGCCGCCGCATGCGCGCTGTCGCCGCCGATCGCCACATGGCCCGCGCCGTCGGCATTCCGGCGGCGCGCTACGTCACGCTGTCGTTGGCGCTGGCCGGCGCGCTGGCGGGAATCGCCGGCCTGCTGCTGGGGCATCAGTTCCTCGTCTCGCCGACGCAGGGCGCTGGACACATGCTCAAGGCCTATATCGCCGTGGCGCTGGGCGGCTGGGGCAGCATCCCGGGCGCGCTCGTTGCGGCGTTGGGCATTGGCGCCTTCGAGACCTTCGTGTCGGCCGGCATCGGCGATGCCTGGGCCTCGGCCGCGCTCTATATCGGCGTGCTGGCGATGCTGATGCTGCGTCCGCAGGGCCTGTTCGGCGAGCCGGCGGGACGGCGCGGCTGAGATGCGCCCGCTCGGCATCTTCTGGTGGGTCGTGCTACTGGCGTCGCCGATCCTCGCCGTGGTTCTTCTGCCGGGCTTCGGCATTCATGTCGCTACGCTGGTCGGCATCTACGCCCTGATGGGCGTCGGCTACCAGCTCGTCTTCGGCCAATTGGGCGCGCTCAATCTCGCGCAAGGCGCGCTGTTCGGCATCGGCGCCTATACGGTTGCGCTTACGGCACCGTCGATCGGCGTTCTGTCGTTTCCTCTCGCGGTGATCGTGGCCGGTGTGATCGCCGCGTTGGCGGCGTGGCCGACACTGCGCCTGCAGTCGCATTCCTTTGCACTGGCGACACTGGCGCTGGCGACGCTCGCCAACATCGTTGCCGTGAACGCCGAGGGACTTACCGGCGGCGCCAATGGGCTTGTCGGCTTCGCCGCGGGATTGCCCCGCGGACGGACGCTGCTGATCGTCGTGTGGGTCTGTTTGATCGCCGCCATCGTGGCGCAGGCCTGGCTGTTTTCCGGGCGCTGGGGCGAGGGCGCGCGGCTGTTGCGCGAGGCACCGCTGGCCGCTGCCACGCTCGGCATCGATGCCGGCCGTTGGCGCCTTGTCGCCTTCGCCGCCGGCGGCGCGCTGGCCGGGGGCGCGGGCGCCAGTACGGCGGCGCTGAGTGGCGTCGTCTCACCCGAGGTCACGGGCTTTTCCGTCATGGTGCTCTGCCTGACCTCGGTCGTGCTGGGCGGATCGCGCCATCCCATGGGCGCGGTGCTGGGTGCCGCGCTCGCCGTCTGCCTGCCCGAGCTGTTGCGCGGCTTCCAGAGCGCCTGGCTGCTCGCCTATGCGGTCGCAACGCTGCTGGTCGTCTTGTGGGCGCCCGAAGGCATCGCCGCGCTGATCGATCGCTGGCGCGGCGCAAAGCCTGTCGTGCCGGCCCGCGTTACGACGCCCGACCGGCTGCCGGCCGCGACCGGCGCGCGGCGGCTGGCGCTCGATGGCGTCACCAAGCGCTTTGGCGGCGTCGAGGCACTGGCCGGCGTTTCGCTCGCCTTGGAGCGCGGCGAGATCGTGGGACTTATCGGGCCCAACGGCTCGGGCAAGACGACGCTGCTCAATGTCATTAGCGGTATCGATCCTGCCGACTCGGGCGTCATCGCGCTCGACGGCCCCTCCATCGAGAAATGGCCACCGCACGCCATCGCCCGCGCCGGCATCGCGCGCACCTTCCAGAACCAGGCGCAGTCGGTCGATCTCGCGCGCGCCGTGGCGACGGGCGCCGCCTTCCTGCTGCTCGACGAGCCGGCCGCCGGCATGAGCGAGCGCGACCGGGCCGCCCTCGAAGCCATGTTGCGCCGTCTGCGCGACAGCGGTCGCGGCGTGCTGATCGTCGATCACGATATCGAGTTGCTGAGCCGGGTTTGCGACCGCCTCGTCTGTCTCGATCGTGGCCGCGTCATCGCCGAGGGCAAGCCCGCCGAGGTGCGCGCTCATCCCGACGTGCGCGCGAGCTTTTTGGGGGTGGCGGCGTGAGCGTGCCGGTTCTCGAAGCGCCTGGCTTCTCCGTCACCGCCGGCGAGATCGTGGCCCTGCTGGGCGGCAATGGCGCAGGCAAGACGACGCTGCTCGAAACCGTGCTGGGCTTCGTGCCGGGCGAGGGCATTCGCCTGTTTGGCCACGACGTCTCGGCCTTGTCGGTCGAGCAGCGTGTGGCGCTCGGCCTCGGCTATGTGCCGCAGGGCCGCCGCGTCTTCGCCAGCCTGACGGTGCGGGAAAATCTCGAAGCCGCGTCGGCGCTGCCGGCAGCGGAACGCAATCGACGCGTCGAGGAGATGTTCGCGCTCTTCCCGATGCTGGGCGAACGGCCCGCCGCGCGCGCCTGGCTGCTGTCGGGAGGCCAGCAGCAGATGCTGGCGCTGGCGCGGGCGATGATGGATCGGCCCGGTCTGCTGCTGCTCGACGAGCCGACCCTGGGCTTGGCGCCCGTGGTGGTGGCCGAGCTGTTCGAGAAACTGCGCGAACTGGCCGCCGTCGGAACGGCGATCCTCTTGAGCGAGCAACGCGCCGGTCCTGCGCTGACGGTGGCGAGCCGGGGCGTCGTGCTCAGCCGGGGCAAAATCGTCCGCGAAGGATCGGCGGCTGCGCTTGCGAAGGACCCGGCGCTGCCCGACCTGATGGCCAGCGGCTAGCACCCCCTTCGTCTGCGGTTCGCGTGGCGAGTTGGCCGAAGCACCGGACGGTTCGGGCGGCTAGAGCGGTGGCCGGAACGTGACAAGATCGGCCTCAAGAAAAGAGAAACGACCGAGAGGAAACCAGACCCATGCCTCGCATGACCGGCGGCGACGCCATTGTCGATTCCCTGCTGCGCCACGGCGTCGACACGATCTTCGGGCTGCCCGGCGTGCAGATGTACGGCCTGTTCGATGCCTTTGCCCGCAACGCCAACCGGCTGAAGGTGATCAACGCGCGGCATGAGCAGACCACCGCCTATATGGCGCTGGGCTATGCCCAGTCGACGGGCAAGCCCTCGGCCTTCACGGTGGTGCCGGGTCCCGGCGTGATGAACACCATGGGCGCGCTGACCACGGCCTGGGGCGTCAATGCGCCCATCATGTGCATCACCGGCCAAGTGCCGAGCGCCATGATCGGGCGCGGGCGCGGCCAGCTCCACGAGATGCCCGACCAGCTCGCCACCCTGAAGACGCTGCTGAAATTCGCCGAGCGCATCGAGCATCCGACCGAGGCGCCACAGGTCATGGCGCGCGCCTTCCAGGCGATGATGTCGGGCCGTCCCGGTCCGGTCGCCGTCGAGATGCCGTGGGACATGTTCTCCGCCACCGCCGAGGTGACGACCACGGAGCCGCTCGGCAAGCACGCTAATCCTCTGCCCGATCCCGACAAGATCGCGGCGCTGGCCAAGCTGGTCGATGGCGCCAAGGCGCCGATGATCTGGATCGGCGGCGGCGCCGTCGATGCCGGCCCGGAGATCCTGGCGCTGGCCGAGAAGATCGGCGCGCCCGTCGTGTCCTTCCGCATGGGCAAGGGCGTGGTCGATTCGCGCCATCCCCTGTCGCTCAATACCGTCGGTGGCTTCGAGCTTTGGGACAAGCATACCGATCTGCTGATCGGCATCGGCACGCGGATGGATGTGCCGATCGCGCGCTGGGCGCCGGCGCCGTCCGGCCTGAAGACGGCACGCATCGACATCGACCCGATCGAGCATCGAAGGCTGGCCGTCGACGTGGCGATTGTGGCCGATGCCGCCGACGGGGCGCGCGCGCTCAGCGCCCTGGTGAAGAGCAAGGACGATCCGGCGCGCCGCACCGCCATTGCCGCGGCCAAGGCAGCGCAGCAGGCGGCGATCGAGAAGGCCGATCCGCAATATTCCTTCATGAGAGTGCTGCGCGAGATGCTGCCCGACGACGGCATCGTGGTCGATGAGGTCACGCAGCTCGGCTACATGATCTGGTACGGCTATCCCGTGCATCAGCCGCGCCGCCTGATCTCGTCGGGCTTTTCCGGCACGCTGGGCTACGGCTTTCCGACGGCGCTGGGTGTCAAGGTGGCGAATCCCGACCGGCCGGTGATCTCGGTCGCCGGCGATGGCGGCTTCCTGTTCGGCGGCTCCGATCTCGCCACGGCCAAGCAGTTCGGCATCAACCTGGTGACGGTGGTCGTGAACAACGCCTCCTACGGCAACGTGCTGCGCGACCAGCAGCGACTCTACCAGGGTCGCCATTCTGGCTCGGTGCTGACCAATCCGGACTTCCAGGCCTATGCCAAAGCCTTCGGCATCGCTGCCTGGCGGGTCGAGACGCCCGATGGCCTGCGCGGCGCCCTCAAGGAAGCGCTGGCCAGCGACGCACCGGCGCTGATCGAGGTCATGTCCGACATCGCCAAGGATTATCCGCCGTACAAATTCCATCAGCCGCGGCTGCCCTAGGTCGTTCCGCCCGATGTCGTCCGCCCTCCGGCGCCAGGGACTGGTGATCGTGGCCACCCTGGCGACTGCTTACGTCGCCAGTCACTTCTTCCGCGCGTCCAACGTGACGATTGGGCTCGACCTGATGCGCGACCTGCAGATCGGGCCGGAGGCACTGGGCGCGCTGACCGGCGCCTTTTTCTTCGGCTTCTCGGCGATGCAGATTCCCTGCGGCTTCCTGTTCGACCGCTACGGTCCGCGCCGCACGGTCTCGGGCATGCTGCTGCTGGCGGTGGTGGGCGCCACGATCTTCACCCTGGCGCCGAGCTGGCCGGTGCTGCTCACGGGGCGGGCGCTGATGGGGGCGGGCTTCGGCGTCATGCTGATCGGCAGCATGGTGGTGATCTCGCGCTGGTTTCCGCCCGACCGCTTCTCGACGCTCTCGGCGATGGTGCTGTCGATCGGGCTGGTCGGCAATCTACTGGCGACCACGCCGCTCGCCTGGGGCACGGAACTGATCGGCTGGCGCGGCGTCTTCGGCATCGTGGTGGTGTTCGCGGCATTCACCGCCATCGCGGTCTGGCTGGTCGTGCGCGATGCGCCGCCCGGCCATCCGTTCCTCGAGCGCAAGGCGGAATCGCCCGCCGAAATGCTGCGCGGCCTGGGCGAAGTGCTGCGCAATCCCAACCTGCCCTACATCCTGACGCTGAATTTCTGCAACTATGCCTGCAGCTTCACGGTGCAGGGATTGTGGGGCGGACCGTTCCTGCGCGAGGTCCATGGCCTCAGCCGCATCGAATCGGGCAACGTGCTGCTGGTCGCGGTGATCGCCTATCAGATCGGCATGCTGACCTTCGGACCGCTCGACCGCCTGCTCGACACGCGTAAATGGATCGCCGTCGCCGGCACCTCGATGATCGCCACGATCCTGGGCACGCTGGCCATCGTCGGCCATCCACCGCTCTGGCTGGCGACCGGCGCGATCATCGCCATCGGCTTCTTCAGTGCGTCGAGCACCATGATCATGACGCATGGCCGGGGCATCTTCCCCGACCGGCTGATCGGCCGCGGCATGGCGACCATGAACACCAGTGTGATGCTGGGCGTCGCCTGCATGCAGACCCTGTCGGGCGTCATCCTGGGTGCATTCACGCCGTTGGCCGACGGCGCGCGCAGCGAGACGGCCTATCGCAGCCTGTTCGGCTTCATGTGCGCGGTGCTGCTGGTGGCGGTGACGGTCTATAGTCGGGCGGTCGATGTGCGGCCGAGCGACGAATTACGCGCCAGGGCCGGGTAGGCGCAGGCAGGATCGCGTCGGGAAATTCCGAAGGAGGACGAGGCATGAAAATCGGTATCACGATGTTTCCCACGGACTACGCGATCCCGCCGCACGAACTCGCCATCGAGGCGGAAGCGCGCGGCTTCGAATCGCTGTGGTTTCCCGAGCACAGCCACATCCCGACCAGCCGCACGTCGCCGTGGCCCGGCGGCCCCGAGCTGCCGAAGTGGTACTACGACACCTACGATCCCTTCGTGGCGATGGGCGCCGCCGCGGTCGTCACCAAGACGATCAAGCTCGGCACCGGCGTCTGCCTCGTGGTGCAGCGCGATCCCATCCATACCGCCAAGGAGGTCTCGACCGTCGACCGCCTGTCCAATGGCCGCGTGCTGTTCGGCATCGGCGGCGGCTGGAACGAAGAGGAGATGGCCGACCACGGCACGGCGTTCGGCACGCGCTTCAAGCTGATGCGCGAGCGCATCGAGGCGATGAAGGCGATCTGGGGCAACTCCAAGCCGAAATACAGCGGCGAGCTGGTGAAGTTCGACGAGATGATGCAATGGCCCAAGCCCGTGCAGAAGCCGCATCCGCCGATCATCGTCGGCGGCGGCTTCCCGCAGGGCGCGCGCCGCGCCGTCGCCTATGCCAATGGCTGGATGCCGATCGGCGGCCGCGGCGGCGACACGCTGGCGATGCTGCCGCCGTTTCGCGAGATGCTGGCGGCGGCGGGTCGCGACCCGGCCGAGGTGCCGGTCACGCTGTTCGGTGTCGGCATGGACGGCGAGGCGCTCAAGCACGCCCGTGACGCCGGCGTCGACCGCGTCGTCTTCGGCGTGCCGGCCCAAGACAAGGACAAGGTCCTGCCGCTGCTCGACAAGGGCGCCGGGCTGATGCGCGGGATGTCGTGACGCGGCGCTGGCCTCTCGGGTCAGGCCTCTCGGTTCACGCCTGGCGATTCTGGGCGTTCCAGTGATGCTCGAGATTGGCAATCAGCGCCGGGCTGAAATGGCAATGTGCCTGCTCGCGGGCATAGAGGGCGGCATAGCGGCGGAACATATCGAGCGGTTCGAGCGATAGCCGAAGCGCGCGGCGGTTGCCGATGGCGCCGACGCTGCCGGCGCTGGCGATGCGGTCGATGACATGGGCGACCGTCTTGTCTATGTCGGCTGCGTCGACGACCTCGTCGCAGATCAGGCGGCCTTCGGGGCTGTCGCAGTCGAAGCGGCGTTCGTACATGATCGCCTGCCGCGCCAGGCGATCGCCGACGAAGCGCGCCAGCCGCATATTCGACATGCCCGGGATGATGCCTTCCTTGCGCGCCGGCAATGTCATGTAGGCGTCGCGGCCGGCGACGTTGAAATCCATCGCCAGCATGAGCTGGCAGCCGCCGCCGATGGCGAAGGTGTCGACCGCGGCGATCCACAGTTTCTCGATCGAATCGCCGGAAACCTCGTCGGGCAGCACTTCGGGCATGGCGACGCCGCGCACGATCTTGTTCACGAAGCCCATCTCGCGCACGAGGAAGAACAGGAACGGGATCTTGCCGTGATAGAGATGCGTGAGGTTGATACCGGCATTGAAGACACGCCGGCCGGCGTATTTGCCCGAGACCATGGTGTCGCCGCGCAGCACCGCCATCTGGCTCTCGCGGTCGAGGATGCAGACATCGGCGCCGATCTCGGTGGCGTCCTGCGTGCCGGCGTCCTCGGAATTGAGGAAGCGGTGATTGGCGAAGATCAGCACCGCGGCCTTGCCGTGGCGTTCTACGCGCGCGGTCCCCAGGTCGACCTTGCCGTCGCGCTGGAATTTGGCCAGCGCCTCGGCCGATTCCGCGCGCGGCAGCAGCATGGCGTGGCAGAGGTGCAGCCCGCATTGCGGATCGGCGAGGAGCTGGTTGCACAGGATGCCCTGGTCGATCTCCCAGCCGTCCTTGTCGGCCTGGCGTAGTGCTGCTTCGGCAGCGACCTGCGCGCGCGTCGGGGCAAGACCGGGCACCGTATCGGCGGCGGCGTAGACCAGACGCTCGAGACGGACGAACTTGCGCCGGCTGTCGGTCAGCCTGTCGTAGAGCGTGCGGGCGTGCGCGGCGAGGAAGCGGTAACGCATCAGCCGGCCGCGATGCTTGATGTCCTCGGCGGCTTGCTGCGTCGCGGCATCGCGTTTTGGCTTGGCCGGCAGCCTGGCGAGAGTTTGGGCACCGTCGTGCCAGTATTTCGAAAAGGCCACGACATCGGCTGCGAAGTCGCCGCTGATTGCCGGCCCGGTCCCAGACATCGCACTTCCTGCTGAAGATTATTGGAGCGGGCGACGGGATTCGAACCCGCGACCTACGGCTTGGGAAGCCGACGCTCTACCCCTGAGCTACACCCGCACGGCTTCGATCTTAGCCCGTAGTTGCGGGCCGTCCAATCGTGTATCTGGGCAGGATGCTGGATGAAGTTCTGACACCGGAAGAACGCGCTGTCGTGGCGCGCGCCAAGGCCTTTGCCGAGGAACATGTGGCGCCCAACGCGGCACGCTGGGAATGGGAGCGGCGCTATCCGCTGGAGACCATCAAAGCGGCCTGCGCCGCCGGTCTCAACACCATCGAACTGGCCAAGGACAAGGGCGGGCAGGGCCTGTCCTTCTCCTGCAAGCTGCGCGCTTTCGAGGAGATCGCCCGGCACGACTTCGCGTTCGCCTTCGCCCTGATCAACCATCACAACGCCTGCGCCCGCTTTGCTCGCGACGGCCAGCCCGCGCATGTGGCGCGCCTGCTGCCGCGCATGATCGCGGGCGAGCTGATCGGCTGCGCCGGCTTGAGTGAGCCCGGCGTCGGCAGCGATTTCGGCGGCCTCGAAATGGCGGCCAAGCGCGTCGACGGCGGTTATGTGCTGAACGGCTCGAAGGCCTGGATCACCAATGCGGCGGTGGCCGGCCTCTCCGTGGCCTATGCGCAGACCGATCCGGCGCAGGGCTATCGCGGTATCGCCTGCTTCGCCATCGAGGCCGAGCGGCCGGGTTTCACCCGGGCCAAGCCGTTCGAGCTGCATGGCGGCCACGCCATCGGCGTCGGCGGCTTCGCGCTCACGGATTATTTCGCGCCGGACGAAGCGGTACTGCATCCGCCGGGCAAGGCCTTCAAGGCCGCACTCGCCGGCATCAATGGGGCGCGCGCCTATGTGGCGGCGATGTGCTGCGGCATGTTGCAGGCTTCGCTGGAGACGGCGGTGCGTTACACGCAGCAGCGCAAGACCTTTGGCCAGCCGGTGATCGAGCATCAGGGCGTGCGCTGGAAGCTGGTCGATGCCGCGACCGATCTCGAAGCCGCGCGCCTGCTGACCTATCGCGCGGCCCATTTGATCGACGAGGGCATGGACGCCGTGCTGCCGGCGGCTCATGCCAAGAAGTTCGCGACCGAAATGGCGCTGGGCCGCATCGCCGACTGCATCCAGGCGATGGGCGCCAATGGCTTGCGCGCCGAGTATCCACTGGCCCGCCATCTCGCCGGCGCCAAGATCGCGGCCTATACCGACGGGTCGATCGAGATGATGAACGAGCGCATCGGCGCGGGTCTGGGCGCTGTGTTCGCATGATTGGCTTCGGATGATCCTGTCCACGGTCGAGATGCATACCGGCGGCGAGCCGACGCGCATCGTCATCGACGGATGGCCGGCTTTCACCGGCAAGACCTTGTTGGACAAGCGGCGCGAAGCCAGGGAGCGCTTCGATCACCTGCGGCGCGGGCTGATGCGGGAACCGCGTGGCCATGACGGCATGTATGGCGCGCTGCTGGTCGAACCGGATCATCCCGAGGCCGATCTCGCCGTGCTGTTCATGCATAACGAGGGCTACAGCACGATGTGCGGCCACGCCACCATCGCGCTGGCGCGCTGGGCCGTCGAGAGCGGTCGTGTGGCGAAGACTTCGCCCGAGACGATCGTGCGCCTGCAATGCCCCTGCGGCCTGGTCGTGGCGCGCGTCGCCGCCGACGGCACCGTGCGCTTTGAAAGTGTGCCGTCGTTTGCTTATGCCCTCGACCGCATCGCGCCGACGGCGACCTGGGGGCCGGTGACCATCGATGTCGCCTATGGCGGTGCCTTCTATGCCTTCGTGTCGGCCGACTCGATCGGCCTCGATCTCCGCACCTCGCCAATGCGCGCCATCGTCGATGCCGGCGAGGAGATCGCGCATGCTGCCTCGAAGGCTATCCCGATCGATCATCCCGACGAGCCCGACCTCGCCTTCCTCTACGGCACGATCCTGACCGACGGTGGCGACGGTCTGTCGTCACCGAGCCGCAATGTCTGTATCTTCGCCGGCCGCCAGATCGACCGCAGCCCAACCGGCAGCGGTGTCACCGCCCGCATGGCGTTGCAACTGGCGCGACACGAAACGCGCATCGGCGAGGCGCGGCGATTCGAAAGTTGCACCGGCGCGATTTTCAGCGGCCGCGTCCTGCGCGATGCCTCGCCGGTCGGACCGCGCAAGGCAGTGATCGTCGAAGTCGGCGGCCAGGCGCATCGGACCGGCGAAGCGCGCTTCCGCTTCGACGCCGACGATCCTCTGCGCGAAGGTTTTTCGCTTTAGGCGTTATGGGCGCGGCGTAGCGCCTGGTCGAGGTCGTCGAACAGGTCGTTCTTCTCCTCGACGCCGACGGAGAGGCGCAGCAGGTCGGGCGGGCAGGGCGTGCCGGGGCCTTCGATGCTGGCGCGATGCTCGATCAGGCTTTCGACGCCCCCCAGCGAGGTCGCGCGCTTCCACAACCCGACGCGCGCGGCGGTGGCGATGGCTGAGCGCTCGCCACCTTTGACGCGCACCGACAGCATGCCGCCGAAACCGTTCTTCATCTGCTTCTTCGCCACCTCATGGCCGGCGAAGGAGGGCAGGCCGGGATAGAGCACCTCGGCCACCATGGGATGAGCGGCGAAGCGCTCGGCCAGCGCCTGGGCGGATCGGCAGGCCCAGTCGACGCGCGGATAGAGGGTGCGCATGCCGCGCATCAGCAGCCAGGCCTCGGTCTGGCCGAGGATGGTGCCGAGCTGGGCGCGGATCGTGCGCAGCTTCTGCCAATGCGCATCGTCGCGGGTGCCGATCAGCGCGCCGGCGATCAGGTCGCTGTGACCGTTGAGATATTTCGTCGCGGAGTGCATCACGATATCGGCGCCGAACTCGATCGGACGGGTCAGAACCGGGGTCGCGACCGTCGAATCGACGGCCAGCAGAGCGCCGGCTTTATGGGCAATTTCGCCGGCCGCGGCGATGTCGGTGAGGCTCCAGGTCGGGTTGGCCGGGGTTTCGATCCAGACCAGTTTGGTGGCGCCAGGCTTCACCGCCTGGGCAATGGCGTCGGTCCTGTCGGCATCGACGAAGTCGATCTTGAGGCCCCAGTTGGTGGCGAAGGTGGCCAGCCAGTTGCGCAGCGACCAATACATGACCTTGGGTACGACAACGTGATCGCCGGGCGCCAAAGCCAGAAAGCAGGCGGTTGCGGCGCTCATGCCGGAGGAAAAGACCAGTGCCTTGGCGCCGCCCTCGAGGGCAGCCAAGGTCGCTTCGGCCTGGTCGAAGGTCGGGTTGTCGGCGCGGGCGTAAATACGCCCCGAGCTATAGCCATTGTCCTCGTCGCGGACATATGTACTCGACATATGGATCGGCGGCACGACGGCGCGAGTCGTGGGATCCACCCATCCCATGGCTTGGGCCGCGAGCGATGCGGGCGCGTAGGTCTTGTCGGTCATGGGGTGCCAGCTTACGAATTGCTTACGGAGATTCGAGCATAGCTGCTCGCCGCCAGTGTTGTTGCACGAAATTTAAAAACGCTGTTTTCAATTCGTGAGCAAGCGTAAACGATGTCATCGATGCGCGCCCGGGCGACAGGCCCCTCCGCGCGAAGGACCGCCCAGCAGGGGACTTCCAAATGGACCAGCCTATCGGTCAGATATCACAGGTCGCCGAACCCGCCGCCCGGGGCGATCGGGTTGCCAGGACCCGCGAAGCCATCGTTGCCGCCACGTTCACTCTGGCGATGGAAGGCGAAGTAGCCCCCATCGTGCGCGATATCGCGCAGCTCGCCGGCGTCTCGGCCCGCACCGTCTTCCAGCACTTCTCCGACACCGCCGAACTCTATGTCGCGGTGCTGAGCCGCGTGCTCATCGCGCTCACGGCCGATATGCCGGAAGCGGGCGTGAGCTGGCCGCTCGACCGGCGCATCGACGCCATCGCCGAGGCCTTCGCCACCCGCTTCGAAAACGTCCTTCCGATGTGGCCCTTCCTGCAAGCCCTGCAACAAAGATCGGGCGAAGCCGCCGGCCTTATTGTAGGCACCTATGCCGCCAGCCGTACGCGGCTCGGTCAGTGGTTCATCACGGAGCTGACGAGCCTTTCGGTTACGGCGCGCGAGCGCACGCTGAACGCGCTTTGCATGTCGCTGGCGCCGGAAGGCTGGGTCGTGCTGCGCCAGCGTCTCGCGCTGGGCGTCGAGGATGCGCGCGACGAGTGGCGCTTCATGCTGAAGGCGATGCTGACGAGCGAGAAGCGCTAGAAACTAGCGTCGGTCGGGGCGAGCCGCCCTGGCCGCCAGCCCCTCGAGAGCGGCGTCCCCAATCCCGAGGTCGCGCAGATGCGCGACGGTGTTCTGCACATATTCAAGCGTGGTGCCGGTGGCGCCACGGCCCTGCCGCATCAGCCGGATCGCCTTGGCGGCCGGCAGCTTGCCGGCGAATTGCCGATGCTTGCGGTCGGCGAGATAGACCAGCGCCGGGACGGTGCGGCCGTCGCGCAGATGGATCGGCCGGATTTTCTCCTCGTAGACGCCATCGTTGTCGATCTCGCGCGTCCACAAATAGCGCCGCACCGCGTCGTAGCCCTGGCGCGGCAGGCGATGGGCGCGACCGCGGCAGGCCCCACCAGGCAGCAGGCCGAGGATCAGGCCCGGCTTCCGCGGCGTGCCGCGATAGTGTTCGGAATAGATGCAGAAGGCGCGATGCCAGCCGTGCAGCCGCGCGGCCTGCGTCTCGGGCGTGGCGAAGCCCGGCTTCCACATCAGCGAGCCGTAGGCGAAAACCCAGAAGGGCTTGTCCTCTGTCTCCGAGGGGCTCACGCTTGGTTGAGATGGATCAGCGCGCGGCGGATTTCACGGGTGCGCGTGAACAGGTCGAACAGCTTGTCGCCCTCGCCCCAGCGGATGGCCCGCTGCAGGTAGAAGAGATCTTCCTGGAAACGCTGCAGCACTTCGAGCACGGCCTCGCGGTTGTTCATGAAGATGTCGCGCCACATCGTCGGATCGGAGGCGGCGATGCGCGTGAAGTCGCGGAAGCCGCCGGCGGCGAATTTCAGGATCTCGCTGTTGAGGTGCCCGCTGAGATCGTCGGCCGTGCCGACGATGGTATAGGCGATGAGATGCGGCAGATGGGAAGTGATGGCGAGGATGCGGTCGTGATGCGCCGGGTCGACCTTCTCGACCAGGCTGCCGAGCGCCGTCCAGAACGCCTCGAGCCTGGCGACGGCGGCAGCATCCGAATCGGGCAGGGGTGTGATGATGCACCAGCGACCCTGGAAGAGATCGAGCAGCGCTGCCTCGGGGCCGGAATTCTCCGTGCCGGCGACGGGATGCGCCGGCACGAAATGCACACCCTGCGGAATATGTGGCGCCATGTCGGCGATCACGGTCTGCTTCACCGAGCCGACATCGGAGACGATGCAGCCGGGCTTGAGGCTCGACGCGATGGCCTTGGTTGCCGGGCCGCAGGCGCCGACCGGCGTGCAGACGATGACCAGGTCCGCATCCTTGCAGGCGGCCGCGAGATCGGTGCCGCAGTGATCGGTGAGCTTCAGCTTGTTGGCGAGAGCTGCCGTCTCGGGGCTGCGCGTAGCCGCCACGATGGTCTTGGCCAGCCCGCGCTTGCGCGCTTCGAGCGCGATCGAGCCGCCGATCAGGCCAACGCCGATCAGCGCGATCTTGTTGAAGAGAGGCTCACTCGGAGCGGGGGCGGTCATTTGTTCGCCGTGACGAAGCGGGCGAGCGAATCGCGTACCGCCGTTACTTCCATTTCAGTACCGATGGTGACACGCAGGAACTCCGGCAGGCCATAGCCCGCGACCATGCGCGGGATCAGGCCGTCGTTCATCAGCCAGGCATTGGCGGCGGTTGCGCGCTCGGCCGAGCCGAAGCCCACGAGCATGAAGTTGCCGACGCTGGGCAGTGGCTTGAGGCCAAGCTTGGCCATCTCGGCGGAAAACCACGGCAGCCAGATGTCGTTGTTGGTGCGGCTGGCATCGGTATGGGCGATGTCCTCCAGCGCCGCGACGCCGGCGGCTTGTGCCGCGAGGTTGACGTTGAACGGCTGGCGCAGGCGGCTCATCACATCGACGATGCCCGCCGGGCCGTACATCCAGCCCAGGCGCAATCCGCCGAGGCCGTAGATCTTGGAGAAGGTGCGCGTCATGACGACGTTCTCGGCCTGGTCGACGAGCTCGACGCCCGACTCGTAGTCGTTGCGGCTCACGTACTCGGCATAGGCTGCGTCGATCACCAGCAGCACGTTCTTCGGCAGGCCGGCATGCAGGCGGCGCACGTCGTCCTTGGTAACGTAGCTGCCCGTCGGGTTGTTCGGATTGGCGAGGCAGACGATCTTCGTCTTGTCGGTCACCCGCGCCAGCAGGGCGTCGATATCGGTGCGGTAGTCGTTCTCCGGTGCCGCGACCGGCGTGGCACCGACGCCCAGCGCATTGATCGGATACATCAGGAAGCCGAACTGGCTGTAGAGCAGCTCGTCGCCTGGGCCGCAGTAGGCGCGCACCAGCAGGTTGAGGATTTCGTCGGAGCCGGCGCCGCAGACGATGCGCTTGGGATCGAGGCCGTAGTGGCGGCCGATGGCAGCGCGCAGCTTCTCGGTATTGCCGTCGGGATAGCGATGCAGATCGGCGGCGACCTTCGTATAAGCCGCCATCGCCTTGGGGCTCGGCCCGAGCGCGCCCTCGTTGGACGAGAGCTTGGCGATGGTCTCCTTGCCGTCCACCGAATCCTTGCCGGGGACGTAAGGCGCGATCTTCATGATGCCGGGACGCGGGGTGAGCGCGGTCATTGCGGTCTCCTGCAGAAAAATCAGGGCCAAAAATTTAGGGCCGGATTGGCGCCGGCGGCGTGTAGGGCGTGGCATAGGCGCCGATAGCGGCGACGCGCACGCCATCGATGGCCAGTGCCGTCTCGAGCTGGCGCAGGCGCGGATCGCCATCGGCGATCACCCCCGGAATCTCGACGAGATAATGATGCGAGCCGCCGACCAGCTGGTCGAGTGCCGATGTAGCCATCGGCAGGCCGGCCTTGGCGATGGCGGCGAAGAGACGGTCGCGGCTGACGCTGGTCGAGACATCGATCGAGACCAGCGAGCGGTCGTCGCCACTGGCCTCGGGCTCGATGCGGGCCAGGACCAGAGCCGAGATGCCGCGCGCCCGGGCGTTGGGCTGCGGCAGGAAGGGCAGGCGGGCCACGACATTGGGCATGGTGGCGTCGGTGCCGGCCAGCAGCGGCCACCACGGCGTGGCGTCGGCTTCGATGGGGGCGGGCACGATGCCCAGCGTCGTCGGGTTGGAGCGCACCGCCGCCAGCACTTGGGTCGGGGTGTCGCTGGAGATGAAGGGGATTTGGCAGCCGAAATGGTCGCGCGCGAGATCCCAGTAGCCGGGCTGGTCGGCCGGGCGGCAGATGGCGATGCGCAGTACGGGCGTCTGCATCAGGGTGAGAGCGCACATCATCTCGCGCCACATGCGGAACAGGGCGGCGGCGGGGAAGCGGCTGGTCTTGTCGGCGAGATGGGCGTCGAGGCGCCGGCGCAGGACCACAGCCTCGCGGCCCGGGCGCAGGGCCAGGCCGCCGGCCGGCTTGGCGCCGGCGATGTCGTCGACCAGGGCGGCGCGGCGCTGGATCAGGCCATGCAGCTCGCCGTCGATGGCGTCGATTTCCTGCCGCAGATGGTCGAGGGAAGAAGCGTCCATGAGCCCCAAAATGTCGATGCCCAAGACCGTCGGGAGACTGTCGGGCCGAGCGGCGATACTACGTCAGGTCGGCCCGCGTAAAGGCAAAGAAACTCGAACGCCCTTGCACCCCTCGGCCGGCCTCCGCTATAGATGCGGTCCGTGGAATTTGAGCCGACCGGCTTGCGGCCACGTTAATCCTCGCTAAAAGGTCGGAGTGCTTTTCAAAAAAGCCCCCGCCCTTACCGGTCGGGGGCTTTTTTGTTGGAGCGGCCGTTGTTGGATGACCTCACCGAAGCCGAGAGCAAGGCGCTCGCCCAATGCCGCCATGCGGTCCTGGGCGTCGAGCGGCCGCTCAGGCTCGACTGCGGCGTCGATCTCGGACCCTACCGTGTGGCCTACCAGACCTATGGCGAGCTCAACGCCGACAAGAGCAACGCCGTGCTGATCTGCCACGCCCTGACCGGCGACCAGTTCGTCGCCGACCGCCAGCCGGTCACCGGCAAGGAGGGCTGGTGGGAGAGCCTGGTCGGGCCGGGCAAGGTGCTCGACCCCGCGCGCTACTTCGTTATCTGCAGCAATGTGCTGGGCGGCTGCCTCGGCACCACCGGCCCGCAGGCCAGCGATCCGGCCAGCAGCCAGCCATGGAACCTGCGCTTTCCGGTGGTCACCATCGCCGACATGGTGCGCGCCCAGGCGGCCCTGCTCGACCATCTCGGCATCCCCGACCTGTTCTGCTGCATTGGCGGCTCGATGGGCGGCATGCAGGTGCTGGAATGGGCAGCGAGTTACCCCAAGCGGGTTTTTGCCGCCGTGCCGATTGCCTGTGCGGCGCGCCACTCGGCCCAGAACATCGCCTTCCACGAGGTCGGCCGCCAGGCGGTGATGGCCGATCCGGAATGGAAGGGTGGCGACTACCGCCTGCACAATACCGCGCCGGCGCGCGGCCTCGCGGTGGCCCGCATGACCGCGCATATCACCTATCTCTCGGAGCAGGCGCTGCAGAGGAAGTTCGGCCGCGCCCTGCAGGATCGCAACGCGCTGGGTTTCGGCTTCGATGCCGACTTCCAGGTCGAGAGCTACCTGCGCCATCAGGGCTCGACCTTCGTCGATCGCTTCGACGCCAACAGCTATCTCTACATCACGCGTGCCATGGACTACTTCGATCTGGCGGGCGCCCATGGCGGCGTGCTGGCCAATGCCTTCAAGGGCACGGCGACGCGCTTCTGCTCGATCTCCTTCACCAGCGACTGGCTGTTTCCGACGCGGGAGAACCGCGCCATCGTCCATGCCCTGAACGCGGTGGCCGCCAACGTCTCCTTCGTCGAGGTCGAGACCGACAAGGGCCACGATGCTTTCCTGCTCGACGAGCCCGAGATGTTCCGCACGCTCAATGGATTCCTCAAGGGTGCGGCCTCGGCAAGAGGTCTCAAATGAAGCCAAACTCGATCCGCGTCGACCTGCAGCTCATCGCCGATATGGTCGAACCGAAGACGCGCGCGCTCGACGTCGGCTGCGGCGACGGCGCGCTGCTCGACTATCTCGTGCAGTTCAAGCAGGTCGATGCCCGCGGCATGGAGCTTTCCCAGGCCGGCGTGAACGCCTGCGTCGCCAACGGCCTCTCCGTCATCCAGGGCGATGCCGACACCGACCTGCGCGATTATCCCGACGCCGCTTTCGACTATGTGATCCTGGGCCAGACGCTGCAGGCGACACGCGAGCCGCGCGAGGTGCTGCGCCAGATGCTGCGCGTCGGCAAGCGCGCCATCGTCTCGCTGCCCAACTTCGCCCATTGGCTGGTGCGCCTGCGCCTGGTCTTCGGCGGCCGCATGCCGCAGACCTCATCGCTGCCCTACAAGTGGTACGACACGCCCAATATCCATCTCTGCAGCATCGACGACTTCCGCGCACTCTGTGCCGACATGGGCGTCAAGGTCGAGCGCGCCATCGTGCTCAACAGCAAGAGTCGCCACATCTATCTGCCGCCGCTGCTCGCCAACCTGTTCGGCGAGCAGGCGGTGTTTTTGCTTCGGCGGGCGTAAGCAACGAACTGCAGAAACGCCGTCGCCCTGGCGAAGCGAAGGATCTTGCGCCCGCAACGACGTGCCTGGTCGTTGCGTGAGAGCCCTCGCTTCGCTCAGGATGACAGAGAGATGGCCCGCTCGTATTCACCCTCGATAGCGTCTTCCTTCAGCTTCACGAAGCCGTGGCGTTCGTAGAAGCGGCCGGCGGGGCTGCCGATGAGGACTTCGAGGCGGAGGGGCAGGCCAAGTGCGTCGGCTTCGGCCAACAGGGCCTTGAGGATCTCGGCGCCGAGGCCGCGATTGTGGAAGCGGCGGTCGAGGTAGAAGGAATCGATCTTGATGACGTCGGGCTGCTGGCGAAAGCCGACGCAGCCCGCGTGCTCGTCGCCGATCAGGATCAAGCGCAGGCCGGGTTCGTCAAAATGGCCGCGGAAGACGGCGCGGGCGCGTTCGGGGGTGAAGCGGCCGACGCGTTCGAGATGCTCGCGCATGACCGCGACGCGAAGTTTCAGCAGCGGCTCGAAGTCGGCCTCACTCACCGGGCCGAGGCGCCAGCTAGACACCTGCGGCGACCTTGGCGATGCGTGGCCGGGCGATGGCCAGCCAGTCCCTGGTGTCGAGTTCCATCGAGCGGTCGAGGCGGCCCGCATTGAAGAACAGCGTGTCGTTCGCCAGCAGGTCTTCCTCGACGACGATGGTGAGTGCTGTGTTGAGCGCGAAGGGCGGCACGGCGCCCATGACACAGTTGGTCAATTGCTGCGCCGTGTCGGGTGAGGCAAAGCCGCATTTGCGCGCCTCGAACAGGGCGGCCACGGCATTGAAGTCGAGCTTGCGGCTGCCGGGCAGAATGCAGAGGACGTGGCGCCGTCCACCGCCGCCGCCGCGCACATCGAGCACCATGGCCTTGGCGGCCTGGTCGGGACGGTTGCCGCGAATGACGCTGATGGCTTCCGACTTGCCCTCGGCTTCGTGCTCGATGACGCGGAACTTCGCTTTCGCTTCGGTCAGCAACGTGACGAGCTGATCGAAAACCTCACCGGCCACGGATCACCTTTTCCGACAGGATGGTGAGGGCGTCCTCAAGACTCGGCACCTGGCCGTCGGCGGGCGCAATATGCGCATCGACGGTGCGGCGGTGGCTGCGTTCGATGGCTTCGGTCATCAGCGGATCGACGCCGGTCTCGCGCAGCGTCTGCGCCACCAGGCCCATTTCCTCCCAGCGGCGGTGGGCATGCACGATATGGGTCTGCACCAACATCGATATGAAGCCGCTCAGCGTCATCGAGTCGGCATCGCCCAGGCAACCCAGCACTTCGTCGAGGATGCCTTGGCGCTTGGCGGCGACCAGCGCTTCGACGCCCAGTGCCTCGATGCCCTTGACCAGCGTGCTGCGCAGCATCTTCACCGCCGAGGCGCTGCCGGGCTTGGGGCCGAGCAGCGTGGCGACGAAGCCGTTGGCGTTCATCCAGGCGACCATCGGATCGGCGTCTTCGCCTGCGACCAGCATCGGCGCCTTGATGCCCTGCTTGAAGAAGCCGCCCATCACGGCGATGTCGATATAGCGGCCGGCGCCGGTCTCAATGGCGGCGCGGTCCTCGTCGGACATCTTGCCGGTGACGGTGCAGAGGTCGAGGTAATACGCGCCTTTCTTCAGGAGCGGCGCGGCGGATTGCGCGGCCGACGCCGCGAACTCACCCTGTACCGCGCAGATCACGAGATCAGCTTCGCGCAGTGCCTCGGTGTAGTTGTCCGCTATGGCGACATCGAGCGCGTGGGCCGCCTTGCCCAGCGCCGTGCCGCGCGCATCCTTGTCCAGCGCGGTGTCGATAGCGATGACGCGGCGTGGGGCGTTGTCGCCGGGTTTGCCGGGACCGCGCCAGCCGCTCTCGGCGGCGAGGCCGCGGGCGATGGCGGAGCCCGCTTCGCCAAAACCGATCAGCGCGATGACGCGCGGAGAAACAGACATGTCGGATTTCCGTGTGAGGTTTTAGGACGCGGGCGCTTCGCCGTCCTTGCTTTCGCGCGCGGCGGTATCGCGCGAGGCGGCGATGCGCAGCTTGGGTCGCCCCCCAGCCATATTTGCGGCGAGTGCGGGCGCCGCACGCTCGGCGACACCGGCATAGAGCTGCTTCCCCGATTCGATGACGCTGACGCCGGCGAAGCCGCCGAGCCAACGGTGGCCGAAGCGTTCGACGGCCGGCGCCATGCCCAGCATCAGGCGCGAGCGCACCGGCGGCATGTAGAGGGCGCGGGTCTGGCCGAGCGGGGCGAACATATTGGCGCGCAGCAGCGCGTTGAGCTGGCGCGGCGAATAGGGATGGCCCTGGTAGAAGGGCGAGCGGTCGAGCTGCGACCACAGCCCGCCACGGGTCGGCACGATGATGATCAGGCGGCCGCCATCGGCCATGACGCGCCAGACCTCGCGCAGCATCGGGCGGAGCTGCTCGGTGCTCTCGACGGCATGGACCATCAGCACGCGATCGACCGAGCGGTCGGCGAGCGGCAGGTCGATCTCGTCGACCAGGGCTGCGAGGTTGCGGCCCTCGCGCGGCCAGCGCAGCACGCCCTGCGGCGCCGGCATGAAGGCCAGTGTGCGGGCGGATTCTTCGATGAAGGGACGCAGCAGCGGGGCGGCATAGCCCAGCCCTAGCACCGTCTCGCCGCGCACATTGGGCCAGACCTGGCGCAAATGCGCACGCAGCAGGCGGGCGGTCATCTGCCCCAGCGTGCTGGCGTAGAACTCGTCGAGATCGAGGACGTCGGTCCACATGGTCGAAATCCTAGCATGGCCCCCGGGGCCCGCCCATGGCCGCAAAGCGCATGGTCTGCTAGCGTGCAGCGCATGACAACAACCCTCGAAATCGTCCGCATTCCCGTCCTCAGCGACAATTACGTCTGGCTGGCGCGCGAGCCCGAAAGCGGCGTTGTGGCCGTCGTCGACCCCGCCGTAGCCGCCCCGGTACTGGCAGAGGCCGCCAAACGCGGCTGGAAAATCACGCATATCCTGAACACCCATCACCATGGCGACCATATTGGCGGCAATGCCGAGATCGTGGCGGCGACCGGCTGCATCGTGGTCGGTCCCAAGGCCGAACACGCCCGCATTCCGGGCATGGATGTCGAGGTCGAGGACGGCGACAGATACAAATTCGGCGCCGCCGAGGCGGAAATCTTCTTCGTGCCCGGCCATACCAGCGGCCATATCGCTTTTGCCTTCCGCGACCAGCGCGCGCTGTTCTGCGGCGACACGCTCTTCGCGCTGGGCTGCGGCCGCATGTTCGAGGGCACGCCCCAGCAGTTCTGGTCGTCGCTCGCCCACCTGCGCGACCTGCCCGACGACATGCGCGTCTACTGCGCCCATGAATACACCCAGTCGAACGCCCGCTTCGCCGTCACCATCGAGACCGACAACAAGCAGCTGATGGCGCGCTCCGACGCGATCAACGCCGCCCGCGCCAGGGGCGAGGCCACCGTGCCGTCGCTGCTCGGCGAGGAGAAAGAGACCAACCCCTTCCTGCGCGCCGATGTCCCGTCGCTGCAGAAGGCGGTCGGGATGATGGGTGCCAATCCCATCGACGTCTTCGCCGAAGTGCGGCACCGCAAGGATACGTTCTAGGCTGGGACAGCCCCCGAACGAGCTGCCCGAATTGCGCTAAATCTTTTCCGCAATTCCGGCACCTCACTGGCACCTCACCGGGCCCTGCCTGCAGTCCGCGTTACCGCCGCGCCAGACAGAAGACCACGCCGCCGGCCATGATCGCCGCCAGCGCTCCGAACAGCGCGCCTTGCGTCACGTTGAGGAACAGCCACGGCGCGGTGAGCGGGCCAATGGCGGCACCGAAGTCGCGCCAGGTCGAGTAGCTCGCCTGCGAGGAGAGATAGCCGCCACTCACGCGCTGCATCACCATGATGGGGATCAGGGTGTTGAAGAGGCCGCGCGTCACCACGATCACGACGCTGCCGATCAGATCGGCCTGGAAAGCGATGAGGACATAGCCCACCACCAGTACCGAGCCGGTGAGCGAGGCCACGAGCCGGGCGCCAAAGCGGTCGCCCATCCAGCCACCGATCGGGCCGCCGGTGGCCTCGACCAGGCAGCGCAGCGACAGCACCAGCGAGGTCGCCACGATCGGCGCCACCGAGGTCACCGAGTCGCGCAACAGGAAGGCCAGCGTCAGCAGAAACACGCCATCGCCGCTGAAGCCCAACAGGAAGCCCCAGACTTCGAGGCGCTGGGGTCGCGGTATGCGAAAGCCGCGTTGCTGGTGGGCCGGCTCGGCCGGCAGAACAGGTAGCATCAGCGCAACCAGCAGCGCGAGGCTGGTGAGCGCGCCGAAGATCAGGAAGACGTTGCGGGGGCCGACCGCCAGCACCAGCAATGCGCCGCCGATGAAGGCCGCGGACTGAATGATACCGATCATGCCGCGGCTGGTGCCGACACGCTTGCCGGCGTTGGCGCGGTCGGCGACGGCGTAGGCAAGCGAGGCGAGGTTAAGGGCGGCGAAGGAGAAGCCCCACAGCATGCGCGCCGCGATCTGAAGGACAGCGCCGCCGTCGAGGCCGTAGCAGGTCGTCGAGGCCGCCGCGCCGATTGCCGCGGCGATCATCAGGTTGCGCGCACCGACGCGCTCGCCCATCCCGGCGACGAAGGAGTTGGCGAACAGGCGGACCCAGCGGTTGAGCGACAGCAGCACGCCCACCATGGCGAGACTGATGCCCCACTCCTCGTGATAGAGCGGCAGCACGGCATAGATCAGCGTGTCGCCCAAAAGGCCGAGGCCGATGACGGCGCCCGACAGCGCAACGACACGACCTCCGATCGTCGGTGCGGGCGGCGGCGTCGGAATTGTCGTCACTAGGCCCGCTGCACCAGCGCCTCGCGCAAGGCCGCGGCGCAAAGCGCGGTGCCGCGCCGGGCGCCATGCAACAGCATCGGTGAACTGAGGAAGCCATGCAGCATGCCGCCGAACTCGACGAGGTCGGCCAGCGTGCCTTCCTGTTGCAGCCGCCAGGCATAGGCGCGGCCCTCGTCGCGCAACGGGTCGTAGCCGGCGGTGACGACCAGCGCGGGCGGCAGTCCGCCCAGGTTCTTGGCGCGCATCGGCGAGACCCGGTAATCCGTGCGCTCGTCTTTCTTGGGCACGTAGTGGTCGAAGAACCACTCCATGGTCGCGGCGTTGAGGCCATAGCCGTCGTCGAACCTGCGATAGGAGTCGGTACGGGCCACGGCGTCGGTCACCGGATAGGCGAGGAGCTGCAGCTTGAGCTTCGGTCCGTTGTTGTCGCGCGCCCAGAGCGCGACGGCGGCGGCGAGATTGCCACCGGCGCTGTCGCCGCCGATGGCGAGACGCGCCGGATCGATGCCGACCGTGGGGCCGTTGGCCGCGACCCATCTCAGGCCGGCCACGACATCGTCGAAGGCGCCAGGAAAGCGGGCGTCGGGGGCCAGGCGATAATCGATCGCCACCACGGCGATGCCGGCCTGCAGCGCCAGCTGGGCGCAGAGCACGTCGTGGCTGTCGAGATTGCCGAACACCCAACCGCCGCCATGGGCGTAAACAAGGGCGGGCAGGGCCTCGCCGGGCGCGGCAGCCTTGGGGCGATAGAGACGAAGAGGCAGCGCACCGCCGGGGCCGGCGATGCTGCGGTCGGTGACGGCGACGTCGTCGGGCATGGGGCCCTGGGCGCCTGGCCGCAGCGACAGGTAGAGGGCGCGGGCGGCCTCGGGGGTCAGCGTGTTCCAGGCCGGGCGGTCCGCCGCGGCCATCAGGTCGATCAGCCGCTGCGATTCGGGGTCGAGCGCCATTCCTCTGCTCCCTTGATTCTCGAGAAGGGCACCACCTTAGCAGGCTGCGCCCGACGTTCGATGCCCGTGTTTCGACACGATACGAATGCTAAGCTCCCTCATGACCTTCGATCCCGACTACGGCGCGCCCTCGACGTCCGCCCGGCCCTGGTGGAAACGCAGCCTCGACCGTGCCCGCGGTTTCCGTTTCGGAAGGCGAAGCGGCACGGCGGCCTCGACCCCGGCCGCCTCGACCCCGGGCGTCGCGACGAGCCGGACACGGCGGGTTCTCGGCTGGGCATGGAAGATCGTGTTGCTGGCCTTGATCCTCTATTTTCCGCTGGGCGCCTTCATCGTCCAGGATATCGACGACGATCCGCAGTTCACCGCCCAGGTCGGCTCGCCAGGCGAGAGCAAGGTGGTGGCAACGGCGGCGGCGCTGATCACGCGCGAGGTCGATGTCCATACCTGGACGCCGATGCAGCCCTTCTTCATGCCGGCCGGCATCCTCGACAACATGCCCAACTTCCAGCGCGGCATGGCGGCCGCACTCGGGCGCTTCGCCACCGAGCTGATGGATCAGGTCGGCCGCACGCGTGGCTCGAGCCAGACCGACCGCGACCTCGAGCAGGCGCGCGGTTTTCTGAACGAGCAGCCCAATATCTGGATCTGGCAGCCCACCGTGTCGATCTGGCCCTCGGCCACCTCGGCCCAGAAGTACCGCGCCGGCCGCGACAAGCTTCTGGCCTACAACAAGCGGCTGGGCTCGGGGCAGGCGGTGTTCGAGCGCCGCGCCGACAACCTGCAGGCGCTGGTCGACCGCATTGCCAACGACATCGGCTCGGACTCCGCCGTGATCGACCGCCACATCATCGAGAAGGCCGGCGACCTGTTCGACGTGCGTTGCGACGACATCTTCTATTTCAACAAGGGCCGGCTCTACGCCACCTACCTGCTGCTGCGCGACCTCGGCGCCGACTTCCAGAACGTGATCCGTGACCGTGATCTCACCAATGCCTGGAACGGCACGCTGGAAAGCTTCCGCATCGCCTCGCAGCTCGATCCCTGGATCGTCTGGAACGGCTGGCCCGATGCGATGCTGATTCCCAACCATCTGGCGGCGCAGGGTTTCTACCTGTTGCGCGCCCGCACGCAGCTGCGCGAAATCAGCAATATCCTGCAGAAATAGAGGCGGGCGCGACGTGGAGATCTACCTACCCGTCGCAGAACAGTCGATTAACGTCTTCCTGCTGCTGGGACTGGGCGCGGCCGCCGGCCTGCTTGCCGGCATGTTCGGCGTCGGCGGCGGATTCCTCGCCACGCCGCTCCTCATCTTCGTCGGCATTCCGCCTGCCGTCGCCGTCGCCAGCCAGGCCAACCAGGTCGTCGCCAATTCGATCTCCTCGCTGCAGATCCAGTGGCGCCGCGGCAATGTCGATCTGCGCATGGGCTTGGTGCTGCTGCTGGGCGGCATGATCGGCTCCTCGGCCGGCGTGTCGCTGTTCACCTATCTGAAGCGCATCGGCCAGATCGATTTCGTCATCGCCGTGCTCTACCTCGTGCTGCTCTCGACCATCGGCGGGCTGATGTTGTTCGAGAGCGCCAGCACCTTCATCTCGCGGCGGCGCAATCCCACGGCGCCGCGCGGCAAGCTGCACACGCATTACCTCGTGCACCGCCTGCCGTGGAAGATGCGTTTCTACAAGTCGAAGCTCTATATCAGCGCCTTCCTGCCGCTTGCGCTGGGCGTGGCGATCGGCATTCTTTCGGCCCTCCTCGGCGTCGGCGGCGGCTTCGTGCTGGTGCCGGCGATGATCTATCTGCTGGGCATGCCGACCTCGGTCGTCATCGGCACGTCGAATTTCCAGATCCTGTTCGTGGCCGCCAATGTCACCTTCCTGCAGTCGGCGACCAACGGCACGGTCGATGTCGTGCTGGCGCTGCTGCTGATCCTGGGCGGCGTGGTTGGCGCCCCGATCGGCTCGCGCATCGCCGCCAAGCTGCCGAGCGTAGTGCTGCGCGGGTTGATGTCGCTGCTGGTGCTGGGCGTGGCCGGCCAGTTGCTGGTCGAACTCGTGAAGACGCCGGGCTCCTTCTATTCGCTGGGCTTGCGCGAGGTGATGCCGTGAGGCGCCTCCTGATCGCCTTGGCGCTGCTTGCCGGCCTGGTCGTCCCGGCCTCGGCCCAGACACCGCGCGTCGAGTCTCCGCGCCTCGAATTGGGGCCGCTGCCGGGCCCGGCGCTGGGACCTCTTCCCGGGCCCCTGCCCAATTCCCGGATCAATCCCTTTCCCAATCCCACGCTGGGGCCGCCGGCGGACCCTTCGGTGCCACCCTCGGTGCCGGCCGATGCCGGTCCGCCCGACCTGGTCGTCGATCTGTCACAGGCGCGGGTGTCGATCACCTCGGCCTTCCAGGGTGAGAATATCCTGCTGTTCGGCATGTTCGACGCGCCCGGCGACATCGTGGTGGTGGTGCAGGGCCCACCGGCCCGCGAGACCGTGCTGCGCAAGGAACGCGTGTTCGGCCTGTGGCTTAATACCGGCCGGCAGGGCTTCGACAACGTGCCGGCCTATTACGCCATTGCCGCCAGCCAGGCGCTGCCCCGCCTGCTGGCGCGCAGCGCCGGCGGCGAGATCCTGTCGCTCGAGGATCGCCTGGCCTTTCTGAAGGCGATCGGCGGCCGCAGTCCCGAAGAACTGGCGAAGTTCCGCGGCGGATTGATCGAAGTGAAGCGGCGCGACGGGCTCTATCCGGCGGTCATCGGCCAGGTGACGATCCAGGCCAACCGTCTGTTCCGCGTCGACCTGCCGTTCCCGTCCAAGCTGCCCGAGGGCATTTACGACGTCCGCGCCTATCTGTTGCGCGACGGCAAGATCGTGGCGGCGGTGTCGCGGCCCCTGCCGGTGGGCAAGGTCGGCTTCAATGCCGATATGGCCGGCTGGGCAGCCAACGAAGGTGCGCTTTATGGCCTCGTCGCCGTCTTCATGGCGGTGTTCGTGGGCTGGCTGGGCGGCACGATCATGCGGCGTCTGTGAGTTGCGTCTCTAGGAATCGGGGGAAACCATGAGCAGCGAAGCTGAACGCAAGGACCAGCGCATCTTCCTGGTCGTAATCGACGAGAGCCCGGAGCTGCGCAATGCCCTGCGCTATGCCTGCCGGCGCGCCAAGCGCACGGGCGGCCGGGTCGCCATGCTCTATGTGATGGAGCCCCCGGAAGGCCAGCAATGGGGCGCCGTCGTCGAGCTGATGCGCCAGGAAGCCCGCCAGCAGGCCGAGGAAATCATTGGCCGCCACGTCGATGCGGCGGTCGCCATGACCGGCCAGCCGCCCGCCATCCACATCAAGGAGGGCAACGGTCGCGACGAGCTGCTGAAACTGATCGGTGAGGACAAGACGATCTCGGTTCTGGTGCTGGGCGGCGCTTCCGGAACGGCCGGACCGGGCCCTCTTGTGACCGCCTTGCTCGGCAAGTTCGCGGGCCAACTCAAGGTGCCGTTGACCATCGTGCCGGGGGCGCTGAGCGAGGCGGA
The DNA here is from genome assembly GCA_038224985.1 of Reyranellales bacterium. GTDB lineage: Bacteria > Pseudomonadota > Alphaproteobacteria > Reyranellales > Reyranellaceae > Reyranella. Next base: position 59,072 of record JBBRFD010000002.1, read on the forward strand.
GATCGATGCCATCTCATGAGCTGTGCGAATTGTAGGGCCAAATTTCCGCGACGATATGGCGGCCATGAGGTCGAAAGTTCTCTTTGCGGCCGGATATAAGATTTTCCTTCGATGCAGGGAATATCCCGTCAACTATCTAATGTATAATATATATAATTAGTTATTCCATAATTCATTTTCACAGCCTGCCAATATTTGTCTTGATCGATTTGGCCCCGCTACCTACGTCCGGGGCTACCAAAGGGGGCCGGAGACGTCCTGTCCCCGCCTAAGCCGACGCTGATCGGTAGTGTCCGTGAAGCGGTTCGATTGAGGAGATCAGGTTTGTTTATCCAGACCGAGCAAACGCCAAATCCGTCGACTCTGAAGTTCATCCCGGGCCGTGTGGTCATGGACAAGGGAACTCTGGATTTCGCCGGCCCCGACTTCGCGACCTCTTCGCCCCTGGCCAAGCGCCTGTTCGCGATCGAGGGCGTCGAGCGCGTGTTTTTCGGCAGCGACTTCGTGACCGTGACAAAGGCCGCCGACCGCGACTGGCAGGTCATGAAGCCGTCCATCCTGGGCGGCATCATGGAGCATTATACATCCGGTGAGCCCGTGGTGGCTGCCGGCGAGGCGGCGCCCCATTCAGGTCATGCCGGGGGCGACGTCGTCGAGGACGACGAAGTGGTCGCCCAGATCAAGGAATTGCTCGATACGCGCGTCCGTCCGGCCGTGGCCCAGGATGGCGGCGACATCGTCTTCCAGGACTTCAAGGATGGCATCGTATACCTGCACATGCAGGGGTCCTGCTCGGGCTGCCCGAGTTCGACCGCCACCCTGAAAATGGGAATCGAAAACCTTCTCAAGCACTACGTGCCGGAAGTCATCGAAGTTCAAGCCGCCCAGTAACCCTGGGTTCAAGGCCTTAAGTATCCGCACGCGTACAGAGCGGCAGCCCGACAGGGCTTGCCGCCGGTAAGCCCGTTCGTTCGCGCCCCGCTCCGTGGGCCAATAAAGAGTTTGATATGCCTTTATCGATCCGGCCCGCACTCGATTGCGGGCGGCAATATGCCTTTCCCGCCGCTTGGGCGGCGGTCTTCGCCGCCGGTGTCGGCTTTTACCAGCCGCTGCCGACAGTCGACATGGCGTCCTATATTTCCTTCATCGAAGTGGGCGAGCGGCCCGTGGCTTTGGCCACGCCGCCAGCCTTCCTCGCCATGGCGGCCGATCCCTCGTCGCTCTCCTTCGTCAGCCATGAACTGGAAGGCGCCGACGAAATCAGCCGTCCCAACAGCCGCGATTTCTTAGGCGCCCATGGCCGCTTCGCCGCTCCCGGCAACGCGCTGCGCCGCCAGATTCAGGTGACGGCCATCAACCCGCGCACCTCCGACGAGCTGGCGGCGGCTTTCCGCAACGTCTCCTATTCGCTGACAGATATCCGCCAAGGCGAAGCCGTGCCGCCGCTGCGCGTCGAGCGCGTGCCGGCCGATCTCGTGAACAAGGACGGCAACGAGCGCCGCACGCTGTTCATCACCACGCTCCTGCCGGTGATCCTCGAAGCCAACCAGCGCGTGCAGGCCGATCGCGAGCAACTGCTCTACCTGCGCGACGTGATGACGACCGATCCGACGCTGGTCATGCCCTATGAGCGCATCTGGCTCGAGCAGCTGGCGCAGCGTTACGAAGGCTCGCTCGACAAGATGGACGATCTGCTGCGCCGCGTGGACATCGTGCCGCCGTCGATGGCGATCGCCCAGAGCGGCATCGAATCGGGTTGGGGCACATCCTTCGCCGCGCGCACCGGAAACGCGCTTTTCGGCCAGATCCAGTCGGTCGGCAGCCATGCCGTGTCGGTGCCGTGGAAGCCGGGTCCCGCCATGCCGCAGCCCTTCGAGACCATCGGCGACTCCGCCTTGGCCTATGTGATGAATCTCAACACGCATCCGGCCTATGCCGCCTTCCGCAAAGAGCGCTCGTCGATGCGCGACCGCGAGGAATGGCCCGACGGCTACCGCCTGATCGGCCAGCTCCTGCGCTACTCCGAACTCGGCCCGGAATACATCCGCTTCGTCCGCCAAGTGATGCGCGAGAACGAGCTGGCCGATTTCGACCGGGCGAGGCTTTCAAGCCTGTAAGTCGTCACATCATCGGCCCTACATCATGGGCCCTACATCATAGGTGTGGGCAGATCGGCATTGGAGACAAGCGGATACTGCCGCGCGTCGAAGAGCTGATAGTGCCACCACTCGTTGCGATAAAAATCCCAGCCGGCCGCCATCATCAATCCCATCAGCAGCAGCCGGTTGCGTTGCGCCTCGGGCGAGATATCGGTGCGGCCGTGATGGGAGAGCGGCGTGAAGGCGTCGAAGGCCGTTCCCATGTCGAGTTCGCAGCCCTCGCCATCGAGCAGGTTGAGGTCGACAGCGACGCCGCGCGAATGCGGCGAGCCGCGCCTGGGATCGGCGAGGAATTCCGGATCGGGCTTGACGTTCCACAGCGCCCACTGCGCCTCGACGGGGCGGAGCGCGTCGAAGATGCGCAGGCGATAGCCCAGCGGCCGCGCCAGAGCGATGGCGGTCGTGAGTTTCTCCGCCGCCGCGCGATGCAGCCAGCATTCGGCATTCCGGTAGACCGGTTGCCCCGTTAGATTGGCCTCCGTCGCATAGGACAGTGTCACGTCGACATCGAAGTCGGGCGCTGTGATCGCAACCAGATCGAGTTTCATGACGCCACAATGCCCAGCCCTTCCGCGACGCGCCACATGAGCGTGGTGCTATGAGCGTTGTGTTGGCCTTCGATTGCGCCGTGACCGGCCTCAGTGTCGCCGTCGTGCGGGACGGGATTTGCCTGGCGCATGGCTCGGCGCCCGGCCGCGACCAGGCGGCGCGGCTCTTTCCCGTCATCGAAGGCGTGCTGGCCGAGGCCGGCGTCGCGCGCCGAGACATCGACCTCGTGGCCGTGACCATTGGCCCCGGCAGCTTCACCGGCGTGCGCATCGGCCTCTCGGCCGCGCGTGGCCTCGCCTTGGCGCTGGCGGTGCCGCTGGCGGGATTCGTGACGACCTCCGTGCTGCTGCGGCAGGCCCGAGGCGGGCTTGCCGTGGCCGCCATCGACAGCCGGCTGGGCGACTGGTTTTGTGCCATTTCCGGCGTCGACGAGAAGCCCTTCCTCGCCGCGACCGAGGGATTGGCGGCGCGGCTGAAGGGCCAGCGGATCGTGCTGGTCGGCCCTGATGCCGAAGCGTTGGGCGAGGCCTTGCGCCGGCAGGGGATCGAGGTCACCGGTCAGACGGAGCTGCCCGATGCCGCGACAATGGGCCGATTGGCCCTGGCCGAGGGTGTCGGGACCTGGCGCGCGCGCAACGCCGCCGAGGGCATGCCGCGCCCGCTCTATCTGCGCGGCGTCAGCGTCACCTCGCCCGACGGCACGCGCCGCACGGTCGAGTAGTGGCCTTCTCGCTCCATTCTCTGGGCGCGCTCGATCTCGACCGGGCGGCGGCGATCCATGGTGAGGCCTTCGCTGCCCTGGGCGAGCGGGGCTGGACACGTGCCGACTTCGCCGGGCTGCGGGCGTCGCCGGGGGTCGGCGGGTTTCTCCTCGTCGACGGCGATAGGGATGCCGGTCTCGTGCTCTGGCGGACCGTGGCCGACGAGGCCGAGCTCCTGACCATCGCCGTGGGCGCCGCCCATCGCCGCCATGGCGCCGGCCGTCTGCTGCTGCAGGCCGTGATCGACCGTGCCAAAAGCGCCGGCGCGCTCGCGCTGTTTCTCGAGGTCGGCGCCGACAATCCGCCGGCGCGGGCGCTTTATGAGAAGGCGGGATTCGAGGCGGTCGGTGGCCGCGCGGCCTATTACCGGCGCGGCGTGCTGCCGGCGGCTGATGCCATCGTCCTGAGACTTAATCTCAGTTAGGCCCGCTTGATCGTCACGGTATGGACGTCGCCCTCGGCCACGATGCTGAGGATGGTATGGCCTTCGTCGCGCGCGGCGCGCGGGACATTGTGCAAAGGTTCGTCGCCCTTGAGACGAACGGAAAGAACCTCACCCGGCTTCATCCGTTCGAGCCTCAGCTTGGTGCGAACGAAAGTCATGGGACAGACTTCGCCGGTAATATCGATCGACTCGTCGGGGGCGTTTGCCATGGGCCAACTATACCCCGGCAACGGCCCGGTGTAGGGTCGCACCGCATGCCCGATCCAAAATCCAAGCTCGAAGCCCTGTGCGCCGAACGTGGCCTGAAAATGACCGAACAGCGCCGCGTCATCGCGCGCGTCCTGTCCGACGCCCATGATCATCCCGATGTGGAACAGGTGCATAAACGGGCCATCGCCATCGATCCCAATATTTCGATAGCGACGGTCTACCGGACCGTGCGGCTGTTCGAGGAAGCGGGGATTCTCGCCAAGCACGATTTCGGCGATGGCCGCGCGCGCTATGAAGAAACTCCCGACGAGCACCACGACCACCTGATCGACATCCAGTCGGGCAAGGTCATCGAGTTCCATAACGACGAAATCGAGGAACTTCAGCGCAAGATCGCCCAGAAGCTCGGATTTCGCCTGGTCGGCCATCGGCTGGAGCTTTACGGCGTGCCCCTCGGTTCCAAAACCGACCCCGAAAAGTAACCGAATTATAGCTGGACGGCGCGTCCGGCGGCCGGATAATAGGCCCATGAACGCGGCATCTTGCGGATAACACATGCGCATCGACCGCGCTGACAGCGAAGCGGAACTCCTTGGGCCGCCGATCTCCAACTCGGAGATCGTCAAGGTCGTGGCCGGCGATTTCGAAGTCCGTCTGGCCGAGACGCCGGCGGAAGTCGATGCCGCCCAGGCTTTGCGCTATCGCATCTTCTACGAGGAAATGAGTGCCACGCCGACGCCCGAGATGGCGGCGATGAAGCGCGACTTCGATTCCTTCGACGAGGTCTGCGACCACCTCCTGGTGATCGACCGCCGTCGCGGCGAAGGCCCTGAAGGTATCGTCGGGACCTACCGCCTGATCCGCCGCCCGGCCGCCGCCCGGCACGGCAGCTTCTATTCCGCCGCCGAATACGACATCGCGCCGATGATCGACTATCCCGGCGAAGTCCTCGAACTCGGCCGCTCCTGCATCGCCAAGGACGCGCGCAACACCGCGACCATGCAGATGCTGTGGCGCGGCATCGCGCTCTACGCCTTCCACTACGACATCAAGGTGATGTTCGGCTGCGCCAGCTTCCCCGGCACCGATCCGCAGCAGCACGCCGCGGCGTTGAGCTGCCTCTATCACCATCACCTGGCGCCACCGGAAATCCGCGTGCGCGCGCTGCCCGAGCGTTACGTCAAGATGGACCTGCTCGAAGCCGGCTCCTACGAGCCGCGCCGGGCGATGGCGCGTGTCCCGCCCCTCATCAAGGGCTACCTGCGGCTGGGCGGCTATGTCGGCGACGGCGCCGTCATCGATTGGCAGTTCAACAGCACCGACGTGTTCATCATCGTGAAGACCGAGCTCGTGACGGAAAAGTATATCCGTCACTATGAGCGCGGCGCGCGCTAGCGCACGATTGACGCTTCCCTAGCGACATGTGGATCGGCTCTCCGGCGCGCGGCGCCTTTCGCCTGCTCACCTATTTCCTGCTGACCGTCGTGCTGATGCCGTTTCATCTGCTGGCACTGGCGCTGCATATCGTGCCGGTCTACCGCTGGTTGCCGGTTTACTACCACCGCATGGTCTGCGTCATCCTGGGCATCCGCGTGCGCGTGCATGGCACGCAGTCGACCGTCACGCCGACACTGTTCGTCTGCAATCATGTCTCCTACCTCGACATCGAGGTGCTGGGCGGCATGGTGCCGGGCAGCTTCGTCGCCAAGGCCGAGGTCGCGGGCTGGCCGTTCTTCGGCTGGCTGGCCAAGGCGCAGCGCACGATCTTCGTCGACCGCCGCGTCAACAAGACCTCGAACAGTCGCGACGAGATGCTGAAGCGTCTCGATACCGGCGACAACCTGATGCTCTTCCCCGAAGGCACCTCGAGCGACGGCACGCGTGTGCTGCCTTTCCGCTCGGCGCTGTTCGGCGTGGCCCAGCTGCGCCGCGCGGGCGTGCCGATCGTCGTGCAGCCGGTCGCCATCGCCTATACCAAGCTCGACGGCATTCCGCTTGGCCGCTACTGGCGGCCGCTCTTCGCCTGGTTCGGCGATCTCGATCTGGCGCCGCATCTCTGGCAGATGGTCTGTCTCGGCGAGACCGAAGCGGTGGTGACCTATTTCGAGCCGGTCGATATCGACAAGCTGGGCGATCGCAAGAAGCTCGCCGAATATTGCTTTGGCCAGGTCTCGATGGGCGTGCAGGCCTCCAATGCCGGCCGGCTTGAACTCTTGCCGCCCCTCACCAAAGCGGCGTAGAAGCCGGCGGTGACCAAGGGCCCGGCCAAGCGCCTCTTTATCCGCACCTACGGGTGCCAGATGAACGTCTATGACTCCGACCGCATGGCCGATGTCCTGCGGCCGCTGGGCTATGCCTTGTCCGATACGGCAGACAATGCCGATCTCGTGGTGCTGAACACCTGCCATATCCGCGAGCATGCCTCGGAGAAGGTCTATTCCGAGCTCGGCCGCTTGCGCGACACCAAGCTGGAGCGCCGCGCCGAAGGAAAAGACCTCACCATCGCCGTGGCCGGCTGCGTTGCCCAGGCCGAGGGCCAGGAGATCCTGCGTCGCCAGCCCGCCGTCGATATCGTCGTCGGCCCGCAGGCCTATCACCGCCTGCCCGAACTGCTGGCACAGGCCGAGCGCAAATCGGCGGTGCTGCGCGACGGCGGCGTGCGCCGACCGGGCGCCGGCGTGCTCGACACGGAATTCCCGGCCGAGAGCAAGTTCGACCATCTGCCGGCGCCGCTCGGCATCCGCGCCGGTTCGGCCTTCCTGTCGATCCAGGAAGGCTGCGACAAGTTTTGTACTTTTTGCGTGGTGCCGTATACGCGCGGCGCCGAGTATTCTCGGCCTGTGGCCGCGGTCGTCGCCGAAGCGCGCCAGCTTGCCGCCGCCGGCGCGATCGAGATCACGCTGCTCGGCCAGAACGTCAACGCCTATCACGGTGAAGCCGCCGACGGTTCGACCTGGACGCTGGCCCGCCTGATCCGCGCCATCGCCGAAATCCCGGGCATCGCCCGCCTCCGCTACATGACCTCGCATCCGCGCGACATGGACGACGACCTGATCGCCGTGCATGGCGAGGTGCCGCAGCTCATGCCGTACCTGCACCTGCCGGTGCAGTCGGGCTCCGACCGCATCCTCGAGGCGATGAATCGCGGTCACGGCCGCGATCTTTTTCTCCGCCTCGTCGACCGCCTGCGAAACGTCCGCCCGGATCTGGCGTTGTCTTCGGACTTCATCCTTGGCTTTCCGGGTGAGAGCGATGCCGATTTCGACGACACCATGCGGCTGATCGAGCAGACCGGCTTCGCCGCCGCCTATTCCTTCCGCTACAGCAAGCGTCCCGGTACGCCCGGCTCGGCCATGTCCGACCAGGTGCCGGAGAATGTGAAGGTCGCGCGCCTGACCGCGCTGCAGGCGCTGATCGGCAAGCAGGCGCAGGAATTCAATGCCTCCAAGGCCGGCACCACCGTGCCGGTGCTTTTCGCCGAATCAGGCCGCAAGCCGGGCCAGGTGCTGGGCAAGACGCCGTGGCTGCAGTCGGTTTATGCCGAGGGCAATCCGCGTCTCGTCGGCCATGTCGTCGATGTACGGCTGACGGCGGCTTATGCCAATAGCCTGTCGGGCGAAATCGTCACCGGTGGCTTCGAGGTAGCGGCATGAGCGTCACGATACGCATGACGTTCGAGAACAACGCGCTCACGGTTCAACTCTTCGGCAATCACGACCGCCATCTCGTGCGCGTCGAGCAGCTGCTCAATGTCAAGCTCAACGCCCGCGGCAACCAGCTCGATATCGTCGGCACCGCCGACGACACGGCCATGGCGCAGAAGGCGCTGACCGGTCTTTACGAACGGCTGAAGCGCGGCCTTACCATCGAGGCCGCCGATGTCGATGCCGCCGTCCGCTTCGCCCGCAACGGCAACGAGGCCGCCGTCGACGAGGAAGCCATCCGCACGCGCCGCCGCACCATCCAGGCGCGCACGCCCGGTCAGCGCGGCTATCTCGCCGCCTTGCGCGAGCGCGACATGGTCTTTGCGCTTGGACCCGCCGGCAGCGGCAAGACCTATCTCGCGGTGGCGCAGGGCGTGGCCCTGCTGCTGGCCGGCAAGGTCGAGCGCATCGTGCTGTCGCGGCCGGCGGTCGAGGCAGGCGAGCGGCTGGGCTTCCTGCCCGGCGACATGAAGGAAAAAATCGATCCCTACCTGCGCCCGCTCTACGACGCGCTGCACGACATGATCCCGGCCGAGCAGATCGCCAACCGCATGGAATCGGGCGAGATCGAGATCGCGCCATTGGCCTTCATGCGCGGCCGCACGCTGGCACACTGCTACGTCATCCTCGACGAGGCGCAGAACACCACGCCGATGCAGATGCGCATGTTCCTGACGCGCCTCGGCGAAGGCTCTCGCATGGTCATCACCGGCGATCCCAGCCAGACCGATCTGCCCAATGGCCAGAAGTCGGGCCTCAACGACGCCGTCGAGACGCTTGAAGGCATCGACGGCATGCGCTTCGTGCGTCTCACGTCCAAGGACGTCGTGCGCCACGACCTCGTCACCCGCATCGTCGATGCCTATGACGCGCGCGACAAAAAACTCAAAGGTTGAGCCGTCCCCCAGGCGAGTGGTCGTCAAATGCGCCGTCGTCGTCCTCGACGCGGCCTGGACGAAAGCGCTGCCCGGCGTCGAACGCCTCGTGCGCCGTGCGGCGCGTGCCGCTGTCAAAGGCAAGAAGTCGTTGAACGTCGCATTGGCCGACGACAAGGCCGTGCGGATGCTGAACGCCCGCGACCGCAAGAAAGACAAGCCCACCAACGTGCTGTCCTATCCCTCGGGCGAGCGCGCCTTTCTGGGCGACATCGTGCTGGCGCGCCAGACCGTGTGGCGCGAAGCCAGGGAACAGAAGAAAGCCCCCGCCGATCACATCACCCATCTGGTCGTGCACGGCGCGCTGCACCTGCTGGGCCATGACCACGTGACCGGCGAGGCCGATGCCGACCGCATGGAAGCGCTGGAGCGCCGGATTCTCGCCAAATTGGGCGTCGCCGATCCCTACGCCTGAAGGTGGCGGCCTAAGGATAGAGTCCGTGCGTTCGGGCGAAGAGCCGGGTCAGGCCGAGCAGGGCGTCGATGCTGGGCGTGGGCACGCCGGTGCGGCGGCCCAGTTCATGCACGGCGGTGACGATGGCGTCGAGTTCGATGGGCCGGCCCCGCTCGACATCGACCAGCATCGAGGTCCTGAGCGCGCCCAGTCGGCGCGTGATGGTGTGGCGGTCTTCGGGGTCTTGATCGATGGCGCAGCCGATGCGCGCGCCGATTGCGGCTGCCTCGCGCATTGCCGCCGAACAGAATTCACGGACCAGCGGATCGTCGAGCATGCGGTCGCCGGTGGCGCCGGTCAGCGCCGAAACCGGGTTCATCGTGAGATTGCCCCAGAGCTTGTACCAGATCTCGTGCCGGATGGCGGGCGAGGCGGTGACCTCGAAGCCGGCGCGGGTCAGCAGGCCGGCCACACGCTGGAGGCGGACCGAGCTCGTGCCGTCGGGCTCGCCGATGATCATTCCGGCGCCATGCCGGTGCAGCACCAATCCCGGTTCGCCCGTCGCGGCACTGAGATGCACGACGCCGCCGATGACGTGGCGCAGTGGGATTGCCGCAGCGATGGCGCCGCCGGGATCGACGCTCTCCAGCGGTGCCGCGCCGAGGCCCGGCAGTCCTTGCGTGAACCACCACGGCACGCCGTTCATCGCCGGCAGGACAATGGTCTCGGGCCCGAGCAGCGGCACGATGCTGGGCGCTACCGCGGTCATGGCCGTGGCCTTGACCGCGACGATGACAAGATCCTGCGAGCCCAGCAGGGCGGGCTCGGCCGAGGCCGCCGCCAGCGGTGCGGTGACGAGGACGCCGTTGTGTTCGGTGCGCCAGCCATGGGTCTTAAGGGCCGCCAGCGTCTCGCCGCGCGCCAAGGCGCTGACTTCAGCCTCGTCCAGGGCGGCGAGGCGCGTGCCGATCAGACCGCCCACCGCGCCGGCGCCGACGATGCAGGTTTTCATGGGGGGCAGATTTTCATAGGGGGCAGATCTTCATCTAAAGCATCTCCAGCGACTGCTTGCCTTTGGGCGGCGGGAAGGCCTCGTCGAGTGCGGCCAGCGTCTCTTTCGACAGCACGATGTCGAGCGCGCCGAGGTTTTCCTTCACGCGTTCGCGGCTCGCCGACTTGGGAATGGTGACGACTCCGGGCCGCGACAGCAGCCACGCGATGGCAACCTGCGCCGGCGTCGCGCCGACCTCCTGCGCGATCTTCTTCAGGGCCGGCTTGCCGAGCAGCCGGCCCTGATCGAGCGGCGAATAGGCCATGGCGGGAATTTTGCGCTTCGCCATCCACGGCAGCAGGTCGTGCTCGGGGCCGCGGCGCGACAGGCAGTAGAGGATCTGGTTGCTGCCATTGAGATGTACGCCAGAGGGACCCTTGTCGGATTCTGCTGCTTCTTCCATGTCGTCGGTGTCGAAGTTGCTGACGCCGAAGTCGCGTATCTTGCCGGCCGCCTTGAGGCGATGGAATGCCTCGATGGTGTCGGAGAGCGGCGTGCCGCCGCGCCAGTGCAGCAGGTAGAGATCGAGCCGGTCCGTCTTGAGGCGCTTCAGGCTGCGCTCGCAGGCGGCGATGGTGCCGGCGCGCGTGGCGTTGTGCGGATAGACCTTGCTCACGAGGTAGAGGCTGTCGCGGCGGCCGGCCATGGCCTCGCCGGCGATCTCCTCGGCCACGCCCTCACCGTACATCTCGGCGGTGTCGACCATCGGGTAGCCGAGTTCGATGCCGTATTTCAGGGCGTCGAGCTCCTGGGCGCGGATGCAGGCGCTTTCGCCCATGCGCCAGGTGCCAAGGCCGAGCACCGGCATCTGGGCGCCGGAGGGGAGAAGGCAGGAACGCATCATGAACTCCAGCGATTGCAACGCGGGCACGATAGCCTATCTTAAGGGCCATGCCGGACTCCACAGCGCACAACACGCGTCCGGGCTCGCCTCAAGACAGGGCCGGCCCCGATGCGGCGGACGAGCGCTCTCTTACGCCTGCGCCTGCCGACGCGGCGGCGCCCGCTTCTCCTCCCTCGAACGGCGGCCTGCTGCGCTCGATTCTGCGCAGGCTGAGGCCGCGCGACAAAAAGGAGGCGGTTCGCGAGGCGATCGAGGAGCTGATCGAGGAGACGCCGGAGAGCGACACGCCGATCAGTGACGACCAGCGCGTGCTGCTGGCCAATATCCTGAAGCTGCGCGACCAGGACGTGGCCGACGTCATGGTACCGCGCGCCGATATCGTGGCGATCGCCGCCAATACGCCGCTCGACGAGGTGGTGCGCATCATCCAGACCGAGGCGCATTCGCGCTATCCGGTCTATCGCGACTCGCTCGACGACGTGATCGGCATGATCCACATCAAGGACGTACTGGCCTATTGGGGCACGTCGAAGAAGTTCAACCTGCGCGACATTCTGCGTCGCGTCGTCTTCGTGGCGCCGACGCTGCCGGTGCTCGACATGCTGCTCGACATGCGCCGCTCGCGCACCCACATGGCGCTGGTCGTCGACGAGTTCGGCGGCACCGACGGGCTGCTGACCATCGAGGATCTCGTCGAGGAGATCGTGGGCGAGATCGAAGACGAGCACGACGTGGCCCAGGCGCCGGCACTGGCACGGCGCAACGACGGCACGCTCGACGTCAACGGTCGCACCACCATCGAGCTGCTCGAGCAGGAGATCGGCCAGATCCTGTCCGACGACGAGCGGCAGGAGATCGACACCATCGGCGGGCTGATCTTCTCGCTGCTGGGCCGCATTCCCGAGCGCGGCGAGGTCGTGCGCCATCCCTCGGGCGTCGAGTTCGAAATCCTCGACGTCGATCCGCGCCGCATCCGCCGCCTGCGCGTGCGCCCGCCCGTCACGCCGCCGTCTCCCGCGCCCGGCAAATAGACCCGACGATGAGCCTGCAGGGATGGAGGGCGCTGGCCGCTGCTTTCTTGGCCGGTGCCGCGGAGGCGCTTGCCATGCCGCCTTATTATTGGCTGCCGCTGGCGGTGGTCGGCCTCGTGATCTTCGTCTGGCTGTGGCAGTCGGCGCCGAGCTGGCGCTCGGCCCTATGGCGCGGCTGGGCTTGGGGCACCGGACATTTCGCCGTCGGCTCCTACTGGATCGTCGAGGCCTTCTACGTGCCGCCGGCCGATTTCAGGCTGCTCGGGCCGCCCGCCGTGGCCGGGTTCGCTGTCGTGCTGGGCTTTTTTCCCGGCCTGGCGGCGGGCGCGGCGCGCTGGATGGCGTTGCGCTGGCCGTTTCTCGCCGGCCGCTATCGTTCACTCCTGCTGCTGGCGATCGCCTGGACGCTGGGAGAATGGCTGCGCGGCCACGTCTTCACCGGCTATCCGTGGAATCCGCTGGCGCATGTCTGGGCCTTCGCCTCGCCGCTCTTGCAGGGCGCGGCGCTGTTCGGGGTCTATGGGCTCAGCACCTTCACCTTCCTGATTCTGGCGGCGCCGGTGGCGCGCTGGCGCGGCGCGGTGGCGGCGCTCGTCGTCGTCGTGCTGGCGGGCGTAGCCGGGCTGATGATGATCGATCCGGCGCCGGGCAAGGATGGCCTCTGGCTGCGCATCGTTCAGCCCAACATCCCGCAGGCCGAGAAATGGCGCAGCGAATTGCGGCCGCTGCACCTGGCCAAGCTGGTCGACATGAGCCGGCGCGCGGGCTTTGACCGCCTGAAGCTCGTGGTCTGGCCAGAAACCGCCGCGCCCTTCGTCATCGAGCCGGGATCGGTGGCGCTGCCGATCATGGCGCGGGCAGCACCCCAGGGCGGCTATTTGCTGACCGGTGCGCCGCGCTCGACTGCCCTGGCGCGGGACGGCGTCTGGAATTCGCTGCTGGCGATCGATCCCGAAGGTGGCGTACCGGCGTATTACGACAAGGTCCATCTCGTACCCTTCGGCGAATATATTCCCTTCCATAAGCAGATCGCGCCGCTCTCCGGCTTGATCGGTCGCGGCTCGTTCGAGGAAGGAACCGGGTTGCGGACGCTAGCTCTGCCCGGCGTGCCGCCGTTCTCGCCGCTGATCTGCTACGAGGCGATTTTCCCCAGTGCCGTCGCAGCCTCTGGGCAGCGCCCGCTGTGGCTGCTCAACGTCACCAATGACGCCTGGTTCGGCACCTCGAGCGGTCCCTACCAGCACCTGACCAGTGCGCGCCTGCGCAGCATCGAGGAGGGGCTGCCGATGATCCGGGCGGCCAATACCGGCATGTCGGCGGTGATCGATGCCTACGGCAATGTGCTCGCCTCTCTGGACATGCTGCAGACGGGGGTTATCGACCACATTCTGCCACCGCCGCGTGCCACGACACTCTATGCCTATTGGGGCGATGGCACCTTGGCCGTCCTTTTGGCGGGGCTGGGTTGCATCACGACCCTGTGGCCCGGGCGACGTCGCAGTGGAATTGAATAAATCAACCGTAGAATCAATGCTTAAGTAGGGCTTGCATTGTATTCATAGGAAGTTTATCCCTCTACCTTAGAGGTTGTTTAGGTATGCATTTTTGCACAGTCGTTTTGGGACGGTCGGCCACAAAAACGGTGCCAATCCCTCCCAGCACTCAACTGTAGCGATAGGTAAAAGCAGAGGGACTCTTCATGGCTCGATCGCATCCCGTTGACGTTCATGTGGGCGCGCGCATGCGCCAGCGCCGCACCCTCCTCGGCATGAGCCAGGAAAAACTCGGCACCGCGGTCGGCCTGACCTTCCAGCAAATCCAGAAGTACGAGCGCGGCTCCAACCGCATCGGCTCCAGCCGTCTTTTCGAGTTCTCCAAGGTACTCGATGTGCCGGTGTCCTATTTCTTCGATGAAATGCCCGCCAACGCCTTGTCGGGCCGCCCCATGTCGGGCCGGGGCCGCAAGGGCGGCTTTGGCGAGGCCGGCACGCCCTTCGAGCAGGAGAAGGATCCGCTGATCAAGCGCGAAACCCTCGAGCTTGTGCGAGCCTACTACAAGATCCGGGAAGCCCGCGTGCGCAAGCGCATCTTCGAGATGGTCAAGGCGGTGGGCGTTGCCAGCCATGCCGAGGCCATGAGCGGCAAAAAAGCCCGCTAAATCGCGGGAATTGGCTGCGACCTGCGAACCCCTTGATTTCCACCGCTAATTGGCGTTTTTAGCGACGCGGCATCGACGGTCGATGCCGCCGCGGACGGATTTGGACGACTTGCCACCGCGCAAACAAAGGCTAAGCCGGCGTGCGGCCCTGCCGCCCAGCCCGGAGTCCTAACTGTGGGAGGGTGCTGTGGCGCTCAAAGACTATCTGTTTACCAGCGAATCGGTTTCCGAAGGCCATCCGGACAAGGTCAGCGACCAGATCTCGGACGCGATCCTCGATGCCTTCATCGCCAACGACATGAAGCTCGGCATCGCCGACGACAGCCATACCAACACGCGCCTCGGCTGTGAGACTCTGGTCACGACCAACAAGATCGTCATCGCCGGCGAAGGCCGCGCCTCGGCGCCCTTCATGAAGAAGTACGGCAAGCAGACCGTCGTCAACCGCGAGGCTCTCACCCAGATCGCCCGCGATGTGGTGCGCGACATCGGCTACGACCAGGACGGCTTCAGCTACCACGGCGCCGATGTCGAGGTGCTGTTGCACGGCCAGTCGCCCGACATCGCCATGGGCGTCGACGCCAAGAAGAAGGGCGGCAATCTCGGCGAGCAGGAGGGTGCGGGCGACCAGGGCTTGATGTTCGGCTTCGCCTGCCGCGACTCGGAGGAATACGAGAAGGGCTCGTTCATGCCGGCCCCGATCTTCTTCTCGCACAAGATTCTCGAAGTGCTGAGCAAGGCCCGTCGTTCGGGCGAACTCGGCGACCTGCAGCCCGACGCCAAGAGCCAGGTCACGGTGCGCTATGTCGACGGCAAGGCCGTCGGCGCCACCAAGGTCGTGGTTTCGACGCAGCACCGCGAAACCAATTCGAAGGGCAAGAAGTACAACTCGGGCATGATCCGCGAGATGATCACGTCCTATGTCGAGAAGTCGCTGCCCAAGGGCTGGATGCCCAAGAAGACCGCCGACTTCTTCTGCAATCCGACCGGCAACTTCGTCGTCGGCGGTCCCGATGGCGACTGCGGCCTGACGGGCCGCAAGATCATCGTCGACACCTATGGCGGCTTCGCGCCGCATGGCGGCGGCGCCTTCTCCGGCAAGGATCCGACCAAGGTCGACCGTTCGGCCGCCTATGCCGCGCGCTATCTCGCCAAGAACGTCGTGGCCGCCGGCCTCGCCGACCGCTGCCTGATCCAGGTCGCCTATGCCATCGGTGTCGCCGATCCGATGTCGCTCTATGTCGACACGCAGGGCACCGGCAAGGTCGACGAGCGCAAACTCGAGAAGATCCTCTCCGACATCTTCCCGCTGCGTCCTACCAACATCCGCCGCGGCCTGCAGCTCAACAAGCCGATCTACCGGCGCACCGCGTCCTACGGTCATTTCGGCCGCAAACCCGAGAAGGACGGCGGCTTCTCCTGGGAGCGCACAGATCTGGTTCAGGAACTGAAGCGCGCTTTCGGCGCCAAGTAAGCGTCGGCCCCTAAAAGAAGCGGGCGGCGCCTCAGGTACCGCCCGTTTTTATTGCGGCAGGGACAAGTAGGCCGAGTCGAAGCGCGCCTTGAGCGCGGGCGCGTCCTTCAATGCTTCGCGTACGGCGGGCAAGCCGAAGGAATCGCGGGTCACTTGCGCGAGGTAGCGCAGGTTCTGCTCACCGATGCGGCGGATCTGGCCGCCTGCCAGCTTGCGGCTGGCCTCGTCGAGCTGCGACCAGTGGCGCATCGCCAGGCTGATGCGGAAACCGAGTAACCGTGGATCGTAGGGCGCGATGTGGATCGAGCGCGCCAGCGCCGCCAGCGTCGCGGGATCGCGCGGATCGCGGCTGTCGAGGGCCATGGCCAGCAATACCCAGGCGATCAGATTGGACGGCGAGACGCGGATGGTGGCGCGTGCGGCATCGGCCGCCTTGAGCAGCCGCGCGTCGGCCAGGGCGCGATCGGTGGTGCGGTCGGCCTGCGCCATATGGAGATAGGCGACCATGACGCCGAGTTGCGGATCGGCGCTATAGCCAAAGCCCCGGCTGAGACTGGCCAAGGCGGCCTCGAGCGTGGCGTCGTCGACGCCGGTCTCGTTTGCCTGAAGCTTGTCGTAGACCGCCTTGGAACGCGCCAGCTCGATCGAGCTGCCAAGCCGTGGCACAGCGAGCAGGATGATTGCCAGCGCGAAAAAGATGGCGGCGCCACCGACGATCAGGCGTGGCCAAGCCGCGGGCGCCGCTTCGGTGGCAGGATGTTCCTGTGGAGCGGGAAGGGGCCGTGGCTCTACTGAAGCGACCATGAATGCCGGAGGCCGGCTCCTACTCCGAGTAGTAGCGCTTGTAGCCGCGGTAGTAGTAGGCGTGGCTGTCGGTGTAGTCGTACTGGGCGTGGCGGCGCAGATCGACCTGCGTCAGCACCAGGCCAGCGAGGCGGGCGCCGGCCTCGTAGACCATCTTGATGCCGGCGGTGGCTACGTCGCGGCGGGTCTTCTCCCAACGCACGACGAACAGCGTGGCGTCGGCGCTGCGGACCAGCAGCAGCGCGTCGGACACCGCCATGATCGGCGGCGTATCCATCACCACCATCTCGAAGGCATCGCCCAGCTGCTGCAGCAGGCGCTGCATGCGCAACCCGCCCAGGAGGTCGGTCGGCGACGGCGGACGGCGGCCCGCCAAGATGTAGTAGAGGCCGGTGCGCGGCTCGACGCGGACGACTTCCTCGAGGCTGCGCTGGCCGGAGAGGAATTCCGACAGACCGACGTCGTTCTCGACGCCGAGGTTCACATGCATCGAGGGCTGGCGCATGTCGCAGTCGATGATCAGCGTGCGCGCGCCCGACACCGCCGAGGCGGCGGAAAGCGAGATCGCCGTCGTCGTCTTGCCTTCGCCCGGTACGGAGGAGGTCACGACCACGGTGCGGTGCGGACTATCGGCAGAGGTGAGCTGGATGCCGGTGCGGATGGTTCGTAGCGCCTCCGAATAGGCGGAGTTCGGTTTGTCGACGACGTTGAGCCACGGCCGCACGTTGCGCTTCATGCGCGTCGACTGGAACGGCACCATGCCCAGCACGGGCACGCCGCTCGATTCCTCGAGCTGGTGGATGCTGCGGAAGCCGGAATCCATCAGCTCGATGACGATGGCGAGGCCGACGCCCAGCGCCAGCGAGGCGACGAAGGCCACCAGCGTGATGAGATCCTTGCGCGGCGAGAACGCATTGCGATTGACGTCGGCGACGCTCAGGCGGCGCGCCTGGCGCTGCACCTGCTGGCTCGCCTGGTTCTCGAGGTTCTGCAGGCGCTGCAGCATCGCGGCGTAGTGGCCCTTCGAGGATTCGACCTCGGTCTGCAGGGTCTTGAGTGAAATGGCGTTGGTCGTCCAGTTGCCGAGCTGGCCTTCGGCGGCGTCGAGCTGCCGCTTGATCCGCTCGGCGTCGGCGCGCAGCGAGGCGGCCTTGGCCTTGTTGTTTTCGACGGCGTTCCTCTGCAGGCCGGCCAACTGACCGCAAGTCTTGCCGACTTCCTGGGCGGCAGCGATGTAACGCGGATGGCCGGGACCGAGAACGGCTTCGGCCTCGCCCAGCTTGGCGCGCGCCGATGCGCATTGCGCCTCAAGGGCGCCGCCCGCTTCGGTCGGAGCCACGCCTTTGGTAATCGCGGTTTCGATGGCGGCGGCCTCGGCTTCGGCCTTGTTGTATTGAGTGCGCAGATCGTTGGCGTTCTTCTGCAGGGTCGAGGTGTTGTCCTCGACGCCGAACAGGCCGATCTGGGCGCGGAATTCGGTCAGGGTGCGTTCGGCCGCGACGATTTTCTGGCGGGCTTCCTCGACCTGCAGCGTCGCTGTCTTGAGCTGCTCGCGCAGCACGCCCGAGACTTCGTCGGCCTGCTGTTCGAGATAGGTATCGATCGTCTTGTTGACGATGTCGGCGGCGGCCTTGGGATCGGTCGAGACGCAGCGCACCGAGATGACGCGATGGCCCTGTTCGGCGATCGCTGCCAGGCACCCCGAAACGGCGCGTGCGATGTTGTTGTAGGCCAGATCCTGCTCGGCCGGCGTCATGCGTGCCACGGTCTCGCGCCAGTCGACGGAGCGCGGCGCTTCGGGCGGCGGCGCCATGCCGAGAAGCTGGCGCACCGGCGCGAACATCGCCTTGATGCGCGACGGCGGCGGCGGTGCGAGCGCGGGATTGAATGCGGGATTCTCGATCAGGCGCAGATGACGCGCGGTCACTTCGGAGACCAGCGGCGAGGTCATCTTCTTGGATTCGGTAAGCACGAATTCCGAGCCGACGTAGATCGCCGTCGATCCCGCCTTGTTGGGATCCTGCTCCTTGGGCTCGACCGAGAGCTGCGCCTCGGCGCGATACTGCGGCACCATCTGGTTGGCGGCGAGCCAGGAGACCACCGTGCCCATCATCGCCAAGCCGCCGATCAGCAGCTTGTGGCGGCGCAGCGTGCCGAAAATCTGACGTACCGAAACGACCGAACCACCGCCATCGGCCTTCGGACCCGGCGGGCCAGCCGGCATCGGCGGCGGGGCTTCCACCGGCAACTGCGAATAGGGCGTTGAGATGCGGGCTATATTGGCCATGGCTCGAACAGACTAACACCCAGACATGGCGCGAGTGAGGCGACCGTCAGGGCTCTAACGGTTCTACGACGCAAATTACTCGAAAGACGCAAGTTTCTCAAAAAATCTTGCGTATCAGGTGTCGCGTTTATGACATCTGATATGGCTTTTCGGCAATACTCACACCACTAATTGTGGATGAAATCACCGCTTCGGTATTTCGACCGTATCGCCCGGCTCCAGCCTGCTTTCGGACTTGCCTTCGAAGGGCGTGTTGTTGCGGTAGACAATCACGACGTTCTGGTTGGCCCGCTTGTCGAACCCGCCCGCCAGAGCAATGGCGGCACGGACATCCATGCCGAAGGTGAATTTGTAGCGGCCGGGGTTCTTCACCTCGCCGGCGATCGTAATGGCGCGGTACTCGATGACCTGCACGGCGACCTTGGGATCGCGCAGGATCTGGCCGGCATAGCGGCCCTGGATCTGCTCGGCCACTTCGATGACGGTTTTGCCGGCGGCATCGATGGCGCCCGCCAGGGCCACGACGATCTTGCCACCGGCGTCGACTTCCGATTCACCCGAGAGATCGGGCTGGCCGAGCACCGTCACCT
>JBBRFD010000003.1:0-73640 GCA_038224985.1 Reyranellales bacterium
TATGTACAATATCGCCAGGGCAAGCAGGGCGCGGCGCCCGATTTCATTACGCCGGCGGAGAAGGTCGTACCGGCGCGGGCGGCGGCGGGCGAGCACCAACCCTTCGCCGGAGGCGGCGGCATGTGGATGCGCTTCAAGAGCGGCAGCTACGGCTTCGTGACCTATAGTGGCACCGGGAGATGGGGCCGAAACGGCGCATCCAAATCGATCGATGGTATCGTGGTGGAAAAGGACGGCAAGCGGACCACCAACGTGAAATGCGTCGGCAAGGTCCAGGGCGAAGGTCCCGACATCTTCGAGCGGTTGGGCATCAAGACCGGCGGCCAGACGTTCGAATTCCCGACCGAAGACTGACGGAGCGCCTGGATGCTTCTTCCCATTCAAGGTGGCGTCGCGCTCACGGTGGCGGCGCTCGCCGCCTTCGCGACGTCAGCGCAGGCGCAACCACAGAAGCAGACATCCTTCTGCACGCCGGCGGAGAAGGTCATCTTCTCCTGCCGGACCGGCGCCAGGATGGTCTCGATCTGCGCATCGCAGGATGCCGCCGCCAACAAGGGCTATCTGCAATATCGCTTCGGCAAGCCCGACTCGGACGAGCCACTTGAAATCACGCTGCCCGAGGCGCGGCTGGTGCCGGCGCGGGCAGCGACGGCCAGCTTCGACGGCTTCTCCGGTGGCGGCGGTGCGTGGATGCGTTTCTCCAGGGGCGCCTTCGGCTATGTGGCCTACTCGGGTATCGGCAACTGGGGCCCCAAGGGCGAGAAAAAGGAGATCCAGGGTCTCGCGGTCGAGCGCGACGGTAAGCGGATCGCCAATCTCAAATGCGCCGACGATGGCGTGAGCAAGATGGGACCCTACCTGCTCGAAGAGCTGGGCATGGAGCGCAGCGAGAAAGATTTCGACTATCCCACTGCCGACTGACCGATGCCTAGCGTCGCGGCAGTGGTGTGTGGAAGGGCAGGGTGCCGCGCCACAGGGGCGCGCTCATCGTCTCGGCGAATTCGGTGAACATCGCATTGAAGGCGATGCTCATGCGCTCCTGATTGGTACGATTGACGGGCACGCCATGCGATAGCCAAGCGGGGAAGACGACGAGACGGCCGGGCTTCACCTGGACGGTCATCCGGTTGCCGTTGAAGCGATTGAGCTGCCGGGTGCGCGGCATCATGGCGACGGCCGCCGCCCGCGGATCGGTGAACTCGATCGAAT
Organism: Reyranellales bacterium; assembly: GCA_038224985.1. Taxonomy (GTDB): domain Bacteria; phylum Pseudomonadota; class Alphaproteobacteria; order Reyranellales; family Reyranellaceae; genus Reyranella. Next base: position 1,210 of record JBBRFD010000003.1, read on the forward strand.
CGGCGCCGCCCGGGGTTTGAACGTAGTAGACGCCGCTCAGGTAATTGTTGGGATGCGTATGGGCGCTGTTGAGGCTGCCGACGGGATTGTAATTGGCCCAGCAGCCGGTGATGGCGAAATCGCTGTATTCGACCTGCAGGAATTCCAGCGCCGCCTTGATGGCCTTGCGCAACATCGTGTTCAATTCGGCGAATTCCGGCCGCAGGTGCATGTCCGGATCGGTCTGCCAGGTTTCCCCCGCGCGCATCGACGGACGCGGCGCTGTCATGCGCTCAATATCCGCGAGCAACCGCTTATTCAGCGCGTCGGCAACCTCGGGCCGCAGATCGACGATCCAGACCGGCGTCGGAAAAAACTCCTGGACGCTCGTAGACGCAAACAACATAGACTCCCGAGCGATATATTTGGTAGTCGGCAGGGTGACGACTTATCCTGCAAGCCGCAACTGCCGCCGGAAAACCAGCCCTCATTGAGGATTTGCAGCCGTGGGACACGATAGATCGTCATCGGAAACAGGTCATTCCTTGCCCCTGCAAGACAAGGTCGCGTTCGTGAGCGGTGCCGGCAAGAATATCGGCCGCGAGATCGCGCTCACCCTGGCGCGCGACGGCGCGACCGTTCTCGTCAACGGCAGCTCCGACACGGCAGCCGTCGAGGAGGTCGTAAAGACCATCGAAGCCTCGGGCGGCAAGGCGGTCGCGGCCATGGGCGATGTGTCCGATCCCGCGAGCGGCGCGCGCCTGGCCGAAGCTGGCCAGAAGCTGGGTGGCGTCGACATTCTGGTGAGCAACGCGGGCCTGCGGCGCCAGACTTCGTTCCTCGACATGTCCTTCGAGGAATGGCGCCAGATCCTGAGCGTGGCGCTCGATGGCGCCTTCCTGCTGGGCAAGGTCTTCGTGCCGCAGATGGTGGCCAAGGGCAACGGCGGCGCCTTCGTGGCGATCTCCGGCATCTCGACCCATGTCGGCACGCCCAACCGCTGCCATGTCTCCGCATCGAAGTCGGGCATCGAGGGCCTGATGCGGGCGCTGGCGGTCGAGCTGGCGCCGCACAAGATCACCTGCAATGCGCTGTCGCCCGGCGCCATCGACACCGCACGCGCGGCCTCGGCGGGGCCGCGCCCGGTCGAGAACCGGCCGATCCCGCTCAAGCGCTTCGGTACCGTCGAGGAGATAGCCGCCATGGTGCGCCTGCTGGTCGGCCCGCAGGGCACCTTCATCACCGGCCAGACCATCCATGTGAATGGCGGTGAGTTCCTGACGTGAGGAACCTGATCACCGCCGTGCCGGGCGATCGTGCCGTCGCCTTGCTCGAACCGGAGATGACGCGCGGCATGATCGATGCCGCCGTGTATGGAAAGACGGCGAGGGGGAAGTCATGAAGCCGATTCAGGTAACGCTTTTTCTGGCGGTGATTCTACCGCTCGCGGCGGCGGCGCAAACGCCGCCGCCCTACAAGCCGGGCCTCGGCGATCTCATGACCATGACGGTGCAACCTCGGCATGCGAAGCTCGGCCTCGCCGGCCAGGAGAAGAACTGGGCCTATGCCGCCTATGAAGTGCATGAGCTCGAGGAAGCGCTGGAGCATGTCGTCACGTACGTGCCGAAATGGCGCGATCTCAACATTGGCCAGTTGATCGAAGCCACGACCAAGCAGCCGATCGAGGCCCTTGAAGCCGCCATCAAGGCGGCCGATGCGGCGAAGTTCGACGCCGCCTATAAGCAGCTCACCGAAGGCTGTAACGCCTGCCACAAGAGCGTCAAGCTGCCGATGATCGTCATCAAGGCGCCGGACAGGTCGGCTTTTCCCAACCAGGATTTCGCACCCGTCAGGTAACGGCCCTTACGAGCGAACGGGAGCGGAGACAATGTTGGCTTATGCAGTGGTCTTTGTCGGTGCGGGCATCGGCGGGGCGCTCCGGCATGGTGTGAACATCGGCAGCGCCCGCCTGTTCGGCGTCGGTTTCCCTTACGGCACCTTTACCGTGAATGTCGCGGGTTCGCTGATCATGGGCCTGATCGCCGGCTGGTTCGCGCTGAAGGGCGGCGCGACCGGTCATATGCGACTGTTCCTGGCGACCGGCATCATGGGCGGTTTCACCACCTTCTCGGCTTTCTCGCTCGACGCCATGCTGCTGATCGAGCGCCATCAATGGAACCTTGCCGCGCTCTATATCGGCGCCTCGGTGGCAGGTTCGATCCTGGCGCTGATGGCGGGCCTCTGGGTCATGCGCGCGATTTATGGATGAGTTCGATGTCGTCGTGGTCGGCGGTGGCGCCGCCGGCCTGATGTGCGCGTTGACCGCCGGCCTGCGCGGCCGGCGCGTGTTGCTGCTCGAGCACGAGGACAAAGTCGGCAAGAAGATCCTGATCTCGGGCGGCGGGCGCTGCAATTTCACAAACATCGGCGCCGGACCGGAGAACTTCCTCTCGGCCAATCCGCATTTCGCCAAGTCGGCACTCAGCCGCTACACGCAGCATGATTTTCTGGCGCTGGTCGAGAAGCACGGTATCGCCTGGCACGAAAAGACGCTGGGCCAGCTCTTTTGCGACGGCTCGGCGCGGCAGATCGTGGCCATGCTGCTGGCTGAGTGTGCCGCCGGCGGCGTCGATGTGCGCGTCTCGCACAAAATCGCCGAGGTGCAACGGAGCGAGCGCTTCCGCATCGAGACGGATAAGGGCAGCTTTAGCGCCGCGTCGCTCGTTCTGGCGACCGGCGGCCTCTCCATTCCCAAGATGGGCGCCACTGGTTTCGCCCATGATACGGCACGGCAATTCGGATTGAAGATGACGCAGACACGGCCGGCGCTGGTGCCTTTTACGGCGCGAGTGCCGGAGATCAGCGGCGTAGCACTCGACGTCGTTGTGAGCCTCGGCCGTAAACAATTCCGCGAAGCCATGCTGTTCACGCATCGGGGCCTGTCGGGCCCGGCCATCCTGCAGATTTCCTCCTACTGGCAATCCGGGCAGGAGATCGCTGTCGATCTGCTGCCGGACCTCGACGCCAACGGGTATCTGAAGGAGCGCAAGCGCATCAGGCCCCGTGCCGAGCTGCGCAACATTCTGGGCGAACTGATGCCGCATCGTCTGGCGCAGGAGCTGGCGCCGGAAGGCATGATGGCCAACTTTCGCGACAAGGATCTCGAAGCGGTCGCCGCCCATCTCAAGAGCTGGCATGTGACGCCGACCGGAACCGAAGGCTACGCCAAGGCCGAAGTCACCGTGGGCGGCATCGACACCAACGAGCTTTCCTCCAAGACCATGGAAGCCAAGAGGGCGCCCGGCCTCTTTGCCATTGGCGAGGCCGTCGACGTCACCGGCTGGCTCGGCGGCTACAATTTCCAGTGGGCCTGGTCGAGCGGCTGGGTGGCAGGGCAGGCGGCTTAGTGCCCCAGATAGGTCTTCCGTAGCTCGGGATTTTCGGCGAGTTCGGCGGCCTTGCCGGAAAGGGCGACGCGGCCGTTCTCCAGAACATAGGCGCGATGCGCCACAGCCAGCGACTGCACGACGTTCTGTTCGACCAGCAGGATGGCGAGGCCATCGGCATTGATCTTCGAGATCAGTGCGAACATTTCTTCCACGAGCAGCGGTGACAGACCGAGTGACGGCTCGTCGAGGATCAGCAGCTTGGGCTCGCTCATCAGGCCGCGGCCGATGGCCAGCATCTGCTGCTCGCCGCCCGACAAGGTGCCGGCGAGCTGCGTCCAGCGTTCCTTGAGGCGTGGGAAGATAGCGACGACGCGGTCGAGGTTTTTTGCCCGGCCGGGGCGGCCGCGGCGATAGCTGCCCATCTCGAGGTTCTCGCGCACCGTGAGATTGGGAAAGACGCGGCGGCCTTCGGGCACCTGGATCAACCCTGAATCGACGATGCGCGTCGAAAGCGTGCCGCCGATCTCCCGGCCCTCGAAGCGGATCGAGCCGCCGAACGGCTTGTACAAGCCGGAAATGTTGTTGTTCAGCGTCGACTTGCCGGCGCCGTTGCTGCCCAGCAGCGCCACGATCTCGCCCGCGCCGACATCGAGATCGACGCCGCGTAGGATCTCGATGGCGCCATAGCCCGCGCGCAGGCCTCTTACTTCAAGCACGCAGCACCTTGGCGGCGCCATGGCCGAGATAGGCTTCGACGACGGCGGCATCGTTGGCGATCTCGGCCGGCGTTCCCTCGGCGATCATGCGGCCCTGGTTCAGCACATAGACGCGCTCGGCCAGCGAGGTGACGGCCTGCATGACGTGCTCGATCAGCAGGATGGTGACGCCGGCTTTGCGGATGGCCTTCAGCACACCTACGATATCGACGATCTCGGCCGGGTTGAGACCGGCCATGACCTCGTCGAGCAGCAGCAGCCGGGGGCCGGTGGCCAGCGCGCGCGCCAGTTCGAGGCGCTTGCGGCCGGCCACGGTGAGATCGGCGCCGAGCTGGTCGAGCTGATCGGTCATGCCGACCTGCGCCGCGACGGCTTCGGCCTTCTTCTCCGCCTTGGCGCGGTCGGGTGAGGCGAGATAGGCGCCGACCATGATGTTCTCGCGCACGGAAATCTTGGCGAAGGGCTGGGTGATCTGGAAGGTCCGCACCATGCCGGCGGCGCAGATCTTGTGCGGGGCCAGGGCGGTGATGTCCTTGCCCTCGAAGGCGATGCGGCCGGCATCGGGCCCGTGAAAGCCGGCGATGGCGGCAAACAGCGTCGTCTTGCCGGCGCCATTGGGGCCGATCAGCGCCACGATCTCGCCCGCAGCAACTTTCAGCGAAGCATTGTCGACAGCCTTCAGGCCGCCGAAAGCCTTGGAGAGTCCATCCACTTGAAGAAGGGCAACCTCAAGCATGGCGCAGCACTTTGCGCCGGAACAGGCTCATCAACCCGTCGGGCAGGCGCGCCACGATCAGCATCAACATGATGCCGTAGACAATCAGGCTGAGCGGCTGGACGTTCTTCAGTGCCGGAATGACGCTGGCGGCCCAGCGGGTGAATTCGTTGATGCCGGTCAGCGCCACGGCGCCGATTAGCGGCCCGAAGATGGTGCCGGCGCCGCCCACCATGGTGACCAGCAGCATCTCGACCGACTTGTCGATGCCGAAGGCGATGTTGGGGTCGATGTAGAGGTATTTCTGCGCGTAGAAGCTGCCGCCGGCAGCGCACATGGCGCCGGAGAGCGAGAGCACCTTCACCTTCTCGGCGAAGACGTCGATGCCGAGCGCGCGGGCGGCGTCCTCGTTCTCGCGGATGGCGACGAGGCGGGCGCCGAAGCGGCTGCGCGTCAGGCGCCAGGCGATGAACAACGAGACCAGGCAGAGCGCGAAGGCGATGTAGTACAGCCAGACCGGGTCCTTGAACTGGAAGTTGGCCGGCCGCGAATCGGCCTTGATCAGCATGCCGAGCCCGCCGCGCGTGAAGCCCACGGAATTGGCCAGGATGCGGAAGACCTCGCAGAAGGCCAGGGTGATCAGTGCGAAGTAGGAGCCCTTGAGGCCGGCACGGAAGGCCAGCACGGCGATCATGCAGCCCACGGCGCCGCCCATCGCCATGGCGACCGGCCAGGCAAGCCAGGGATTCCAGCCGTGGCTGACATGCAGGATGGTCGAGGTATAGGCGCCGACGCCGAAGAACACGGCATGGCCGAACGAAGTCTGTCCCGCGAAGCCGCCCGAGATGTTCCACGACTGGCCGATGAAGGCGGTGAAGAACATCAGCATGCCGACGGTGATCAGGTAATTCGGCACCAGCCACGGATAGAGCAGCGCCGCGGCGAAGCCTACAGCCAGCAGGCCTTTGACGAGATTGCTCATGGGATCGGGCTCAATTCTTCGCCCCGAAAAGACCGGTCGGCTTGAACAGAAGAATAAGAATGAAGATCAGCGAGATGCCGATCTGGCCCAGCTGCTCGCCGAGCAAGAGGCCGCCCAGCGATTCGGTGACGCCGATCAGGAAGCCGCCGATCGCCGCGCCGACGAAGCTGCCCATGCCGCCCAGCACGACGATGGTGAAGGCCACCAGCACGAAGGCGTAGCCCGATTGCGGCGTGACATAGAAGGTCGGCATCAGCAGGCAGGCGGCGGCACCGAGGCAGGCGATGCCGATGCCGTAGGACACGGCGAAGATCTTCTCGACGTCGATGCCGACCAGCCGCGCGCCCTGGCGTTCCTTGGCGACGGCGCGGATCGCCTTGCCGGTGTCGCTCTTGGCCATGAAGAGACCCAGTACGAGGCAGATGACCAGCGCGGCGCCAAAGGAGATGATCTTGCCCATCGGCAGGAAAGCGGCACCCACTTCGACGATCTTGCCGGCATAGGGCACGTCGATGGTCTCGGTGTCGCCGCCGAAGAACAGCAAGGCTGCATTGTCGGCCACGATCGAGACGCCGAGCGTGATCAGCAGGATGTTCTCATCCTTGCCGTGGCTGAAACGGCCGATCAGCCCACGGTAGAGCACGAAGCCCACGACAAAGGCGCCGGCCGCCACCAGCGGCAAGGCGACATAGGGATCGACGCCGAGCAGCCGCCACAGGAAGAACACCGCGTACATGGCCAGCATCAGGAGGCTGCCATGGGCGAAGTTGATGATGTGCAGCACGCCGTAGATCAGCGTCAGGCCGACGGCCACCAGCACATAGATGCCGCCGGCGAGCAGCCCGTTGAGCACGCCGGCAATGATGATCGCGGGATCGAGCACGCCCGCGGATCAGGTGAACTTGGGCTTGGGGAAGACCGCCTTGGTCGAGCTGAATTCCTCCGGCGCGATCACCTCGATGTCGCCCTTGAAGGCCTGCATGACCGCGGCGCGGCCGCCTTCGTTCTGGCCGTTGACGAACTTGGTCGGCCCATAGGGCATCAGGTCGGCCTTGAAGGTCGAGGCAGTGAGCGCGGCCGTCAGCTTCTCCTTGTCGGCCGAGCCGGCCTTTTCCAGTGAGTCGGCCAGCAGCTCGACGGCGGTGTAGGCGAGGTAGACCTCGAAGGTGAAGAGGATCTTGCCGTCGGCCTCGACGCGCTTCTTCAGCGCCTGGGCGCGTGCCGAGCGCGGATTGAACCAGTGGTTCACGTCCATCATGTATTGCGAGACTTCCGGCTGCTCCTTGGCGAACTTGTAGTTGAAGCCGCCGCCCAGCACCGAGAACATGCCGGCGAGATTGACCTTCTGCTGATAGAGTGTGCGCGCCAGCAGGACGTATTCGTTCTGGTAGTTCGACATCATGACGATCTCGGGCGCCAGCGAGCGGATGCGCAGCGCAATGTTGTCGAAGTTGCGCGTCGGGTTCTCGTTGGGGATGAGCTCCTTCACCTCGATGCCGATCGAGGGCAGCTTGCCCTGCAGGAGCTTGGCCGTGCCGGTGCCGAATTCGCCGGCCTCATGGACGATGACGGCCGACTTGGCGATGCCGCCGGCGGCCTTGTTCATCGCCCCCAGCGAGGCGATGCCCTGGTCGACGCAGGCGCCGAAGCCGGGCTTGAGGCGGAAGACGTTCTTCAGGCCGCGCGTCACGATCAGGTCCGAGGCGCCGACGTCGATCAGGAAGGGCGTGCCGTATTTCGAGGCGGCCTGGCTGGCGGCGATGCCGACGGGGCTCTGGTAGCAGCCGATATAGGCCGCAACCCCCTGTTCGTTCATTTTCTCGACTTCGGCCACGCCCACTTCGACCTTGGATTGGCTGTCGCCGAACAGCGGCTCGAGCTTGGCGCCGCCCATCGACTTGATGCCGCCGGCCTTGTTGATGTCCTCGACCGCCAGGTTGGCGCCGAGGCGGCCCTGCGAGCCGGCAAAGGCCACGAAGCCGGTGACGGGATGGATGATGCCGACCTTGACGGTCTTGGCCTGCGCGCCGCCGATCAGCGGGAAGCCCATGGTGCCGGCGGCCAGCGCCGAGGTGCCGGCGATGAAGTCGCGGCGCGAAACCGGAAATTTCTGCTTCTTGGCCATATCTGTCCCCCCGTTGAAGTTCGTCGACCCGGCGGCGACGCTACGATAGCGTTCGGCAACGGACAACCACCAAGGGAGCAGGTTCGATGCCAAAGATCCTGTCGCAGGCCCAGATCGAACAATACAAGCGCGACGGCTATGCCTTTCCGGCGCCGGTGCTGACGGCCGACGAGGTGCGCTCGATGCGCGCCGATCTCGAATTCTGGGAAAAGAAGCAGGGCCATCCGCTCGACTTCCCGGAGAAGAGCAAGTCCTACCTGCTCTACGACTGGGCCGATAAGCTGGTGCATCACCCCAAGGTGCTCGACGCCGTCGAGGACGTGCTGGGGCCGGACATCCTCGTCTATCACTCAACGATGTGGATCAAGGAGGCGCATACGCCGGCGCATGTCCGCTGGCACCAGGACGGCGCCTATTTCTTCCTCGATCCGCTCGAGCACGTGACCGCCTGGGTCGCGCTGTCCGAGGCTTCCGAGTTGGCCGGCTGCATGCGCGTCGTCCCGGGCACGCATCGCCTGCCGATGATCGAGCACGACGACAAGCCCGACCCTCACAACATGATCAAGCGCGGCCAGGGCATCAGCGACCGCTTCGACGGCGAGAAGGGCATGTCGATGCCGCTTCGCGCCGGCGAGATGTCGCTGCATCACACTGCGCTGGTCCATTGCTCACCCGGCAACGACAACAACGACCGCCGCATGGGCCTCGGCATCAGCTTCATTCCCGCACATGTGAAGCCGCTGGGCCCGGTGCGCCCGCATGCCATGCTGGTGCGCGGCCGGGACCGCCATGGCCATTTCCTGCCCGAGGAACGTCTCAAGGTGCCGATGTCGGCCGAGGCGCAGGCCGCCCATGCCGAGGCGGTGCGACTGTTCCGGCTAAGGCAGGATCAGGGATTCAAGGCGGCAGCTGAGTAGGATTTGTTCGTCCGCCGGGCGGATAAAATCGTCTCTGTGACAGCCGAGTGTCACAAAAGGTAAACACGTGATAATTGTGGGTCTATGCGTTTGGATAATGGAAGAAGAACACTGCGAACGGCATTGGCGTGGGGGGGCGATGATCAAGGTTTTTGTCGGCAGTTCAGTTGAGCATCAGGAAATAGCAAAACAAGTAGCGCTAAGTCTCGAGGACGCAAATTGCACTGCACGGGCTTGGTGGCTGATCTTTGAGCTAGGGGACTTCACTTTGCAGCGTCTGATTCAGGAAGCGTACGAAGTAGATGCAGCTATTTTCGTCTTCTCGCCGGATGACAAGACTTGGTATCGGAAGGCCGAATTTCAGACGCCTAGAGACAATGTTGTCTTTGAATATGGTCTTTTTTTGGGGCGGCATGGACTCAAGGAACCGAAACGCGCGATAGTTTTGCGTGTTGGAGGAGCAAAGCTGCCAAGTGACGTCAACGGTGTAACTTATATGCCGTTCGATCCAGCTAAACCCGAAACATTTAAGAGTAACGTGAAAAAGTGGGTGGAGAAGGTGCGAATGGCCCTCGACGCAGAAGCAAAGCAAGTGTCGCAGCCGAAGCACTAAGTATCAAAAAAGGAATTATTCGAAGTTGGTACTCAACTGATCAAGACGGCGAAGAACCGAGTCGCGCTTAGTGCCAAGACCCCGGTGGTGGTTGTCGGACCTCGTCCTTACACAAAAACGCCTACCTCTGTTTCATACGAGAAGACTCAATTCGAAGCATATATGGGTTTGGCTGAACGTGCATCGAAAGGAGAAATGGCAGTAACTTTCATCTCTTCATTGCCTGCGGTAAGGCGAGAGCTTAATGCGGTGCCAACTCAATTTTTCCGAAATAGAGTTCGAGATAACCTCGAACGCCTCTATGATCTGGCAGCACGCGACGGATCGCAGCTCAGTTTGTCTTGGTACGACGGAACGGCTCCCTGCACTTTTGTCGTCGTCGATCATGAGGTGTTAATTTGGTGGAAAGGAGCGGACGAAGATACTGCTATCCTCAAGCAAACATCGGAGGACTTCGCGGAAACGCTTTGTGGTCACCAAAGCAAAGCCATTCAACATTTTGAGAAACGCCAAATTCTCCGAAAATTAAAGCTGAAGTAGGCGGGAAATTAGATGTCTACCCAATTCTCTAAAAATCAACGCGACCCGCCTGATGTTGATTTCGCCATTATAACGGCTCTGCCGGAGGAGTTCCGAGCGACGTGCCAGTATCTGAAAGGCGTGAAGCGCGCCTCGAACATTGTCGGGGTAGAAGTTTACAAATGTCTCTTGCCGGTGTCTGACACGCGTGCGCTTCGAGGCACGATTATTCAGCCAATGGCTACGGGGCGTGTAGAAGCTGCCGTTGCTGCAACTTTCGTGATGTTGAACTATTCACCTCGTATTATCGCGGTTATTGGAATCGCCGGTGGGCTCAAATGGATTCGCGGTGGAGAAAAGCTCTCCCTTGGAGATGTGGTATTCGCTGATCGCTTTGTTGATACAGAGTATCGTAAAATATTTGCGGATCGTGAGGAGCCAAGGATTCGGGAATATCCTGTATCGAGAGACTGGATTCGATATTTTGAAGAATTTAGAGAAGAAGATGGGTGGTGGTTGCGACGATCTCTCAGCCGTGAAGGTGAATCTTCGCGGCATGCGCGGCCGGCTCTTCACATTGGATCAGTAATCTCTGCAAGCAGTGTAATCGCAAGGCGTGGTGTTCAACATTCAATCCTTTCACATGTTCGTTCGACGGGGCGGGAAAGCGATATCCTTGCGGTTGAGATGGAAGCAGTTGGTGTCGCAGTTGCTGCAAGTAGGCTCGGTTACGCAGATCGTGTGATGATGTTCCGTGGGATAAATGACTACGCGGACGAGGCCAAGAACACCGACGAACTAGAGTGGCGTCATGCTGCGACCGACAATGCTGCCGCTGCCGGCGTTAGTTTTATTCGATACTGTGCACGTGGAAATCAATGGGGTGGGTATCCAATGCGAGATTCTGGATCTCTGCCATAGTTAGCTCATAAGAGTGTTAATGTAGTGCGCCGCGATCTCGCCCGGCGTCGCCTGCCAGGCGTTGCCAAAACGCTCGATGCGGCGCAGCGCCTCGTCGAGATATTTGATCCGATGCGGCATGCCGATCAGCCAGGGATGAAGCTGCAGGCTGAAAATCTGGCCGCCTTCCTCGTGCAGCTTCTCGAAGGCCTCGCCCACGATCTCGGGATAGCGCGGCATGGGGATGCGCCGCAGCAGCAGGAGCTGCACGTCGTCCCATTCCGGCTGGTTGGGCATCGAGACGAACTTTTTGCCGACCTTCATCGGATAGGGTTGGTCGTCGTTCGGCCAGTCGAGCACGTAATCGAAGCCGGCTTCGGCCACGAGACCGGGCGTGCGCTGGCTTTCGCCGTAGTCCTGGCCGAGCCAGCCCGTGGGCTTCTGGCCGGCGGCCTTGGTGACGGCGGCAATCGAGTCTGCGATCTCCTTCTTTTCCTCCGATTCGCTCATCTTCGACGTCAACATGCGGTTGGCGACGCTGCCATGCGCGATGAACTCGTATTTCCGCTTCTTGAACTGCTCGATCAGGTAGGGATAGCGCTCGGCCGCGGCGCCATTGACGGCGACGCCGGCGCGGATCTGGTAGCGGTCGAGCACCTCCAGCACCCGGAAGATGCCGATGCGGTTGCCCCATTCGCGCTGCGTCCAGGTGCGGTAGTCGGGATCGAAGCTGCCGTATTCGCCGACGAAGCGCCCGTCGCGATGCGAGCCCTCGGGCGCTACCAGCGGCCAGTATTCCAGATGCAGCACGACCATCGAGGCGATGCGCGCGTTGTCCGGCCAGGTGAGACGCGGCCGGGTCGGGAAGGGCGAGTAGTCGTACCAGGGATTGTCCATGCCGGCGGGCAGGGGCGGCGGATTCTTTGGAACGATTTTCTGGGGCTCGGGCTTCTTGGACTCGGGTGCGGACGCCATCTTATGCCTCCTTCCCGAGATGCTTCTGGTATTCCTTCATGCCGTTGCCGGTGTACCAGTCGAGGATCTCCTCGGCGGTGCAGATCCAGGCATCCTTGTGCTTGCGGATATAGGCCAGCGCACGGTCGAGATGCTTCACGCGATGAGGCGCGCCCATCATGTAGGGATGCAACGCGATGCACATGACGCGGCCATGCTCGTTGCCCTCGCGGTAGACCGTGTCGAAATGGTCGACGATCATCTGGGCGAATTCCTCCGCCTCCATCGGTTGGCGGTAAACCAGCGCGTCGTTGAGGTCCATCGTATAGGGCACGTGGATCAGCGTGCCGTGCTTGGTGGCCAGCGGCGTCGGCTGCTCGTCGTGATAGAAGTCGCAGAAGTATTCGAGGCCGGCCTCTTTCACCAGATCGGGCGTGTTGAAGGTGTTGGAAATGGCCGGCGAAAACCAGCCGCGCAGCTTGCGCCCCGTGAGACGCAGGTGCGTCGCCTTGCTGTGCTCGATGACGTCGCGTTCTTCGGCCTCGCTGTAATTCCAGTGATAGCGCGTGTTGAAATAGCCGTGGCTCATGTATTCCCAGCGGCGCTCTTCCATGGCGGCCAGGATCTCGGGATACATCTCGATCACCGACATCGATAGCGACACGGTGCAACGGATGTCGTGCTTGTCCATGACCTCGAACAGGCGCCACAGGCCGACGCGGTTGCCGTAGTCGCGGCCGCCATAGCCCAGCACGTCGGGATGCGGCATGCGCGGCCAGGGGTTGCGGATGCGCACCTCCGCCGGGACGTATTCGTAATGCTCGATATTGGGGCAGACCCAGACCGCGACGCGCGCGCCGTTGGGCCAGGAGAGCTTCGGCCGCTCGACGATGGGCGAGTAGCTGAACCGGTACGGATCCATCCTGCTTTTTTCCTTTGGTGGCGGGCGTTTGGTACGGCGAGTGCATCATGTGTTGCGCCTCACTTCAACGCCCCTCATCCTGTTCGCATGGCGGATAACATTCGCTTCACGCTCAACGACCAACCGGTGGAAATTGGCGACGTCTCGCCGATGATGACGCTACTCGACTGGCTGCGCGGCCGTCGTGGGCTCAAGGGCACCAAGGAAGGTTGCGCCGAAGGCGATTGCGGCGCCTGCACCGTTGTCCTGGAACGGACGGACGGCAGGCGGGAAGCGATGAACTCGTGTATCGCACTGCTGGGACAGATGGACGGCCAGGCCGTGCGCACGGTCGAGGGTCTCGCGGGCGCCGACGGTGCGCCGCATGCCGTGCAGGTGGCGATGGCCGAGAGCGACGCCACGCAATGCGGCTTCTGCACGCCCGGCTTCGTCATGTCGGCCTATGCCTTTGCCGGCGAGACGCCCGACCTCGAAACCATCCACGACGCGCTGGCCGGCAATCTTTGCCGCTGCACCGGCTATCGGCCGATCGTCGAGGCGATGAAGAAGGCGGCGGGCGCGGCCTCTGTCGCTGGGCCTGCCGTGGTGACGCGCAAGGAGTTGGCCGTGTTCGGCGACACTTTCTTCGCGCCGCGCTCGCTCGATGAAGTGCTGAAGCTGCGGGCCGAGCATCCCAAGGCGATGTTGATGGCCGGCGCCACCGACCTCGGCCTGCTGGCGAGCCGAGCGCGCCGGCCGCCGGCCGAGATCATCCATCTCGCCCATGTGCCCGAGCTCACGGCAATCAAGGCGGACAAGGAGACGATCACGCTCGGTGCAGCGGCGACCTATGCCAGCGCCATGCCGGTACTGATCGAGGCGTTTCCAGCGCTGCGCACCTATATGGCGCGGCTGGGTTCGCGGCAGATCCGGACGCTGGGCACCATCGGTGGCAATATCGGCACCGCTTCGCCCATCGGCGACATGCCGCCGGTGTTGATGGCCTTGGAGGCGAGCCTGCGCCTCATATCGGCGCGTGGCGCGCGCGATCTGCCGCTCGAAGATTTCTTCCTCGACTACCGCAAGACCGCGCTGGCGCCCGACGAGGTGATCCAGAGCATTTCGATGCCGCGCCTGGGGGAAGGAGAGGTCTTCTTCTGCGACAAAGTGAGCAAGCGCCGTGACCAGGACATCTCGACGGTGGCTGCCGGTTATCGCCTTCGCTTCAAGCACGGCAAGATCGAGGACCTGCGCCTGGGCTTTGGCGGCATGGCAGCGATCCCCAAGCGTCCGCGCACCGCCGAGGCGGCGTTGCGGAAAGATGGCTTCGCTGCTGCTGCGGCGGCATTGAGCAAGGACTTCCAGCCGATCGACGACTGGCGCGGCACCGGCGCCTATCGCCTCGAGGTCGCGGCCAATCTGCTGCGCCGGCTGGAAATGCGCATTGCCGGCCAACCGCTCGAGCTCGACGCGCTATGAAGGCGATGCGTCACGACTCGGCGCTGAAGCACACGACCGGGCAGGCCGTCTATATCGACGACATGCCTGAGCCCGCCGGCACGCTGCATGCGGCGCTGGTGCTGAGCCCGGTGGCGCATGGCCGGCTGAAGACGCTCGAGATCGCCAAGAGCCCGGGCGTCGTTGCTATTCTGGGGCCGCAGGACATTCCCGGCCTCAACGACGTCGCTGCCGTCGGCAAGGACGAGCCGCTCTTCGTCATCGATCGCGTCTCTTATGTTGGTCAGCCGCTGGCGCTGGTCGTCGCCACCAGCCTCGATGCCGCGCGCCATGCCGCCGAGCAAGCGGTGATCGAGATCGAGGCGGAGCCGGCGGTGCTCGACATCGAAACCGCGTTGGCGGCCAAGGCTTATGTGCAGGCGCCCTCGACGCTGCTGCGCGGCGATCCCGACGCGGCGCTCACGTCGGCACCGCACACCTTGAGCGCCGAGTTCAGCGTCGGCGGACAGGAACACTTTTATCTCGAAGGCCAGATCGCCTTCGCGCTGCCAGGCGAGGATGGCGACATCACCGTCCATACCTCGACGCAGCATCCCACCGAGGTCCAGCATATCTGCGCCCGCCTGCTGGGTTGCGACTTCAACCGCGTGACGGCGGTGGTGCGCCGGCTGGGCGGCGGCTTCGGCGGCAAGGAAAGCAACGCCTCCTGGGTCGCCGGTGCCGCGGCGCTGGCCGCCAACCACACCGGCAAGCCGGTGAAGCTGCGCCTGCCACGCGAGATCGACATGATCGCGACGGGCAAGCGCCATCCCTTCCTCTATCGCTACACCGTGGGCTTCGACGGCCAGGGCCGCGTGCTGGCACTCGATGCCATGCTGGCCGCTGACGCCGGCTGGAGCCTCGACCTCACGCCTGGCGTGATCGCCCGTGCGCTCACCCATACCGACAACGCCTACTGGATCCCGCATTTCCGCGCCGTCGGTTACGCCTGCAAGACCAACAAGCAGTCGAACACGGCGTTCCGTGGTTTCGGCGGTCCACAAGGCGTCGTCATCATGGAAGACGTCCTCGACCGCATCGCCCGCCATCTCGACCGCGATGGCGACGACGTCCGCGCCTTGAACTTCTACAGCGACGGCAAGGATGAGACGCCGTACGGCCAGAAGGTCGACGAGAACCACCTGCCGCGTATCTGGGCCGAGATAAAGCGCGACGCCGAGATCGACCGCCGCCGTGCCGGGATCGCCGCCTTCAACGCTGGCAGCACGGTGCTGAAGCGCGGCCTCGGCCTGTTCCCGCTGAAGTTCGGCATCTCCTTCAACATCCCGCATATGAACCAGGCCGGCGCGCTGGTGCATGTCTATACCGACGGCTCGATCCGCCTGAACCACGGCGGTACCGAGATGGGCCAAGGCCTGTTCATCAAGATCGCCCAGGTCGTGGCGGAGGTTTTCAAGGTCGATATCGAGCGCATCCGGCCCAGCGCCACCTCGACCGCCGAAGTGCCCAATACCTCGCCGACGGCGGCCTCCACGGGTTCGGACCTCAACGGTTGGGCCACTTACGAAGCCGCCAACACCATCAAGACCCGCATGATCGCCTTCGCCGCCGGGCATTTTGGCGCGGCGGAAAGCGATATCGAATTTACCGACGGAAATGTTCGGATCGCCAAGCCCGGCAGTAACCAGGTCCTGAGCTTCGGCGAACTCGTAAAGCTTTGTTATCTCGGCCGCGTCTCGCTCTCGTCGACCGGCTATTACAAGACACCGAAGATCCATTGGGATGGCGTCGCCATGCGCGGCCGGCCGTTCTTCTATTTCTCCTTCGGCGCCGCCGCCGTCGAAGTCGCCATCGACACGCTGACCGGCGAGAGCCGCGTGCTGCGCGCCGATCTGGTGCAGGACTGCGGCATCTCGCTCAATCCTGCCATCGACCTCGGCCAGATCGAGGGCGCCTTCGTGCAGGGGCAGGGCTGGTTCACTTGCGAGGAGTTGTGGTGGGACAAGGCCGGCAAGCTGCGCACCGTCGGGCCGTCGACCTACAAGATTCCCGGCAGCCGCGACGTGCCGCCGGTCTTCAAGGTGAAGCTGCTGGAAAACGCGCCTTCGAAGGAGGCGACGATCTTCCGCTCCAAGGCCGTCGGCGAGCCGCCGCTGATGCTGGCGACGGCGGTCTGGACCGCGCTCAAGGACGCCATCGCCTCGACGGGTGATGGCAGGACCGCAGTGCGGCTCGATGCGCCGGCGACGCCCGAGCGCATTTTGGCGGCACTCGCTACACTCAAGACCTGAACTTCAATGCCGACGGGAGGAAACAATGGACGTACGCATGGACGGCCGCGTGGCCGTGATTACCGGTGGCAGCACCGGGCTCGGCCTGGCCATGGCCAAGGAATTCATGGCCTCGGGCGGCTCCGTCGCGATGTTGTCGCGCAAAGCCGATGTGCTGGTCTCGGCCAAGGCCGAAGTGCAGAAGCTGGTCGGCAAGACCCAGGGCAAGATCGAGGGCTATTCCTGCGACGTCTCCAAGGCAGGGCCCATCGCGGAGACCTTCAAGAAGGTCGTGGCCGATTTCGGCAAGGTCGATATCGTCGTCAACAACGCCGGCATCAGCCACGCCAAGTCCTTCGACACCGTGACCGACGAGGACTGGCAGGGCGATCTCGACCTCAAGCTCTTCGCCGCCATTCGTCTGGCGCGGGCCGCACTGCCCGGCATGCGCGAGCGCAAATGGGGCCGCATCGTCAATGTGCTCAACATCGGCGCCAAGGCGCCCGGCGCCAACTCGACGCCGACCAGCGTTAGCCGTGCTGCCGGCCTCGCGCTTACCAAGGCGCTCAGCCAGGAGAACGCGCCGCACAATGTGCTGGTCAACGCCATGCTGGTGGGCCTGATCGACAGCGACCAATGGCAGCGCCGCCACAAGACGGCGGCGGGCGACGGCAAGACCTACGACGAATTCCTGGCCGGCATGGCCAAGGGCCGCATTCCGCTGGGTCGCATGGGCAAGGCGGAAGAATTCGCCCGCATGGCCTGCTTCCTCTGCTCCGATGCCGGCTCCTTCATCACCGGCGTCGCCATCAACGTCGACGGCGGCGCGAGCCCGGTCGTCTAGCGGGACGCATGTGGTCTTACCACTTTCCTGGGGAAGGGGGTGGTGAGAAAGTGAGAAGAATCTCGAATAACCCTTATGGAATGGGCATCGGAGGTTTCTCACCCCGGTGAGAAGATCGTGAGAAACCGGATTTTTTAGAGGGCTATTTGAGCTCCTTCAACAGGAAGTAGCGCGTGTTGCCGCGGTGCGTCCGTGAGGACGAGGTCGAAGCGGTCGTCTCTCAGCGCAGCGGCTCCAGGATGCTGACGTAATTCGCCACCGCGGCGCCGCCCATGTTGAAGACGCCGCCGATCTTGGCGCTGGGCAGTTGCATGCCCTCGGGCGCGCTGCCGCTGAGCTGCATGGCGGACATGACGTGCATCGAGACGCCGGTGGCGCCCACGGGATGGCCCTTGGCCTTGAGGCCACCCGAGACATTGACCGGCAGCTTGCCGTCGCGCTCGACCCAGCCTTCGAGGATGGCGCGCTCGCCTTCGCCGGGCGCGGTGAGGCCCATGGCTTCGTATTCGATCAGCTCGGCCGAGGTGAAGCAGTCGTGGCTCTCGACGAAGGAGAGATCGAGGAGGTCGAGCTTGGCCGAGGCCAGCGCGCGCTTCCAGGCGAGCTGCGGGCCTTCGAACTTGATGATGTCGCGCTTGCTCATCGGCAGGAAGTCGTTGACGTGCTCGGTCGCGCGAAACGCAATGGCGTGCTTGAGGCCAAGGGCGGTCTGCACGTCGGCCAGCACCACGGCGGCGGCGCCGTCGGTGACGGGCGAACAGTCGGTGCGCTTCAGGGGGCCGGCGACAAACGGATTCTTGTCCGACGGATTGCGGCAGAAGTCGTAGGCGAATTCCTTCTGGAAATGCGCATAGGGATTCTTGGCGCCGTTCCTGTGCGCCTTGACGGCGATGCGGGCCAGCGCATCCGATTTGTCGCCATAGCGCTGGAAATAGGCCGAGGTGATCTTGCCGAAGATGCCGGCGAAGCCCGCCTCGATATTGGCCTCTTCGGCGACATAGGACGCCTTGATCAGCACCTCGCCAGCCTGCGTCGAGTTGAGCTCGGTCATCTTCTCGACGCCGACCACCAGCACGAAGCGCGCCTTGCCGGCGGCCAGGCTGTTGAGGCCCATATGGATGGCGGCCGAGCCGGTGGCGCAGGCGTTCTCGACGCGCGTCGAGGGCTTGAAGCGCAGGTCGGGATGGGCCTGCAGGGCGAGCGAGGAGTGGAACTCCTGGCGCACGAAGCCGCCGTTCATGTTGCCGACGTAGATCACGTCGATGTCCCTGGGCTCGATGCCGGCATGGGCGATGGCGTCGGTCGCGGCCTTGACGACCAGCGATTCGCTGGTCTCGCCGTCGAGCTTGCCGAACTTGCCGTGGGACCATCCGACGATGCAGGCCGTCATGTGCTTCTCTCCAAGGGGATAGCGGGAGTTGACGGGAATGTAGGCCGTCGCCGGAACGGCGCAAGACTGCCGTATTTCCGCCGTTGCGGCGGCGTTGACTGCGCGCTGTTCCAGGAGCCTAAATCGACCATGGCCGACATCAATTCGCCGCCCCCTCCGCAGACCGGCTCGCAGCCCAGATGGCCGCTGATCCTGGCTGCCCTGCTGGGCGGGTTCCTGCTGCTGGGCGCCGGGCTCGGGCTCGGCTGGTATCTCTTCTATCGCCCGATCGTGAACGTCGCCGTGCAGCTTCCGGCCCCACCCGCGCCGCCCGCTTTGCCGGGCGCCGACCCGGCGCAGGTCAAGGCGCTGGAGGAGCAGATCGAGAAGCAGAAGGCCGCCAACAAGCAGGTCGAGGACCAGATTGCCGTGCTGCGCGACCGCCTGCGCGCCGATGTCTGCACGACCAAGGATCCGAGCGGCAAGCCGCCCTCGACCCCGGCGCCGCCGGGCGCGCTGCCGGGCGCTCCGCCCCTCGAGCGCAAGACCGACGCCAGCCCGCCGTCCAGCATCATTCCGGCGGCGGTGACCGCGCCAGCCGTCGGCGCCAAGGGCGGCAAGGCAACGACAGCCGAGCTGGCCGCGGCGCTCGAGCAGGCCACCGTGCTGGTGATCTCCGAACGCGGCGACAGCGGCAGCGGCTTTTTCATCGCGCCCAACTACGTCGTCACCAACCATCATGTCGTCGGCCGCGTCGCGCCGGGCGGCGAGGCGTTGGTGCTGAGCAAGCATCTCAAGACCGGCTATGTCGGCACCGTCGTGGCGACCTCGCCGCCCGGTCAGGCGGGCCAGAGCGCCGATTTCGCCATCATCCGCGTCGATGTGCCGGCCGGCGCCATGCGCCCGCTGGCGCTGGGCAACGAGCCCTCGTCTCTCAGCGAAGTCGTGGCCGCCGGCTATCCCGCCATCGCCATCGCCCAGGACCGCAACCTGCGCGGCCTCGCGGCCGGCAACCTCAAGGCCGCACCCGAAGTCGTGCTGACCAAGGGCACGGTGAGCGCCGTGCAGAACAAGGACCGCAATACGCCGATGGTGCTGCATTCGGCCGATATCTCGGCCGGCAATTCCGGTGGCCCGCTGATCGACGCCTGCGGCCGCGTTGTCGGCATCAACACCTTCCTGGTGTCCGACAAGCAGTCGACCAAGGCCAATTATGCCCTGGGCGCTTCCTGGCTTGCCGGCTTCCTGCGCAACGCCAAGGCGCCCTTCGACTGGCGCGAAGACGCCTGCACCTAGAAGGCGCAGTCTGTACGCATCGCCGGCGAAATGGGATCGGCCGGCATCTCCAAACGGCAGTGGTAATCGAAAGCGGCGCGGTAGGCCGGCGCGATGCGAGCCTTCGCCTGTATAGGCAGGACGAAGCGATTGCCGCGGCGGTCGATCTGCTGGCGGCCGTAGCCGATGTTTGTGCCGTCGGCAAAATAGGCATCGAAGAAGGAATGGCCGGCGGTCGAGGTAAACTCCACGACGAGGATGGCGCCGTCGAGGCATTCGAAGCGCGGTCCGCTGCGCAGGAGACCGGTTTCGGTGGTCTTCTCCGCGCCCCGGGAAATCGTCCAATGAGAGGTGGCGGAGGTCTTCCAACTCTCCGCCTTCAGGGTGCCGCAGGTAAGCGTCGTCGGAGCCTGGGCCAAGGCAGGGCTGGCAAGGATGATCGCCAGCAGCGGCAGGCCGAGCTGTCTCAAGTGCAATTTCACTTCGGCAGAGCCGCAAGCGCGGTCTTGGCTTCGGCGTCATTCTGCGCTGCTGCCTGCTCGAGCCAGGTGCGCGCCTTGGGTGGATCGGCGCTGAGACCGCCGCCGCCCTTGGCGAGCAGCAGGCCGAGCCGGCGCTGTGCTTCGGGCATTCCGGCGAGCGCGGCACGTTCATACCAGTCGGCGGCACGCGGGCCGTCGGCGGTGAAGCTGGCCTTGGGCTGTTGGCCCAGCGGATCGTAGAAGCGGGCGAGTTCGACTTGCGCTGCCGCATTCCCGGCCTCGGCGGCGCGGCGCCAGACGAGGAAGGCACCGTTCATCTCGCCGGCCTGGGCGTATTCTCGGCCCTTGGCCAGCATGGCCTCGGGTGTGGGCTTGGTGGCGATGTATTCGGCCACGGTGTCGCGCATCGATTTCGGTGGCGGCTCGGCGGCAACAACGGCAGGCGGCGGTGTCGGAGTGGGAGGCGGCGCGACGGCGATCACCGTCTCCTGCGGCCGCATGAAGTACCAATAATAATAACCGCCGCCCCCGACGAGCAGGAGCAGCAGCACGAGCGTCATCGCCCAGGTGCTGGCATTGCCCGGTTTCTTGACAGGGGGAGGCGGCGCGGTATCGCGCACGGCCGTCAGAATCGGCGCGGGCTCGGGCTCGACGACCGGCTCGAAAGGCGGTGGCAGCGGTGTCGGCGCCGGTGTAGGCTTGGCCGCGGCGCGGCGCAGGCGCACCGTATCGTCGAAAGCGCCGCTCGATCCCTGCGCGCCCGAGGTCAACATATTGGGCCAGGCGACGACGGTGGTGCCGACCACGCCGATATCGGGCTCGCGCACGCGCAGGCGCACGGTGGCGACACCCGCGAGGCGGTCGCAGATCTCAGGGCCGAGCTGGAATTCCAGCGCATCGCCCGCGCGTTCGACATGCGCCGGCAGCAGCCACGCCTCTGTGCGCCGCCAACCATCGTCGGCCAGATGAATGTCCGGTCCCTGCTGACGCTGGATCGACAGCGTCAGACCCTCGGGTGAAGCGTCGAGCTCGGTCAGCCGCAGCACGGCATGACCGGGCTCCGGAAGCGGTCGAATGGTGGCGCGAATCGGCATCAGGCTTCGGTCTTCACGCGGGCACGGCGCGCAGGATGGCGCCCAGCCGCTCGTTCTGTTCCGGCGTGATCTCGCGGCCACCTTCGTAGCCGACATTGTCCATGGCGAGCTGCAGGAAGGCACGCATCCAGTCCTTGCAGTAGTCGGCATAAATCGAGCCGGGCTCCTCGGAAAGCATCGGCGTGCCTTCCGGCGGCAGCGGATTTTCGAAGACCTTGCGGGTCGGCGCATTGGGCGGCAGGCCAGGACGCTGCTCGAGCGGCAGCTTGTCGAAACCCAGGGCGCTGACATAACCGTTCAGCGCCGAGGCCGCCGTGCGAACCTGGCGCTCGGCGATGTCTTCCCACTTGGCGTTGGCGGCATTCTCCAGCGCGCGCACGTCGGTCGAGAGCTGGTCGATCAGGTTGAGGCGATGGGCGCCCACCACCAACTCGTCGATCAGCCAGCCGACATGCTGGCGGTCGATGCCGAAATGGATCAGCGCCTTTTCGTCGGCACCGATACGCCGCATGTTTTCCAGCCAGTATTCGGCGGCCTCGCGGGCGAAGCGTTCGGCGCGGTCTTCCAGCACGCCGGAGGGTGAGGGTGTCGCCTGCACTTCGTCGCCGAAGACATCGGCGAAGATGGCGCCGAGATCGACCGAGGCGCCGGTCGATTGCGTGCTCTGCGGGCCCTTGCCATGGGCGCCCGCCTCGTCGGAGGAGCGCGCCGTGGCGATGCGGAAATAGATGTCGCGCAGGGCGCCGTCGTCGATCTGAAGGGCGGCGACGATCTCGCCGAAGAGCTGATGCTGGATGCAGGTCGCCAGCCCGCGCAGCACGGTATGCACGAGGTCGCGCTTCTTGGCGCGAGCATCGCCATCGGACGCACTGTGGAAGCCGGCGAGCCGGTCGACCAGGCGGCGCACCTGGATTTCGAGCTGGCCACGCACTTGGGCGCGCTTGATCGCTGGATCGCAGACCGGTGTCAACCGCTCGACGAGATAGGCCACGCCGCCATCGTTGGCGCGGAAGGCCTCGTCCCAGGCCTTGGCCGGATCGGCGAAGTGGCGCTGCACTTCCATGTTCTCGGTGAAGTGCCGGCGCAACTCTCCGGCGCGCGACTGGAAGGTCTCGGTGATGCCGGTCTCGCGGCCGCCATCGTAATCCATGAGGCGTTCGTCGATCACCGTTGGATTGCGCAGCCAGAAGGTGTTGTCGAAGGGCTGGCCATTCCAGTTGGCCGCCCAGTCGCCGCGGAAATTGTTGACCAGCGAGTTGTTGAGACGCGCGGCCCAGCGCAGCTTGCGCGACTCCTCGGTCTCGCCCGCCTTCTGTTCGAATTCGCGGTCCATCTTTGTGAGCACGAGGAAGAGCGCGTTCTTCTGCTTGGCGCGATCCGTCGGCGTGGCGCCCAATGTCTGGTCGATCCAGGCGCCCATCATGTCGGAAAGATCGCGGACTTCCTGATTGCCGTCGGGAATGCAGAGCAGGATGGCCGAGAGCTCGCGCTCGGCCGAGTAGCGCTGGAAGAGATAGGCGACCTTGCCGCGCAGCAGCAGCTCGCGCAGCGGGTTGGCGCCCTCGGCCACGCCCTTGGCCTTGGCCACGTCGTCGAGATTGGCCAGCTTCAGGCGCGAACGGGCGCCGGGGAAATCGAGCAGGTCGGTGTGATCGAAGAAGTCCCAGGGCTTTTCGGCGATGGCGACGCTCAGCTCCGCCGTCAGCGCACAAACCAACGAGCGCGGCAGCTTGGCGTCGGGCGAGGCCTTGCCGTCGGCCTGCTTGGGCCGCACCAGCAGCGTGTCCTCGGCATCGGCGCCCAGTTTGTCGAGGGTGAGCACATCGACGATGCTCCTCTCGCGCGGGATCAATGCCTCCATGCCGATCGAGGCTTCCGGCGCATGGGCGAGCTTCTGCAGGCCCTCGTAGAGCGTGAGATAGAGATCGGTGAAGGGCTGGAAGTCGTACCACAGCACCGACCACAGCCGGGCACGGTCGCGGCCGGTCAGGCGCGGCGCCAGATCGATCGCCTCGCGCCAGAAATCGATGCGCAGCTCCGAGGTGACGCCGGCGAAGAAGGTGTCGAAATACTCGATGAGGTCGAGCACGTCGTCGGAATCGAGATCGCCCGGCGGCTTGGGCAACGCCTTGGCGCGCAGTTCGTCGAGGCGCTTGCGGATGGCGGCGCCATCGGGCCTCTCGAAGGCTGCCTTCTGGTGGTCGAAGTCGAGCAGGAAGGAATTGCCCAGGATCTTCACGATGTCGGTTTGAGTGAGCAACCGCACCTTGACCGGGAAATCCTTGTCGCCGGCGCTGAGGCCAAGGCCGAAGCGCGTCACTAGGCCGGTCGACTCGCGATTGCCTGGCGGATTGATCTCGCGCAGGAAGTCGTAGGTCTTGTCGGCGAAGCGCGCCTGCAGCGGCCGGCCGTCGCGGCTGGCCAGGATGGAGACGAGGTAGGACTTGCCGGCCTGGCTCGGGCCAAAGACGCCGACGCACATGCGGCGGCGCGCGGCGCGGGCGAGCTTGCGGCTCTGGTTGCGAACCTTCTGCAGCTCGCCGACCAGCGACGGTGCCTGCTGCGCCACGGATGGCGATTGCGCCGAAGCGGCCTTCAGCCAGGTCACGCCTTCGGCGGCGGAGACGGCCAGCGACTCGCAGTCCTGTGCCAGTTTGAGATCGACGGTGTCCATTTTCCTCAACCGGTTTTCAGCATGCCCGTGTCGAGCCAATAGCCCTCACGACGCGGCAGCGTTTGAAGACGAAGTGTCAGGCGATCGAGCGCCACGGCGCGGCCGTCCCGATTGACGATCTGGCGCAGGCGGAAGCGCTCGACATCGACGGAGTCCTTGTCCTTGGGCTTGACCCGCGACAGCGCGATCCGAAACGGCGTTTCGCGCGCGTGCTTCTCGGCATATTCGGGCTTGGCGAACTCCAGGGCGTAGAGCCTCGCCGCCGGCCAGCGCACGAGGTCGAGCTGCCGGGCTCCGAGCCACATCGGGCCGCGGAATTCGAAGGCGATTTCCGGCAGTTCATATTCGCGGTTGTCGAGATCGACATCGCGATAGACGAGATCCTCGCGCTGCAGCCGGCCGCCGCCGTCGAGCTTGCCGATGAACTTGGCGATGCTCTTGGAGCGCAGCAGGTCGGAGCGGAAGGAGAAGTCGGGCAGTTGCGACTGGGCGAGTGCGGCGATCATCGCGCCCACCGCGACGGTGGTCTTGGGATCCTCGATGCGCAGGCGAGCGTCGCGGAAGGGATACCAGGCGCCGACGCGGTAGGCGTGCAGCGAGATCACACGCTCCGGCGGCAGCGGCAGCAGTTCCAGCATCAGCGAGCGGATGCCGGGCAGGCAGGAGGGCCGGCCCGAGAGCAGCAGCACGTCGCAATCGTAGGCGTGGACGATCTCGGCCAGCGGCGCCAGCACGCGGCCCATCTCGGCGCGCACGGTCTTGTCGAGCGCCGGCAGGTCGACCGGGAATTCCGTCGCCTTGAGGTCGAAGTCGCGGGCGCCACGCTTGCGGGCCGCGTCGTTGAAGAAGGACACGACCTCTTCCGAGGGCTTGGCGCCATTGGGGAAGAAGGAGTCGTAGCTGCGCGGCTCGGCCGCGACCGTGCCATGAGTGGGATCGTAGGTTTCGGCGGCACTCAGGAAGGCGAGTGCGATCGGCTGGGCGATCTGGAGCGCGAACTGCTGGCGGAGGTTGCGCTGGATCACGTCCTCGCCGCCGCGGTCGCCGCCGACCAGCTCGGCCATGAGATCGACCGGATTGGCGATGCCGGCATTGCGCAGCGCTGACTCGATCGGCGGCAGGATATGGCCCTGGACGACGCGCAGCAGGATGTCGTCGCCGGCGACGCTGAAGCCCTCGCGGAACTTCTGGTCGGGGAACAGCGTCACCGAGGTGCCGGCGCCCTCGACGCGGTAGGTATTGACGATCAGGTCGGTGGTGCCGCCGCCGATATCGATGCTGGCGATGCTGAGCACATCGCTGGCAGCCTTGCCGCGCGGCTTCTTGGTCACCTGAAAGAAGCGCCGGGCGTCGCCGCCGAAATTGCGCGCCACTTCGGTGTAGAGATAGACGAGCTGGGTGCAGCTTGCCTCGTCCCAGTCGGTCAGCACGCGCGGCGCCGGGGCTGCCATATCGTCGAGCTTCCAGCCCATCATCATCCAGACGAGATCGCGCGCGGCTTCGGCGCGGCGGCGGAAGATCAGGCGCTCGGCCAGCGGCATGCCGGTCGGCAGCGTCAGCACGACGCGGCGCAGGCGGCGCGGCGTCTCGGCATGGGCGCGGCGGCCGCGCTGCTGCGGCGAGTTCATCAGCGTCAGCGCCTGCAGCAGGATCTCGCAGAGCACGAAGGTCATCACCGAGGAGCGCGAATAGAGCGGCTCGAAAACCGGCAGGTGATCGGCTGAATCGGCCTCGGGCTCGACCAGATGCAGTGGCTCGCCCTTCTGGTTGATGAGCTGGGCCATTGGACCGGCGGCGGCCGGCATGGCGGTCTGGTCCTGGGCATAGGCGACGTTGAAGCGCCATTCGCGGGTCTGCGGTTCTTCATCCCACAGATAGCGCTTGGGGCTCGACATGCCGGTATTGCCCTCGGTGCCACGGCGGCGCGCGGCCAGGCGCGTGGCTTCGGGACCGACGCGGGTCATGGTCGGCCACTGGAAGGCATCGGCGCGGCCGCCGAGGCGGGAAAGGTGGTTCTTGCCGAACCAGGCCTGGGCGAACTCGACGCGCGATTCGAAGGGTTTGGTGTGCACGCATTCGGGATGGGAGAGGTCGCGCAGCGCCAGTTCGTAGGAATCGTTGAGATTGACGCCGAGATCGCCGGCCGCCTCGATCAGCAGGCCGCAGGTGCGCGAATTGCCGACATCGAGCACGAGATCGACCTCGATGGCGCCGCGGCCGGGCCGCTCGGCATCGCCCACCAGCTTGACCGGCGGGAAGGAGATGGCGCCGCCGATCAGACCGAGGAAGGCGAGATAGCGGGCGCTGGCTTCCTGCGGCTTTTGCTTGATGTCGGAATCGATTTCCTCCGGCGTGGCGCGCGGATGGATCTCGCGGAACAACTCTTCCAGCCACTGCGTCATCCAGCCCTGGCGCAGCAGCCAGTGGTTGGCACGCTGGTTGGGGGCGAGCGCGAAGAGCGCGCCGGCGGTGACGTCCTTGCCCGACGGGGCGAGGTAGGCGCGGCCCTCGGCCTCGGCGATCAGCCCGGTGTCGAAGGCGAGTACGGCGCGGTAGCGGTTGCCGGTGTCGTCGCGGAAGCCCTCGCCGTAGCGTGCCTCGAGATCGACGATGCGGATGCGCGCCCAGTCGGCCGGGCCTTCGCGGAACTGGTTGTTGGGGCGGACCTGCAGGAAGGGCACCGGCACCCATTTATCGAGGAAGGGCGCCAGCGCATCCTTGGCCGTGACCACGAGATTGGGCTCGGCGGCGCGGCGGCGGCCGTTCTCGACCACCTCGTACTGGCCGCGCACCTCGTCGAAATCGAGCTGCACCAGGTCATCGACGCCTTTGTCGGACGCGGCGTCGTGGAAACCCCATTCGCGGGTCTTGAGGCGCGTGGGATCGAAGCCGAAATCGAGGAACTGGATGCCCGAGCGGGCAATCAGCGTCGTCGGGCTGGGATAGTTGGGCAGGCGGGCGAGAGCGCTCATGTCAGCGTATGCAACCTTTGCTGCGAATGTAGGGACTCAACGGCCGATCTGCACGCTGTAGCTTCGGGTATCGCCGGGCTGGCTGCCCTTGCACTGGGCGGCACCGTCGGCGCCGACCTCGCAATTGACGGTATTGCGGGCATAGGTGCGCCCGTCGGTGCACTTGGGATTGGCCTTTTCCTCGATCGTGAGCTTGCCCGAGTTCCACTTGGCCTCGGCCGGCGCCTCGCAGGTGGCGCCGTTCTTCTGGGTGAAGGTGACCTTGCCCTTGCCCTTGTCGTCCAGCGTGTAGTTGGGACGAATATCGTTCTCGCCATTGGCCGTGGCCAGGCCGTTGCGCGAACGCCAGTCGCCTTTCAGGAAGGCCAGATCTTCGTTCTTCTTGGCTTCCGGCGGCACGGTCATCGGCTTGGGCTCGTCCTTCTTGGCTTGGTCCTTCCTCGCCTGGTCCTTGTTGGCGTCCGGCTTACTGGCGTCCGGCTTATTGGCATCGGCGCCCTTGGGATCGGGTTTATTCGGCTCCGGCTTGTTCAGGTCGGGTTTGTTGGGATCCGGTTTGTTCGGATCTGGCTTGTTGTTGGCTTCCTGGTTGGGCGCGCTGCGCTCGATCGGTGGCTCGACCTTGGCAGTGGGGTCGGGTTTGGCCACCACGGCGGCATCGGGGCCGACGCCGGCGATGGCATTTCCCGGCGCGGTGCCGACGATGACGCCGCCCGGTCCCAGCACGCCGGCCGAGCAGTCGCCGCCCTTGCGCGAGAGTTCGTCGGTCAGGCGCGCCAGTTCGAGGCGCAGGCGCTCGCTCTCGTTTTGCAGCGTGTCGACGCGGGCCTTCTGCAGATCGTCTGGCCGCTGCACCGACATGGCCAGCGCCCGGTCGCGCACCTCGGCTTCGAGGCGTGGTTCGAGACGCGGCAGGTAAGGTTTCACCAGCCAGGCCAGCAGCGCCAGCAGACCGAGCAGCGCGACGAAGAGCAGCAGCCACTGCCACCAGGTCGAACGTGTGCCCATGGCGCCGGCGGCGATGGCGGGCGCGGACGCCATAACCGCCGCGGGGCGTGCCGTGGCCATGGCCGCTGCGGCTGCCGGCGCCGCCACAACGGGCGGGCTGGCGATAAAGACGCCGGGCAGGGCGGCATCGGCGGTGAAGCCCCAGAAGGTCATGACCGGCTTGCCGTCCACGACATAGAGCGTGTCGTCGCCCGGCGCCGTCAGCGCATGGCGCAGCAGGCGGGCGAAATTGCGTTCGGCGCCGGAGCGGTCGGGCGCTTCCATCGCGTCGGCCATCTTGGCGAGATCGGCGTGCAGGCCTTGAACTTTCGCAAGCATTGTCGTGCGCTCGCCGTCGCCGAGATCGGCGAGCTTCTTAACGTCGCCGTCGAAAGCGGCATACCAGTCGATGCGCTGGCCCGTGGGGTCGACCTCGGGAACCGCCAGCAGGTCGGCATGGTCACGCGACAGACGGCTCGCCACGGCGGCGCGCAGCTGCCCGGCCGATCGCCAGATGGGATCGCCCGACAGGCCCAGCGCGCGGTAGCGCTGAAGCGGTTCACTGCAGAGAAGAGGACCAGCAGGCATTTACATTCCCTAACGACACAGCTTAACGACGGGGGCACGCCATGGCGTATTGCCAACGCGTACCCAGCATCTCTCCGATTACGATGACATCGACCGAATAATCCCCGGCGACGGGGTTCCAATCGAAGCCGAAGCCGCCCCGGCCTGAACGCGGACCGCGCGTGCCGGCGATCTGCTGGCCACGATACATGACTTTGATCTCGTCCGGCCGGACATAGAGATTGTAGTTGATGGTCACGAATCCAGGCTTGTCACCCAGATAGTGTTTGTTGCGCGTCACGCCCTCGCCACCGGAATCGCCCGCCCAGTCGCAGGGCAGCTGGCCCGGCGGCGGGCGTGAAATCGGCGGCGCCGACGGCGGTGGCGGCTTGGGCGGCTCGACGGCGGCCTGCTGCGGCGGCTTGGGCGGCGGCGGAGGCGCCTTGGCGACCTTGGGCGGCTCCGGCGGCTTGCAGTCGTCGATCTTCTTCTTGAGATCGTCTTCCAGGGAGGCCAGTTCGGCCCGCAGCTTCTTCTCGTCGCCCTCGAAGTCGTTCAGGGCGGCCTTGAGGATCGGCGTCGGATCGGGCGGCGATTCGGGTGCGGGCGGGGCCGGCGTTTCTTGCGTGGCGATGGTGAGTTCGGGCGGCACCGGCATGCAGGCGCGCAGCAGCCACGATGCCATCAACAGCAGCAGGAGCAGCAACAGGCCGAAAATCAGTGCCCGCAGCCAGGGCGCCCAGCCGACGCGGGTGGCGGCGTAGGAAACGGCCGGCAGGCTGGCGAAGACGGCGGCGGGAGCGGGCGGGGCGGGGACTGGCACGGTCGGCAGCGCGGCGCCCAGCAGGCTGCTGGCGGCGTCGGCTTCGTAGCCCCAGGCCACGATCGCCGGCCGGTCGCCTACCATATAAACGAAGTCGTCGGACGGCCGTTTGGTGGCGAGCTTCAGCGAACGGCCGACCAGACGCGCCTCGTCGCTCGATTCCGAGGCGCCCAGTTGGTCGCCCAGGGTATCGACGGCGGCGAGGTCGGCGGAAATCGTGGCCAGCGCCGCGTCGCGCTCTTCTGGTGGCAGGTCGGAGAGGCGACGGACAGGGCCCGACCAGTCGGCGTACCAATCGATACCGTCGCCGCTTTCGCGCATCTGCGGCTCGGCCAGCAGGTCGGCGGGCCCGTCGCCGAGGCGGCGGCGGATCACCTGACGCAGCTGCGCATGCGTATTGTGCAGCGGTTCGCCCCGCACACCCAGGGGGCGCACGCCAAGCCGCGTCGTCGTGATCAGGGTCGGGCCTTGGCCCATGCGCTCGTGACTCTCCGGTGCTGTTCCGTAGCCCCACTATAACAGGCGTCGAATCCGGCGGGTTTAGGGCGCTGGGGCGGTATTCCCGCCGGGATTGCCGGCAATTCGGCGCGGCCCCGATCGCGGCTCGGATCGTGGCTCAGATTTCGACGCGGCTGCCCCCGCTCGACCACGCGGTTGGCCGGAGCTTGAAGAAGTCGCCCGCGCCAGCGGCAAAGCGGGCGAGCAGGATGAAGAGTTTCTCCTGCCAGCGCGGCAGCAGCGGGCGGCTCGCCTCGACGAAGCTGTTGCGACCGACGAAATACCACGTCCGCATTGGATCGAGGACGGCCAAGGAATTCGATCTTCTTCTCCTGCTGGCGCGCAATGCCCGGCGGGTGGTGCCGCACCGGCAGATCCTCAACGCCCCCTGGGCCACCGCGTATGCCCACGGCACGCAATACCTGCCCGACGACTCGGCCGCGCCGCGCTTCATCCGCACCGAGCCCGGCATCGGCTATCGCCTGGCGGAGTGGGTGCGTCGCCTTCGCCGCTGTGCCACGTTTGCAGCGGCAGAAAAACCGGAGGAAATCATCATGGCCAAGAGCGCGACCTACAAAAAGGGCACCGAGATCCGCAGCAAGCTGATGGGCAAGAAGTTCGCCGAGAAGATGGGCAAGGATGTCTACGCCGATCCGATGATGCAGAAGTTTGGCGATTACGCGCGCGAGGCGGTGTTCGGCATGCTGTGGTCGCGGCCCGGCCTCAACATGAAGATCCGTGCCTTGATCTGTGTCGTTTCCGACACCTCACAGGCGCGCTGGCTGGAACTGGCCATTCACCTGCGCATGGCGCGCAACCAGGGCTGGACCGAGGATGAATTGAGCGAGGCGCTGATGCATCTTTGCGGCTATATCGGCCTGCCGGCTGCGCGCGAGGGCATGCTGATCGCCAAGGAAGTCTTCGAAGAGATGCGTCACGAGAAGAAGAAGTAGGGGAGCGTCCATGGTCCTGATGACGGAAAGCGAGCTGCCGCTGAAGCGGCTCGCGCGCGGCAAGGTGCGCGAAGTCTACGAGGTCGATGGCGAACGGCTGCTGCTGGTCGCCAGCGACCGCGTCAGCGCCTACGACGTCGTCATGGCCGAGCCGATCCCGATGAAGGGTGCCGTGCTGACGCAGACCAGCGCCTGGTGGTTCCGGCAACTGGGCAGCATCGTGGCCCATCACATGATCGCGGCCGAGGCCGCCGAGATCGTCGCTGCCGTCCCCGCGCTCGCGGCGCACAAGGCCGAGATCGAAGGCCGGGCCATGCTGTGCAAGCGCACCACGGTGTTTCCCATCGAATGCGTGATCCGCGGCTATCTCTCGGGCTCGGCCTGGCGCGAATACAAGGCAAGCAAAACACTGGCCGGCGAGAAGATGCCGGACGGTCTGAGCGAAAGCGTGCGGCTCGACACTCCGATCTTCAGCCCGGCGACCAAGGCCGAGAGCGGCCATGACGAGAACATCACGGTGGGCCACATGCGCAAGGTTTTGGGCGATGCCGTGACCGACGAGTTGGATAAGAAGTCGCGGGCTGTCTACGGCACGGGCCGCGATATCGCCGCGAAAAACGGCATCATCATCGCCGACACGAAATTCGAGTTTGGCCGTACGTCGGATGGCAGGATCATCTTGATCGACGAGGTGATGACACCCGATTCATCGCGCTTCTGGCCGGCCGACGGTTACGCGCCGGGCCGGCCGCAACCGAGCTTCGACAAGCAGCCGTTGCGCGACTGGCTCGATGTCGAGCGCCATGCCGGCCGCTGGAACGGCGATGCGCCCGCGCCCAAGCTGCCGCCGGACGTCGTTAAGGCCACCAGCGACCGCTACCTCGAAGCCTATCGCCGCCTGACCGGCAGCGCGCTCAAGGTCTAGCCGCGCGGCGGCAGCGTGATTTTCGAATCGCGCAGGCGGCTTTCGAGCACCGGAATGCCCGAGGCAGTGTCGCCGGCATTGCATTTGGCGACCGCGACGTCGGCCGTGATGTCGGATGTGGCGCGCCCTCGGCCGCCGTTTCTACCAAGATACTTCTCGTATTTGTCGACGAGCGCAGCGCAGTAGGCAGCGTCGTTGCCGGGTGCCGCGGTTTGGGCGATGGCGCCGAAGGAGGCGACGGTGGCGACGAGGGCGACGAGGGCGAGAGGCAGGAGAAGGAGCTTTTTCATGATGGCTTCGCTCCTATGCCTGTCGGGACGGGCCGGCAAGGGGCGGCATGACATTTGCACCGCGCCTGCTGTTGAATTTCCCGCATAATCGGGACTTCTGGAGGGGCACACATGAAATTGATCAATCGTCTCGCGGCGGCCGCTTTGGGCCTTGCCGCACTCACGTCGACTGCAGCACAGGCGCAGCAGATGACGGCCACGACGCAGCTCGGCTGGCTGCGCATCGGCGAATACGCGCCGATCATGCTCGCCGAGGCCAAGGGCTTCTTCAAGGAAGAAGGTATCGACCACAAGACGGTCGATGGCGGCCCCGGCAAGAACCCGATCCCCATCGTCGCGGTGGGACAGGCGCAGTTCGGCATCGCCACCAACGGCATGGCGCTGATCAGCGCGCGGCTGGCCAAGGACCCGGTCGATGTCGTGGCGGTGGGCACGCTGTTCCAGACCGCGCCGACCTCCTACATCAGCATCGGCGCGCCTGACGCGCCGTCTCCCAAGCCCAAGGACATGGAAGGCAAGACGGTGGGCGTGCAGGCCGGCACGGAGTTCACGCTGCGCGCCTTCATGAAGGCCAACAACGTCGATGCCTCCAAGGTCAAGGTCACCATCGTGCAGGGCACGGCCGAGCCGCTGATGGCCGGCAAGATCGATTTCTTCCTCGGCTGGATGGTGAACCAGACCTACCAGATCGAGCAGGAGTCGCTGAAGGCCGACGCGCCCGACACGGTGAAGGGCAAGACCTGGAAGGCGATGAAGTATTCCGACTACGGCGTGCCGGTCTATGTCGACGTCATCTTCACCTCGGGCGAGACCGTGAAGAAGAATCCCGAGCTGGTGCGGCGTTACCTCAAGGCGGTGCAGCGCGGCCAGCAGTACGGCATCGACCATCCCGACGAGGCGGTCGAGATCCTGGCCAAGTTCCCCGGCCAGATCGAGGACGCCAAGAAGCTCGCCTGGCGTTTCAAGCTGCAGAACCCGCTGTTCCAGAGCGAGGATTCGAAGAAGAACGGGTTGCTCTGGATGAACCCGGCGACCTGGGACCAGATGATCGGCTTCCTCAAGGACGGCGAGCAGATTTCCAAGACCATCCCGGCCTCGGAAGTCATGACCGACGAATTCCTCGCCAAGAAGTAAATCAGTGGCCGCGGCGATTTCCATCCGCAACGTCTCGCGGCGTTTCGGCGAGACCTGGGCCTTGCAGCCTGTCGATCTGGAGATCGCCGCTGGCGAATTCATCGCCCTGGTCGGGCCCTCGGGCTGCGGCAAGACCACCTTGTTGCGCATCGTCGCCGACCTCGTCGAGCCTTCGACCGGCGAGGTGCGTATCGGCGACGACTCGGCGGCCGAGGCGCGGCGCAAGCGGCTGCTGGGACTGGTGTCGCAACGGCCGGCGGTGCTGCCGTGGAAGCGCGCCATCGACGATGTACGCTTTACCCAGAAGATCGCCGGCCGCGTCGGCTTCGACGCTGGCCAGGTGCTGGCCGAGTTCGGTCTCGCCGGTCACGAGAACAAGAAGGCGCGGCAGCTCTCGGGCGGCATGCTGCAGCGCGTGAACATCGCCAGTGCCCTGGCGCACGATCCCTCGGTATTGCTGATGGACGAACCCTTCGCCGCCCTCGACGAGATGAAGCGCGAGGAGATCGGCGAGTGGTTCGACCGCGAGCTGGCGGTGCGGCCCAAGACGGTGCTGTTCGTCACCCATCACATCGACGAGGCGGTGATGCTGGCCGACAGGCTGCTGGTATTTTCGCCGGCGCCCGGCCGCGTCCTCGAAGTCGTCCCGGTGGCGGTGCCGCGGCCGCGCGATCCCTCGTTTCGCCAGGACCCGCGCTTCGTCGCCATCGCCGCCCATGTGCGCGGATTGTTGATGCACCGGGACGCCGCCTGATGCCGGCACTGGCCTTGAGCTGGACGCTGCGCGTGCTGGCGCCGATCGGCTCGGTGCTGCTACTGTGGTATCTCGCGATCTGGTTCTCCGGTCTGCCGGCCTTCGTCATTCCCAAGCCAGAGCGCGTGCTCGACGTGCTCTGGGTCGACCGCGCCTTCATCTTCGAGCACCTGTTGGCGACGCTGCAGGTCGCCGCTGTCGGTTTCCTCTGGGCCAATATCGTCGGCATCGGTTTGGCCGTGCTCTTCGATCTGCTGCCGCCGACGCGCCACATGCTGATGCCGGCGGCGATCACGCTGCGCAACGTGCCCTATATCGCGCTGATCTCGGTGCTGATGCTGGCCTTCGGCGATTCGATGCTGAGCAAGACCACCATCGTGGCGCTCTCGGGCTTCTTCCCGGTGCTGGTCAATACCATGGCTGGCCTGCGCGCCGCCGACGAGGTCCAGCTCGACCGTATGCGCATACTGAATGCGAGCTGGTGGCAGACCTTCAGCCAGGTGCGGTTGCCCTATGCCGTGCCCTCGATCGTGGCGGCGCAGGAAATCACCGGTTCGGGCGCCATAATCGTTGCCATCGCGGCGGAATGGATGATTTCCTCGACGGGGCTGGGCTATGTCATCAACCATGCCATGCAGAACTACCGGGGCGACCAGGTTTATGCTGTGGCGCTTCTCGCAACGGCCCTGTCTTTCCTGATATACTCGTTCGTCCATTCGCTCGGTAAGCGTCTGGACTGGCGGGCCGCCGGCGCCGAGAGGCGCGGCTAACCGAACGCTCTAGGAGGCGAACATGGCAGCAGGTCTTTCCGCTCAAGTTCAGGCGATGCCCGCGAGCATCCCGGTCATCGACATCGGCGGCCTCTATTCCAGCGACCCGGCAGCCAAGAAGGCCGTGGCGGCGAAGATCGGCGCGGCCTGCGACGACATCGGCTTCTTCTATGCGGTCAACCACAACGTGCCGGTCGAGACGATCGACAAGGCCGTGGCCCTGGCCGACCGCTTCTTCGCCCTGCCCGAAGCCGAGCGGCTCAAGGTCAAGGCCAACAGCAACAACCGCGGCTATCGCGACGTCTGGGACAGTGTCCATCGCAACGGCAAGACCAACGCCAAGGACAGCTTCGATCTTGGCTTCCCGGTGAAGGCCGACGACCCGGAAGTGCTGGCCGGCACGCCCTTCTACGCGCCCAACCAGTGGCCCGACATGCCGGGCTTCGCGACGGCGATCGAGGGCTATTACATGGAGACCTATCGTCTCGGCATGAAGATCCTCGAGGGCTTCGCGCTGTATCTCGGCAAGCCCGAGGATTTCTTCACCCAGCATTTCACCAAGCCGGTGGCCGATATGGTGATCAACCATTATCTCGGCGCCGCCGGCCTGCACATCTCCGACCAGGCCTCCGGCCCGCATACCGACCACGGCATCGTCACCATCCTGTGGCAGGACAGCCTCGGCGGCCTCGAAGTCATGGGCAAGGACGGCGAGTGGATTTCGGCGACGCCGCTGCGCGGCAGCTTCGTCATCAATATCGGCGAGTTGATGAAGCGCTGGACCAATGGGCGCTTCAAGGCGACGGTGCATCGCGTCGTCCATCTGCAGGACAAGTCGCGCTATTCCATGCCGCTGTTCTGCAATCCCAACTTCCGCACCACCGTCGATCCGCGCGACCTTGGCATCAGCGACGCCGATGCCAAGTTCGAGCCGGTGCAGTCGGGCCAGTTCCTGATCGACCGCTTCAAGGCGACACGCAAGCTCTGGGGCGCCGATCTCGACAAGATCACGACCGGCGAGCTGGTCGAGGCGGGCGACTAGCGCGGCATTGAGTCGGGCTGTGCGCAGTCCTATATAGGACGCATGCGTCTTCGCGGCCTCCTTTGGCTGATCGCCTTTGTTGCCCTGGTCTGGCCGCCGTCCTTCGGTGGGCCCGTCAAGGCGATGGCGCATGACGCGACCGCTATGGCCATGCCGGATTGTCCGGACCATGCCCCACCGCCCTGTCCGATGAACGACTCCGCCAAGCATGCCGCCGGGACCTGCTGTCCGGCGATGTCAGGCGCGGTCGCGCTACTGTCCGACGAAGCACCGGCCGCTACGCCACGGCAGGCCTATCGCAGCTTTATCGTCTCGGCCGTGACCAGCCTTTCCGGCCTCACTTTCACACAGGATCCGCCGCCTCCCCGAGCCTGAACCGACTCGAAATCCGGTTCATCTCAAGGGAGAAGCATCATGTTGTTCCGACGTTTCTTCGTCGGCGTTCTGGCGTTGGCCGCGGCCATGCCGGCGTCGGCGCACGGCCCCGGCCATGCCATGAGCGGTGGCAAGATCGGCGAGGCCCGCAAGGTCACGCGCGTTATCGAGGTGGTGGCGACCGACAACGCCTTTTCGCTGAAGTCGCTGCAAGTCAAGGATGGCGAGACCGTCCGCTTCGTCCTGCGCAACGACGGCACCGATCCACATGAGTTGATCATCGGCACGATCGCCGAACATGCCGAGCATCGCCAGATGATGCGCGAGGCCTTCGAGCGCCAGAAGAAGGGCGAACATCATTCGATGGCCGCCATGGAACATTCGAGCGGCGTCTGGGTCGAGCCCGGCAAGACCGCGACCTTCGTCTGGACTTTCGCCCGCACCGCCGATCTCGAGTTCGCCTGCAATATATCGGGCCACTACGAGGACGGCATGCGCGGCACCATCGTTTTCACCCGCTAGACGGAGTTGGCCATGATTGCCCATCTGCGGCGCGCCCTTGTTCTGCTTCTGCCTCTGATTTTACTCGGGGTCTCGCCTGTTTTCGCCGCCACCTACGATCTCGTCATCGACCGCACCGTGCAGCGCATCGACGGCGTCGAACATTCGCTGTTTTCGATCAACGGCCAGATCGCCGGACCGACGCTCCGCTGGACGGAAGGCGAGGAGGTGACGATCAACGTCACCAACCGTCTCAAGGAAGACACCTCGATCCACTGGCACGGCATTCTCGTGCCTTTCTACATGGATGGCGTGCCGATGGTGAGTTTCGCCGGCATCAAACCCGGCGAGACCTTCACCTACCGCTTCAAGGTTCGGCAGGCCGGCACCTACTGGTACCACAGCCATTCCGGCGGCCAGGAGCAGGACGGCATGTATGCGCCCATCGTCATCGCGCCCGCGAAAGGTGAACGCTACAAGGTCGACCGCGACTATGTCGTCATGCTGAGCGATCAGCACGCGCTCTCGGCCGGCGCCATCCTGCGCAAGCTGAAGCAGGAGCCCGGCTACTTCAACGACCGCAAGCGCACCTTCCCCGGCCTGCTACGCGACCTTGGCAATGCCAAATCGTCGGAGGAGCGGCAGACGGTCATTCGCGACCGCCTCGACTGGGGTGACATGCGCATGGACCCGACCGATCTCGCCGATGTCACGGGCTACACGTTTCTGGCGAACGGGCGCGGACCCGGCGACAACTGGACGGGGCTGTTCAAACCGGGTGAGAAAGTGCGGCTGCGCTTCATCAACGGCTCGGCCATGACCTTGTTCGATGCGCGCATTCCCGGCCTCAAGATGAAGGTCGTGGCTGCCGATGGACAGGACGTGAAGCCTGTCGAGGTCGACGAGTTCCGCATCGGCGTCGGTGAGACCTACGACGTGATCATCGAGCCGAAGCAGGACCGTGCCTATACCATCCACGCCGCCTCGATGGATCGCCGAGGCGCCGCACGGGCCACGCTGGCGCCGCGCGAAGGTATGACCGCGCCCGTGCCGGAAATGCGGGTGCCGGGACTGCTCGGTATGGCCGATATGGGCCACGGCATGGGCGGTATGAACCACGCCGGCATGGCGGGCATGGACCATTCCAAGATGGACCATGCCGCCATGGGCCACGACACCAGCGGTCTCGTGAACGTGCCGCCGGTCGGCGCGGCGGCGGGCGAGCGGGTGTTGAGCTATCTCGACCTGAAGCGCCTCGACCGTGCCTATACGCTGGTCGAACCCACACGCACCATCGATATGCGTCTCACCGGCAACATGGAGAAATTCATCTGGTCGTTCGACGACAAGAAGTACTCCGAGTCTCCGCAGATGCATTTTACCCAGGGCGAGACGGTGCGTCTGGTCCTGCGCAACGAGACCATGATGAACCATCCGATCCACCTGCACGGTCTGTGGATGGATATCGACAATGGCGCGGGCGAGGAGCGGCCGCGCAAGCATGTCGTGATCGTGCCGCCCGGCCGCACGGTGAGTGTGACCGTGCATATGACCGAGGTCGGGAGCTGGCCGTTCCACTGCCATTTCCTCTTCCACATGATGACCGGGATGTTCCGCGAGTTCGTCGTGCATCCGGCGGGCACGGCCTTGCCGGCTGCCAATACGGTGAAGAGCGGGGGAGGCGGCCATGCGCATCACTAGGTTCGCTCTGCTGTCGCTGCTTTGGGCAGCGCCGGCCGTCGCCATGGACGATGCGGCGCTCTACTGGCGTGTCGACGGCATGGTCGAACGCCGCTTTCACGATCGGGCGCCCGCCGTCGAATGGAAAGGCAAGGCGTGGTTCGGCGACGACTACAACAAGCTGCGCGTTGAGAGTTCGGGCGTGCTGGCCGATGGCGGCACCATCGACGGCGAGGGCGGCACCAAGGGCATCGACACGCGCCTCTTTTACAGCCGGCTGATCTCCGACTTCTGGGACGCCAAGGCCGGAATCCAGGCGGTGGTCTACGGCCGCGGCCTGTCGCGTACGGGCTTTGTCGCCGGCTTCGAGGGGCTGGCACCCTACGGCTTCCATGTAGATGCCGTGGCCGGCGTCAGCCAGACCGGCGTCGCCACGCTTCGGCTCGAGGTCGACTACGACATCCTGCTGTCGCAGAAGCTGATCGCCACGCCCTTCGTCGAGGCGGTGATAGCGAGCGGCGACGACCGCGCCATCGATCTCGGCTCGGGTCTGTCGCGCATCGAGACCGGGCTGCGCCTGCGCTACGAAATCACCAAGCAATTCGCGCCCTATATCGGCGTGAGTTTCGAGCAATTCACCGGCGCCACCGCCACATATGTCGCGGCGGAGGGCGAACCGACATCGAAGCTGCGTGTCCTCGCGGGCCTCAAGGTCTGGTTTTAGGTGTAAGAGAGCAAAGATGACCCAACCTCCCGAAGGCAAGGCGATCGATCCGGTCTGCGGCATGACCGTGACCATCGAGGGCGCGAAGAACAAATGCGCCCACGAAGGCCACACGTATTATTTCTGCGGCGCGCGCTGCCTGGCCAAGTTCGAGACCGATCCGCCGCAGTACCTGAAGCCGGCCGCCAAGGCAGAGCCGACGGCAGCCGAGAAGAAGATGATCTTCACCTGCCCGATGCATCCCGAGATCGAGCAGGTCGGGCCGGGCAGCTGCCCGAAATGCGGCATGGCTCTGGAGCCGCTCGACGCCGCCGCCGATGCCGGCCCCAATCACGAGCTGATCGACATGACCCGGCGCTTGTGGATCGGCGGGGCGCTCACGCTGCCGGTCTTCGGGCTGGAGATGGGCGGCCATCTGCACCTGTTCAGCCATACATCGATCGGTGACTGGATCCAGTTCGCGCTGGCGACACCTGTGGTGCTCTGGGCAGGCTGGCCGTTCTTCGTCCGCGCCGGGCAGTCGGTGGTGAACCGCAGCCTCAACATGTTCACCCTGATCGCGCTCGGCACGGGTGCTGCCTATCTCTACAGCGTCGTTGCGCTGTTCGCGCCCGGCCTTTTCCCGGCCGGTTTCCGCGGCATGGGCGGCGCGGTCGCCCTCTATTTCGAGGCGGCTGCCGTCATCACCGTGCTCGTGCTGTTGGGCCAGGTCCTCGAACTGCGGGCACGTGAACGCACGGGCGATGCCATTCGCGGGTTGCTCGATCTTGCGCCCAAGACGGCGCGGCGGCTCAAGGACGGAGCCGAGGACGAGGAAGTGCCGCTCGACACCGTCCAGGTCGGTGACAAGTTGCGCGTACGGCCGGGCGAGGGCGTGCCGGTCGATGGCGTCGTGCTGGAGGGCGCCAGCACCGTCGATGAATCGATGGTCACGGGCGAGTCCATGCCCGTTGCCAAAGCGGCCAACGACCGGCTGATCGGCGGCACGATGAACGGCACCGGCGCGCTGGTCATGCGGGCCGAAAAGGTCGGCTCGGAAACGCTGCTGGCGCGCATCGTCTCGCTGGTGGCCGAGGCTCAGCGC
Organism: Reyranellales bacterium; assembly: GCA_038224985.1. Classification (GTDB taxonomy): domain Bacteria; phylum Pseudomonadota; class Alphaproteobacteria; order Reyranellales; family Reyranellaceae; genus Reyranella. The sequence continues at coordinate 41,465 of JBBRFD010000003.1, forward strand.
TCGCGCGCGCCGATCCAGCGGCTGGCCGATGTGATGGCCGGATGGTTCGTGCCGGCGGTCGTCGCGGCGGCCATATTGGCCTTCGCCGCCTGGGCGATCTGGGGTCCGTCACCGGCGCTGGCCTATGGGCTGATCGCGGCGGTGTCGGTGCTGATCGTCGCCTGTCCCTGCGCGCTCGGCCTTGCCACGCCGATGTCGATCATGGTCGGTGTCGGCAAGGGCGCCAGCATGGGCGTGCTGATCAAGTCGGCCGAGGCGCTCGAGCGTCTTGAAAAAGTCGACACGCTGGTGATCGACAAGACCGGCACGCTGACCGAAGGCAAGCCGCGCGTCGTGGCGGTCGTGCCGGTGGGTGGCCGATCCGAGGAAGACGTCCTGCGGCGCGTGGCGGCGCTGGAACATTCGAGCGAGCATCCGCTGGCCGCCGCCATCGTCGCCGCCGCGCGCGAGCGCGGGCTGGCTCTGCAGCCGGCCGTCGACTTCGCCTCGCTTACTGGCCAGGGCGTGACCGGCAAGGTCGATGGCCATGCCGTGGCGCTGGGCAATGCCCGGCTGATGGAAGACATCGAAGTCGACATCGGCGATCTCTCGAGTCGCGCCGACAAGCTTCGGCTCGACGGCGCCACGGTGTTGTTCGTGGCTTTCGATGGCAAGGCGGCCGGCCTGATCGCCATCGCCGATCCGATCAAGGCCAGCACCCGGGCGGCACTCGACGCCCTGCGGGCCGAGGGCCTGCGTATCGTCATGCTGACGGGCGACAACATCACCACGGCCAATTCAGTGGCCGCAAAGCTCGGCATCACCGATGTCGAAGCCGATGTCTCGCCGGAGGACAAGCATCGCATCGTCAAGCGCTTGCGCGGCAAGGGCCATGTCGTCGCCATGGCGGGCGATGGTGTCAACGACGCACCGGCGCTGGCCGAGGCCGATGTCGGCATCGCCATGGGCACCGGCACCGACGTGGCGATCCAGAGCGCGGGCGTGACCCTGGTGAAGGGCGATCTCGCCGGCATCGCGCGGGCGCGTCATCTGTCGCGCGCCACCATGCGCAATATCCGCCAGAACCTGTTCTTCGCCTTCGTCTACAACGCCGCCGGCGTGCCGATCGCGGCGGGCCTGCTCTATCCGCTGTTCGGTATCCTGCTCAGTCCGATGATCGCCGCCGTCGCCATGTCGCTGAGCTCGGTGAGCGTGATCGCCAACGCCCTGCGGTTGCGATCGCTCAAGCTCTAGACGGGCTTGGCCGGCATCGGCTGGGTCAGGATGCGGTCGAGCAGGCGCAGCGGCATCGGCTTATCGACGATGGCGAAGGCCGGCATATTGGCGATATCGCGGGCACGCAGGCCGAGGCGCACCAGGTCATGGTCGCCCGACATCAGGATCCAGCGGGCGTTGGGGAAACGTGGCGCGTTATCGAGGCAGAAACTCACGCCATCGCCATCGGGCAGGCGGATGTCGGAGAGCACGGCATCGGGCACGACGGTGTCGAGGGTGGTTGCCGCCTCTTCCAGCGTGCCGCAGCCGGTGACGCGATGACCCCGCTTGCCGAGGTATTCGACGATCATGCCGCGCAGATCGGGTTCGTCTTCGATGACGACGACGGTGATTGCCATTTTTGAGTAGCCTGTTCCTGTTCGAAACTATTCTAACCTATTGCGGCTCGATTTTCGCGATCTTTACGTACTCGGCCCATTTGGCCCGTTCGCTGCGGTCTTCCTCGGCGCATTGCGCCAGGTCGAGGATGCGCTGGCTGAGGGCAAATTCCTCGACCAGTCGCTTGCTGATGGCGGGCGAGGAGGTGGCCTCGTTAATGAGTTCATTGAGCTTCTTTTTGATGGCTTCCGGCACCGCCTTGGGCACGGCGACAGCCAAAAAGCCCGTGCTGACGAAGCCCGGGAAGGTCTCGGCCAAGGTCGGAATCCCGGGATAGAGAGGGCTGCGTTGCGGCAGTGAAATGGCCAGCGGGCGGGCCTTGTTGGCCACGACCTGGCCGCGTGCCGCCGTCAGGTCAACGAACATGAACTGGATGGCGTCCGAATAGAGATCGGTCCAGGCATTGCCGATCGCCTTGTAGGCCACGCCCTGCCACTCGACGCCGGCCTGCTTGCCCAGCACCTCCGAGGGCACCTGGGAGGAGGCGTTGAAATAGCCGAAGTTGAGCTTGCCCGGGTTGGCCTTGGCGAAGGCCACCAGGTCGGCCAGCGATTTGTGCGGGCTGTCGGCCGGTACGACCAGGAAGGCGCCGCTCGAGCCGATGACGGCCACGACCTGGAAGTCCTTTTCCGGATCGTAGCCGGGGTTCTTGTACATGTGGATATTGGCGGCGTTGGTCGAGGTGGTGGCCAGCATCAGCGTATAGCCGTCCGGCGCCGAGGCCTTCACGGCCAGCACGCCGACGATGCCGTTGGCGCCCGCCTTGTTCTCGACGACGACGGCCTGACCGGTCTTGTCCTCGATGTACTTGCCGACGATGCGCGCGGTGATGTCGCCCGAGCCGCCGGGCGCGAAGGGCACGACGATATGGATGGGCTTGGTTGGGTAGGCGGCCTGTGCTCCCGCCTTCGCCGCAGTTTGCGCTTTGGCCTGCGCAGGCAGTGCAGCGAGCGCTGTAAAAGCGAGCAGGGAGCGGCGACGGAGCGGCATGCGAAACGGGACCATGGGCAGGATTGTAAAGGAAAAGCCGCGCATGGACAGCGGACCGGCGGGGGCCCTAACGTCCGACCATGGCAAAATCAGGACGTCCGCCGCTCGACGGCATCCGCATCGTCGACTTCTCCCGCGTGATCGCGGGCCCGATGTGCACCCAGATCCTCTCGGACATGGGCGCCGAGGTCATCAAGATCGAAAACCCCGACGGTGGCGACGATACGCGCAAGGGCGCGGGGCCGCGCGCCGGCGGCGAGACCGGCGAGAGCCACTTCTTCATGACCTACAACAGGGGCAAGAAGAGCGTCGCCCTCGACTTCACCAAGCCCGAAGGCCAGGCGCTGGTCCACAAGCTGCTGGCGACGGCCGATGTCTTGGTCGAGAATTTCCGGCCGGGCGTGCTCAAGAAATACGGTCTCGATTACGCGTCCGTCTCGGCCAAATATCCCAAGCTGATCTACCTCTCGATCTCGGCGTACGGACAGACCGGGCCGCTGTCGGACCGGCCGGGCTACGATCCCGTGCTGCAGGCCGAGTCGGGCATGATGAGCGTCAACGGCGAGGCCAACGGTGAAGGCCTGCGCCACGCCATCGCCATCGTCGACACCATGACGGCGATCCATTCCGTGGCCGCCATCAACGCCGCCCTCTTCGCGCGCACGAGCACCGGCAAGGGCCAGCAGATCGACCTCGCGCTCTACGACACCGCGCTGGCCTGCCTCGGCAACATGGGTTCCTACTACCTGATCGGCGGCGAGCAGCCCAAGCGTGCCGGCAACGGCCACTTCGCCTCGGCGCCCAACAGCTCCTTCGACACGGCCAACGGCAAGATCTACATGGCGGTCGCCAACCAGAAGCTCTTCGTCGACACCTGCAAGGCGATGGACCATCCCGAATGGGCGACCGATCCGCGCTTCCTCACGGTGGCGACCCGCGTCGCCAACAAGCCGGTGCTGACCAAGCTGATGGAAGACGTGCTGAAAACCGACACCAAGGAGAACTGGGCGCAGAAGCTGCGGCACCTGCCGGCCGGTCCGATCCGCACCATGAAGGAAGCGCTCGACGAGCCCGAGGTGAAGCGCCGCGGCATGCTCAAGACCTACAAGCATGCCCGCGTCGGCGACGTGCCGCTGATCGGCTCGAACTACAGGTTTTCCGACACGCCGGTCGACGACAGCCGCCCGCCGCCCTCGCTCGGCCAGTTTACCGACGAGGTGCTGAAGTCCATCGGCGGCGCCAGCGACGCCGAGATCGCCGACCTCAGGGCCCGCAAGGTCATCGGCTAGCGTCTCACGCCCAGCCGAATCTCACGAGAGTCTCGCCGGCGTGAGACGCCTCCGATGCCGATGGCATAAGGGTTTCAGGTCAAGAGTCTCACTTTTCGGCACACCCCCCGATATGGCGTAGTATAATACCGCCCCCGGCCACCCGCCGGAGATGCATACTGGCTCCATGACAAACAAACACCCTGCTCTCACCGCCGGCCGCGTTGCCGTCATCACCGGTGCCGCGAGCGGCATCGGCCTTGCCGCCGCGCGGCGTTTCGCCGGCTTGGGCATGAAGGTTTGCCTGGCCGATCTTTCCGAGGAGGCGCTGAAGCGCGCCGCCGACGAGGTCGGGGTCGCGGACGTGCTGACGGTCGCCACCGATGTCAGCAAGCTCGAAAGCATTCAGGCGTTGAAGGACAAGGTCTACGCCACCTTCGGTGAAGTAGCCGTGCTAATGAACAATGCCGGCACCGCGCCGGGCGGCGGACCATGGGACCACATCGAGCGCTGGCGCCGTGTGCTGGAAGTCAATCTCTGGGGTGTCATCAACGGCGTGCAAACCTTCGCGCCCGCCATGTTGGCGCAGAAGACGCCGGGCGCCATCGTCAACACCGGCTCCAAGCAGGGCATCACCTGCCCGCCGGGCGACACGGCCTATAACGTCAGCAAGGCCGGCGTGAAGGTGTTGACCGAGGCGCTGGCTCACGGTCTTCGCAACGAAGAAGGTGCGCATATCAGCGCCCATCTGCTGGTGCCCGGCTCGACCTTCACCGGCATGACCAGCCGCGGCCGCAGCGAGAAGCCCGCCGGCGCCTGGACGCCCGATCAGGTGATCGACATGCTGGTCGAGGGCATGGGCAAGGGCGATTTCTACATCATCTGTCCCGACAACGAAGTGACGCGCGAGACCGACAATCGCCGCATGCAATGGGCGATGGGCGACATCGTCGAGAACCGCCCGGCACTGTCGCGCTGGCATCCCGACCACAAGGACGCCTTCGAGAAGTTCCTGAAGGCTTGACGCCGCGATCGTTTCGATAGCCTTCGCGCGGTGGCGTGGCGATCTTGCCTGCGTTACCAATGACGCAATGAAGCCCGCTATCCTCCCCACGTCGCGCGACCTGCGGCTCGATCTGTTCCGGGGTCTGGCGCTGTGGTTCATCTTCATCGACCACGTGCCGGACAATGTCGTCAGCTGGTTCACGGTGCGTAACTATGGCTTCAGCGACGCCACCGAAATCTTCGTTTTCATCTCGGGCTACACCGCCGTCATCGCCTATAGCCGCATGATGTTGCGCGAGGGTTGGCCGCGCGCTGCATCGAAGATCTACCGCCGTGTCTGGCAGCTCTACGTCGCGCATATCCTGCTCTTTGTGGCCTACACCGCGCAGATCGCCTGGGTGTCGATTGCCCGCGACACCCCGGCGCTGATCGAGGAAATGCAGATGCTCGGTCTGGGGCAGAACCCCTATCGGGCTATTCTCGAGGCAGCGCTGCTCAAGTTTCGGCCGGTCAATCTCGACGTGCTGCCACTTTATATCGTCCTGCTGGCGACATTCCCCTTCGTCCTGCCAGCGGTCGTGCGCTGGCCGTTTGTCGTGATCGGGGCCTCTTTGGCGCTCTATGCGGCAACCTGCCGCTACAACTGGAACCTGCCAGCCTACCCCGACGGCAAGGTCTGGTTCTTCAATCCGATGGCTTGGCAGGTGCTGTTTCACGTGGGCGCCGCCTTCGCGGTACTGGGGCCGAGGCTCGCCTGGCTCGACCGCTGGCGCTGGCCGCTATCGATCGCGGCTTTGCTTTATCTCTGCTTTGCCGGCTTTATCGCCATGTCCTGGCAGTATAATTCGCTGGAACGCCTGATCCCGGAATGGGTCGCCCGGCAGATTTTCCCCATCGACAAGACCAACGTAGACATCCTGCGGTTACTGCACTTCCTGGCCCTGGCGTGGCTCGTGCGGGTTCTCGTCCCCCAAAGCGCCCCGTTCCTGCGCTGGCGGGTGCTGGAGCCGATTCGCAGGTGCGGAGAGCACTCGCTGCAGGTATTCTGTCTGGGTACGTTTCTTGCACTTACCGCTCAGATCGTCGTCAACCATTACGAAGATTCGGTTTTGTCCCAGATCGTTGTGACCTTTGTCGGCCTCGCCATCATGACCCTCGTCGCCTATGTGGCGGGCTGGTTCAAGAGCGCGCCCGTGCGCCAGGCCCGCGCGTGAACCTTCGCCGCTTCGCTGTTGTTTTTGCCGCAACGCTCGTCGCCACCACGACGGCGGCGCTGGCGGAGAAGCCCGACTGCCGCGCTTCGAGCGAATTGCTCAAGCTCGGGAATCCACTCGACATCGCCCGCACTGCCGTGATCGACAAGCGCGAGCTGCGCATCGTCGCCATGGGCTCGTCCTCGACCCAGGGCTACGGCGCCTCCAATCCGCAATTCGCCTATCCGGCCCAGCTCAAGATGAAACTGGAAGAAGCGATGCCGGGCGTTTCGGTCCATGTCTTCAACAAGGGTATCGGCGGCCAGGATGCCGAGGAGATGGCCGCCCGGATGAAGGGCGACGTCATGCCCGAGCGGGCGTCGCTCGTGGTCTGGCAGGTCGGCACCAATTCGGCGATCGGCCGCGTGCCGCTCGAAAAGTTCGCCAATCGCCTGCGCGCCGGCATCGATATCGGCAAGTCGCTGGGCGCCGAGTTCGTCCTGATGAACCTGCAATACGTGCCGGCCGTCGCCGCACTTCCCGACGAGGAAGAATACGCCCGGGTCATGGCCGAGGTTGCCAAAGAAAAGGGCGCCGGTCTCTTCAAGCGCTTCGAGATCATGCGCGCCTGGTACAACGACGGCATGCCCTATGCGCAGTTCGTCACCAGCGACGGATTGCATCTCAACGACTTCGGCCAGAAGTGCATCGGCAAGCTGCTCTCCCGGGCGATCTTCGAAACCGTCTATCCGAAGCAATTGACCGGCGCGCCAAATACCCGAAACTGAGCGGCAAATAGCTGCTTAGGGGAGGGTGGGTATGAAGCGCCGCTTCGTCGACCTGTCGATCTATCTCGAGAACGACGTCATTTCCGATCCGGCGCCGTTCGGCCCGAAGATCCAGTATCACAAGCACGAGAACACGGCGGCGCAGATTGCCGGCTTCTTCCCCGGCCTGAAGAAGGAAGACTTGCCGGACGGCCAGGGCTGGGCGGTCGAGAACGTCAATCTCTCGACGCATAATGGCACCCATCTCGACGCGCCCTATCATTTCCATCCGACGATGAACAAGGGCGAGCGCGCCATCACCATCGACGAGGTGCCGCTCGAATGGTGTTTCCAGCCCGGCGTGAAGCTCGACTTCCGCAAGATGGAGGATGGCCATGTCATCACCGCCAAGGAAGTCGACGACGAGCTGAAGCGCATCGGCCACGAACTGCAGCCGCTCGAGATCGTCGTCGTCAATACCCGCGCCGGCTCGCGCTACGGCAACAGCGACTACGTGAATTCAGGCTGCGGCATGGGCTACGACGCTACGATGTATCTGCTGGAGAAGGGCATCCGCCTGACGGGTACGGACGCCTGGTCATGGGACGCACCGTTCTATTTCACCGCCCAGAAATGGGCAAAGGACCACGACCCCTCGATCATCTGGGAAGGCCACAAGGCCGGCCGCGACATCGGCTATTGCCATCTCGAGAAGCTGCACAATCTCGAGGCACTGCCGGGCCATGGCTTCACCATCTCCTGCTTCCCCCACAAGATCCGCGGCGCCTCGGCCGGCTGGACGCGCGCCGTGGCGATCTTCGAGGAGTGAGCAGGTTCCTCCCCATATGAATGGGGAAGAACGTTTTAACCAGCGACCTGGCCGATATCCCGCGTAAGTTTGGCGTAAGCAACGTCTACCGACTTGGGGCAGATCTTCGCCCAGACGACGGTGACCGAGCCGCGCCTCTGCGCCGCGCTGATGGGCATGCTGGCTGATCAAGGGCATGGGCGTCGACCATGTCGTCTGGGGCACCGATGCCGTCTGGACCGGCGCCCCACAGTGGCAGATCGAGGCCCTGCGCCGCCTCGAAATCCCCGAGGAGATGCGCCGCAAATACGGCTTCGCCGACCTGGGGGCGGCCGACGGCCTGGTCAAGAAGGCGATCTTCGGCGAGAACTCGGCCAAAATGTACAAATACGACGTGAAGAAAGCGGCCTGGAAGTCCGACCGCTTCGCCGCGCTGAAGTCCGACTACGAAAAGAACGGGCCGAACCCCTCCCATCTGCGCTACGGTTTCGTGTCAAAGGATTGAGGGGGCTGCCATGACTCGTCTTGCCGGATCGCTGATCGCCGCCGCCGTTCTCGTTGCCGTCGGGTTTGCCGTGCAAGCGCAGACCACGAACAGTACGGCGGCCATCAAGCCCGCCATCGTCTACAGCACAGGCGGCAAGTTCGATAAATCCTTCAACGAGGGCGTCGCCGCCGGCGGCGCGCGCTTCAAGGCCGAGAGCAAGCTCGATGTCGCCGAATTCGAGCCGACCAACGAGACGCAGTTCGAGCAGGCGCAGCGCCGCTTCGCCCAACGCGGCGACGACCCCATCATCGCCGTCGGCTTCTCGCAGGCGGTGGCGCTGGAGAAGATCGCCAAGGAATTCCCCAAGACGCGCTTCACCCTGATCGACATGGTCGTCGACCTGCCCAACGTGCAGTCGGTGGTCTTCAAGGAACATGAAGGCTCGTTCCTCGTCGGCATGGCGGCGGCCTTCGCCTCCAAGACCGGCAAGGTCGGTTTCGTCGGCGGCATGGACATCCCGCTGATCCGCCGTTTCCAGTGCGGCTTCGAGCAGGGCATCAAGTATGCCAACCCCAAGGCCGAGCTGATTGCCAATATGACGGGCACGACGCCCGCTGCCTGGAACGATCCGGGCCGTGGCGCCGAGCTGGCCAAGGGTCAGTTCGATCGCGGTGTCGATGTGATCTATGCCGCCGCCGGCAGCACCGGCACCGGCGTGCTGCAGGCCGCAAAGGACCGCGGCAAGCTCGGTATCGGCGTCGATTCCAACCAGAACCAGCTTCATCCCGGCACGATCCTGACCTCGATGATCAAGCGCGTCGATCTTGCCTCCTATCTCAGCTTCAAGAACGCGCAGGCCGGCACCTGGAAGGCCGGCGTCTCGGTCCTCGGTCTCAAGGAGGCTGGCGTCGACTGGGCGCTCGACTCCTACAACGAGAAGCTGATCACCGCCGACATGAAGGCCAAGGTCGAGGCGGCCAAGGCCGATATCGTCGCCGGCAAGATCACCGTGCACGACTACATGAGCAACAAAGCCTGTAAGTGATTCGGGGCAAGTGATCCGGGCAAGTGATTAGACGCAAGTGACTCTTGCCATCGAGCTGAGGGGCATCGAGAAGTCGTTTGGTGCCGTTCACGCGGTCAAGGGCGTGTCGCTGGCGATCGAGAAGGGCTCGATCACCGGCATCGTCGGTGAGAACGGTGCCGGCAAGTCGACGCTGATGAGCATTCTCTACGGGCTCTATGCCGCCGACCGGGGCGAGATCCTGGTCGACGGCAAGCCGATCGCGATCGCCAGCCCGCGCGATGCCATCGCCCATGGCATCGGCATGGTCCATCAGCACTTCATGCTGGTCGATACCTTCACCGTGCTCGAGAACCTCGTACTTGGATCGGAGGGCGGACCGCTTCTGGCCAGGGGCCTTGCCGCGGCACGGGCCGAGCTGGCGCGGCTGGCCGGCGAATACGGCCTTGCCATCGATCCGGACGCGCGCGTCGCCGACCTGTCAGTGGGCGAGCAGCAGCGTGTCGAAATCCTCAAGGTGCTGTTTCGCGGTGCGCGTATCCTCATCCTCGACGAGCCCAGCGCCGTGCTGACGCCGCAGGAAACCGACCAGCTCTTTCGCATTTTGCAGACGCTGAAGCAGCGTGGCGTCTCGGTCGTGCTGATCACCCACAAGCTGCGCGAGATCATGGCGGCGACCGACACGGTCTACGTCATGCGCCAGGGCGCCGTTGTCGCCGAGCGGCGCACCGCCGACACCGATCCCGACGAGCTGGCCGAGCTCATGGTCGGCCGCAAGGTGCGCCTGACCGTGGACAAGGCGGCGGCGCGGCCGGGCGAGGTGCTGCTTCGCGCCGAGCATCTGTCGCTGGTCGATGGACGCGGCGTGCAGCTGCTCGACGATATCGGCCTCGAATTGCGCGCCGGCGAGATCGTCGGCATCGCCGGCGTCTCGGGCAATGGCCAGAGCGAGTTGTTGCAGGTGCTGGCCGGCATCCGCGCGCCGACCGGCGGCACGGTCACGGTCTGCGGCCGCACCATCGATCAGGGTCATCCCGTCGATCCGGCGGAGATGCGCATGCTTGGCCTTGCCCATGTACCAGAGGACCGGTTGCGGCAGGGCATGGTGGGGGCGTTCCGCGCCTCCGAGACCTCGATCCTGGGCTATCACGACGGCCCGCCGTTCAGCCGCAACTACCTCATGAACAGGCCTGCGGCGGGGGTGCATTGTGCCGAACTGATGGAGCGCTTCGATGTGCGCCCGCGCACGCCCGGCCTGCGCTCTTCTCATTTCTCGGGCGGCAACCAGCAGAAGCTGATCCTGGCGCGCGAGATGGCGCGGCATCCCCGGGTACTGCTGGTCGGCCAGCCGACGCGTGGCGTCGATATCGGCGCCATCGAATTCATTCATCGCCAGCTTGTGAAGAGCCGAGACGAAGGCTGCGCCGTGCTGGTCGTCTCGGTCGAGCTCGACGAGATCCTGTCGCTGGCCGACCGCGTGCTGGTGATGTTCGCCGGTCGCATCGTGGGCGAGGTCGCAGCCGGCCATGCCGACGAACGACGGCTCGGCCTAATGATGGCCGGTGCTGCCGAAGCAGGTGCCGCAGCATGAAAGGCGTCCTGCCGGCCTGGGTCGAGATTGTCGTGCTGCCGCTGATCAATATCGCGCTGGCGTTTTTGGTCGTCGGCATTCTCGTGCGCCTGATCGGCGCCGATCCCTTCCATGCGCTGAAGCTGCTGGTGACCGGGGCACTCGGTTCGTCGGGGTCCATCGGCTACACGCTCTACTACGCCACCAACTTCGCCTTCACCGGCCTGGCTGTCGCCGTGGCCTTCCATGCCGGGCTGTTCAACATCGGCGGCGAGGGCCAGGCCTATCTCGGCGGCCTTGGCTGCGGTCTCGCGGTGCTGGCGCTCGACCGCTATTTGCCGGCCTGGGCGCTGATCCCGATCGCCATCGCGGCGGCAGCGCTCTTCGGTGCCGCCTGGGCCGCCGTGCCGGCCTGGCTGCAGGCCTGGCGCGGCAGCCACATCGTTATCACCACCATCATGTTCAACTTCGTGGCCGCGGCGCTGATGGTCTACCTGATGGTCAATGTGCTGATCGCGCCGGGCTCGATGACGCCGCAGAGCCGTGGCTTCGGCACGGCCGGCCGGCTGCCGGCGATGCACGACATTCTGGGTGGCCTCGGAATCGCCGTGTCGCCCTCGGCGCTCAACCTCTCGATTGTAGTCGCCGCTCTTTGCTGCGTCGGTGTCTGGGTTTTCCTCTGGCACACCTCCTGGGGTTATGCGCTGCGTACCATGGGTCAGAACCCCGACGCGGCGGTCTATGCCGGGGTCAATATCCGGCGCATGACGATGCTGGGCATGTGCCTCTCCGGCGCTCTGGCGGGCGGTGTCGGGGTCAACGAGCTGATGGGCGTGCATCATCGCCTCGTGCTCGATTTCCCCGCCGGCTATGGCTTTGCCGGCATCGCCGTGGCGCTGATGGGCCGTTCGCATCCGCTCGGCATTGCGCTGGCGGCACTGCTGTTCGGCGCGCTGCAACAGGGCGGCACGGAACTTTCCTTCGAGATCCCGACCATCACGCGCGAGATGGTCGTTGTGATCCAGGGCCTCATTATCCTGTTCTCCGGCGCGCTGGCCAACCTGCCGCGGCCATGGCTGCAGTCTCTTCTGGCTCGGGTGAGGTGATGGAAGAAGCCTTCGGGATCTTCTTCGCCATCTTCGCCGCCACCTTCCGGGTGGCGACGCCGCTTATCCTCTGCGCCATGGGTGGACTCTTTTCCGAGAGGAGCGGCATCATCGATGTCGGCCTCGAAGGCAAGATGCTGGTGGCGGCCTTCGCCGCCGGCGCCACTGCCGCCGTCTCGGGCTCGCCTTGGCTTGCCGTCATCGCCGCGATCCTCACCGCCGAGGCGTTTGCATTGCTGCATGGTTTTGCCTGCATCACCCATCGCGGCAACCAGGTGGTGAGCGGTGTCGCCATCAATATCCTGGCGGCCGGCCTTACCGTCGTGTTGGGCGCGGCGTGGTTCGCGCGCGGCGGACAGACGCCGGACCTGTCGTCATCGCAACGCCTGATGCCGCTCTTCCTGCCCGGCGCCGGCGACAACATTCTGGTCTACGTGGCGCTGGTCTCGGTGCCACTGGCCGCCTGGATCGTCGGCCGCACGCGCTTCGGCCTGCGCCTGCGCGCGGTGGGCGAGATGCCGCTGGCCGTCGATGCCGCCGGCATCTCGGTGACATGGCTGCGCTATCGCGCGGTGCTGCTGTGCGGGCTGTTCTCCGGTCTGGCCGGCGCCTATCTTGCCATCGCCCAGAATGCCGCTTTCAGCCGCGACATGACGGCGGGGCAGGGCTTCATCGCGCTGGCGGCGTTGATCTTCGGCAAATGGCGGCCGTGGCCCGCCTTGGGTGCCTGCCTCGTCTTCGGGCTGCTCGATGCCATCGCCATCCGCCTGCAGGGCGTGAAGCTGCCGGGCATCGGCGAAGTACCGGTGCAATTGTTCCAGGCCTTGCCTTATCTTCTCACCATCTTCCTGCTGGCGGGCTTCATCGGCCGGGCGACCGCGCCCAAGGCCATCGGCGTGCCCTACGAGAAGGAACACTAGGATGGACGATATGCTGAAACTGGCGCGCACCATGATGGCGCGCGCCCATGCGCCCTATTCGAAGTTCCATGTCGGCGCCGTGGTGAAGAGCTCGGACGGCGCGATCCATGGCGGCTGTAACGTCGAGAACGTGGCCTATCCGCAAGGCTGGTGCGCCGAGGCCTCGGCCATCGCCGCTATGGTGGGATCGGGCCAGCGGCGTATCCTCGAATGCGTGGTCATGGGGCGGGGCGTCGAGATCGTGGCGCCCTGCGGCGGCTGCCGCCAGAAGTTGCGCGAGTTCGGCGGCGACGACATGCTGATCCATCTCTGCCATCCCGATGGCCTCCATCGCACCGTGACACTGGGCGCGCTGCTGCCAATGTCCTTCGGCCCTCACAATCTCAGAAACGCATGACCGCGCTGGACAGCTTCAAGCCTCGCGTCGCTGTCATCCTGGGCTCCGGCCTCGGTGGCTTCGCGGATGATGTCGAGGCGGTCGACACGCTCTCCTATGCCGATTTGCCGGGCTTTCCCCATCTCAGCGTGCATGGTCATGCCGGCAAGCTGGTCCTGGGCCATGTCGGTCCAACGAAAGTCGCGGTGCTGCAAGGCCGCGCGCATTACTACGAGCGCGGCAAGGCCGACGAGATGAAAGGCGCGATCCGGGCGCTGGCGGCGGCAGGCTGCGAGACGCTGCTGCTGACCAATGCCGCCGGCGGACTGCGCGCGGACATGCCGCCGGGGTCGCTGATGGCACTCCGCGATCACATCAATTTCACCGGTGTGAACCCGCTGTTCGACGACACCGGCGATGGCCGCTTCGTCGACATGCTCGATGCCTACGATCCCGCCTTGCGCAAGCAGCTGATCGCGGCGGGCGAAGGTGTGTTCGAGGGTGTCTATATCTGGTTCAGCGGTCCCAGCTTCGAGACCCCAGCTGAAATCCGTGCCGCCAAGGTTCTGGGCGCCGATGCCGTCGGCATGTCGACGGTTCCCGAAACGATCCTGGCGCGGCACGTCGGTATGAAGGTCGCGGCGCTGTCGCTGATCACCAACCATGCCGCCGGCCTCAGCACCGAAAAACTCAGCCATGCGCAGACGCTGGCCATTGCCGCCGCATCGGCAGGCAAGGTGCGCCGCCTGTTGCGCGCCTTCCTCGAGCGCTATCGTTAGCCATGCTGCCGCAGGAAATCATCCGCCGGAAGCGCGATGGGCATGAGCTGTCCGACGAGGAAATCGCCGCTCTCGTGAAGGGCATCGTCGACGGTGGCTTGAGCGAGGGTCAGGTCGCCGCTTTTGCCATGGCGGTATTCTTCAAGGGCCTGAATACGCGCGAGCGCGTGGCGATGACGCTGGCGCTCTCGGGCTCCGGCCGCCGGCTTGACTGGAAACCGTTCAACCTGCCGGGCCCGGTGATCGACAAGCATTCGAGCGGCGGCGTCGGCGACAAGGTAAGCCTGATGCTGGCGCCGATCGTGGCGGCCTGCGGCGTCTTCGTGCCGATGATCTCGGGCCGCGGCTTGGGCCATACCGGTGGCACGCTCGACAAGCTCTCCTCGATCACCGGCTACAACGTGTCGCCCGATATCGCCACCTTCCAGAAGGTGGTGCGCGAGGTTGGTTGCGCGGTGATCGGTCAGACTGACGATCTCGCGCCGGCCGACCGTCGCCTCTACGCCACGCGCGACGTCACCGGCAGCGTCGAATCGATCCCGCTGATCGTGAGCTCGATCCTGTCCAAGAAGGTTGCCGAAGGGCTTGACGGCTTGGTGATGGACGTGAAATGCGGCTCCGGCGCCTTTTGCGACACCAAGGACATGGCACGCGATCTTGCCAAAAGCCTCGTCGCCGTCGCCAATCAGGCCGGCCTGCCAACGGTCGCGCTGATCACCGACATGGACCAGGTGCTGGGCCGCAGCGTCGGCAATGCGCTCGAGGTGGCGGAGACCGTGGCCTACCTCAAAGGCGATGGTGCGCGCGATGCACGGTTGCACGAGGTCGTCATGGTGCTGGCCGGCGAGATGATCGCGCTGGCGGGGCTGGCGCCCAGCGCCGCCTCCGGCCGCGCCCGCGCCGAATCGGCACTCGACGACGGCCGCGCGGCGCAGAAGTTCGCGAAAATGGTCTCCGTGCTGGGCGGGCCGGACGATTTCCTCGAACGCACCGCGCAGTATCTCGACCGCGCCCCGGTGATCGTGCCCTGCACGGCCGACCGTGCCGGCCATGTCGCCGGCATGAACGCCCGCGAGGTCGGCATCGCCGTCGTGGCGCTCGGCGGTGGCCGCAGCCATGCCGATGACGCCATCGATCCAGCCGTCGGCCTGACGGATTTCCTCGATATCGGCACGCCGGTGCGCAGCGGCGATCCGCTCTGCCTTGTTCATGCCGCCAGCCAATCCGACGCCGAGGCGGCGATTGCGCTGATCCGGCAGGCAGTGCGCATCGAGGATGCCGTGCCCTTCGCCCGACCGGTCATCTGGGAACGCGTCGCGCGGTGATGGCGCAATACGAGCGCGACGGTTTTCTGGTGGTGCCGGATTTCCTGCCGCCGGCGGATTGCGACGCCCTGCAGCTGCGCGTCGCCGGCTTCGATCCCGGCCCGCAGCGTACGGCCTTCTCCACGCGCGACCAGAGCCATGGCCAAGACGCCTGGTTCCGGGACTCGGGCGGCGCCATTCGCTTCTTCTTCGAGGAAGACGCGCCGGATCATCCCAACAAGATCGGCCATGCCTTGCACGATCTCGATCCGGTCTTCGACCGCGTCTCGCGCCAGCCACGCTTCGCCGAACTTGCCCGCACGCTCGGTCTGAAACAGCCATTTCTGCTGCAGTCCATGTACCTGTTCAAGCAGCCGCGTGTGGGCGGCGAGGTCGGCTGGCATCAGGACGCCACCTATCTGCGCACCGAACCTTCGACCGTCACCGGTTTCTGGATCGCATTGGACGACGCCACGCGCGACAACGGCTGCCTGATGGCGCTGCCGGGTGCCCATCGCGGACCGCTGCGGCAATGGTTCGGCTACGAGGGCGACCGGCTCGTCACGCGCACGCTCGATGCAACGCCCTGGCCGGTGGTCGAGCCCGTGGCGCTGGAGGCCAAACGCGGCACGCTGATCGTCCTCCATGGCCTCTTGCCGCATGCCAGCGCGGCCAACCGCTCGGACAAGCCGCGCCACGCCTATTCGCTGCACCTGATCGACGGTGCGGCTACATATGTCGCCGACAATTGGCTACAACGTCCGGACCTGCCGCTGCGAGGCTTCGCATGATTCCCAAGGCTGAACTGCACTGCCATCTCGAAGGCTCGATCTCGCCGGCCCTGGCGCGCGAGCTGGCGAGGCGCAATGGCGTTACGCTGCCGGCCGGCATGTTCGGACCCGACGGCAACTATGTCTGGACCGATTTCTGGAGCTTCCTCGAGGCCTTTGACCGGACCTGCACCGCCCTGCGCAAGGCGGAGGATTTCGGCGACATCATCTACTCCTACCTCGCCTCGATCGCAGCCGAAGGCGCGATCTACGCCGAGGTCTTCTGCTCGCCCGAGCGCCCGGCAGCACTCGGCATTCCCTATGCCAGATGGCTGCAGGCGCTGGTCGCTGGCGTCGACCGCGCCGAGCGCGAGTTCGGCATCACCGGCCGCCTCATCGCCATCTGCATCCGCCATCTCGGTCCCGACCGCGCGTTTGCCATGGCCGAGGCGATGGCACGCGAACCGCATCCCTACATGGTCGGCTTCGGCATGGGGGGCGACGAGCAGAAGTTCACGCCGGCCGATTTCGGGCCGGCCTATCGCCTGGCCGCCGACAAGGGCTACGGCTGCACCGTCCATGCCGGCGAGGTCTGCGGCCCGGAGAGTGTCTGGGACTCGATCAAGGCACTGCCGGTGACACGTATCGGCCATGGCGTGCGCTCGGCCGACGATCCGGCCCTGCTGGCCGAGCTGGCCCGGCGCGGCACCGTCCTTGAGGTCTGCCCCGGCAGCAACATCGCACTCGGTCTGTATCCCGACCGCGCCCGCCACCCGCTGCGTCGGTTGATCGCCGCGGGTGTCCGCGTCACGCTCAATTCTGACGATCCGCCGTTCTTTCACACCACGCTGGGCCGCGAATACGATGCGTCGGAGCTGACGGAACGGGAATTGATCGTCATCACGCGCACGGCGATCGAGGGATCGTTTGCCGATGCAGCGACCAAGGCACGACTGCTGAAGGAGATTGCAGGATGATCACGACGCCGAAAATTCTGGTGCTGGGCGCGCTGGCCGCCGTCTTCTCCGCCGGCGCCGTGCGCGCGCAGGAAGTGCCGCCGCAGAGCGACCTTTTGCTGGCGACTCTGTGGACGCAGCGCTCAGTCGAGTTCAAGGGCAATGCGCTCACGGTCTACGCATTGGCGCGTTATCGCCTCGACGAGGCGCTGGCCGACAAGAAGTGGACGGCCGCACCTGCCGAGCAGAAGGACGGCTATGAGACCTTGCCGCCAGCCATCATCTTCGACGTCGACGAGACCCTGATCGACAACTCGCACTACCAAGTCTGGATGATGCGCAACAACCAGTCCTTCAGCACCAAGACTTGGAACCAGTTTTGCGCCGCGCAGATCTCGACGGCAATTCCGGGGGCGCTGGAGTTCGCCAAGCACGCCGATTCGAAAGGCGTGAAGCTGTTCTACGTTTCCAATCGCGGCATCGAGACCAAGGACGACACGCGCAAGAACATGGAGAAGCTGAGCTTTCCCATGGGTGGCAATGTTGACACCTTCCTGATGCAGAACGAGAAGCCGGACTGGGGCAGCACCAAGGGCACGCGCCGTACCGTGATCGCAAGGGATTATCGCGTCCTGCTGAACTTCGGCGACAATTTCGGAGATTTCGATGACCGCTATCGGTCGAGCGAGGCCGATCGCCTCAAGGCCTTCGAGGAGAACCGGGCTCGCTGGGGCCGCGAATGGCTGGTCATTGCCAATCCGACCTACGGCTCGTTCGATACGGCGCCCTTCGCCCACGATTTCAAGAAGTCGCGCGAGGAGCAGCGCAAGGCCAAGCTCGATGTACTCGAAGGCTGGGCGGGCCCCAAGTAAGAGGCTCCGAAGCAGGGCTCCGGGAAGCGGCTAAATCGCTGCTTCGCTCGCCGCGTCGAAGAAGTGCAGGCGGGCCGGATTGATCGCCAGTTTGATCTTGTCATGCACGCGGGCGCGCAGGGTCGGCTCGACGCTGGCCACGACGGTGCTCTTGCCGACGCGCATGTCGAGCAGGATTTCCGAGCCGAGCTGTTCCAGCACCTCGACCTCGCCGGTGAAGCTCAGGTCCTCCGGATCGGCGGCGGTGGCGATATGCAGGTCCTCGGGGCGGATGCCCATGGTGGCGGCGCGGCCGGTATGGGGCCGCAGGCGAGCCTGCAGCGGGTCGGGCACGCGGATCGCCAGGCCGGGATTCTCGATCCACAGGACACCGCCGCGGTCGACCACCGCGACATCGGCGAAGTTCATCGCCGGTGAGCCGATGAAGCCCGCCACGAAGCGGTTGGCCGGCGTGTTGTAGAGTTCGAGCGGCTCGCCGACCTGCTGCACCCAGCCATCCTTCATCACCACGACCCGGTCGCCCAGCGTCATGGCCTCGACCTGGTCATGGGTGACGTAGATCGAGGTGACGGCCAGACGCTCGTGCAGCTTCTTCAGCTCGACGCGCATCTGCACGCGCAGCTTGGCATCGAGGTTGGAGAGCGGTTCGTCGAACAGGAAGACCTTGGGATCGCGCACGATGGCGCGGCCCAGCGCCACGCGCTGGCGTTGGCCGCCGGAGAGCTGGCGCGGCTTGCGGTGCAGCAACTCGCCAATGTCGAGGATGTCGGCGGCGCGCTTGATGCGCCGCTCGATCTCGTCCTTGGCGAATTTGCGCATCTTCAGCCCGAAGGCCATGTTGCCGGCGACGCTCATATGCGGATAGAGCGCGTAGTTCTGGAACACCATGGCGATGTCGCGGTCCATCGGCGGCACTTCGTTGACCACGGTGTCGTCGATCAGGATCTCGCCGGAGGTCACGGCCTCGAGGCCCGCGATCATGCGCAGCGTCGTGGTCTTGCCGCAGCCCGAGGGGCCCACGAAGACGACGAATTCCTTGTCGCGGATCTCGAGATCGACGTCCTTCACCACATGGGTGGTGTCGAACATCTTGTTGAGCTTGCGGACGGTTACTTCGGCCATGACACGCTATCCCTTGACCGAGCCGGTGAGGCCCGCGACGTAATGTTCGACGAAGAAGGAGTAGACGATCGCCACCGGGATCGAGCCCAGCAGCGCACCGGCCATCAGCGGCCCCCAGAAGAAGACGTCGCCGCGGATCAGTTCCGAGGTGACGCCGACCGGCACGGTCTTCTGGTCGGGCGACGACAGGAAGACCAGCGCGTAGATGAATTCGTTCCACGACAGCGTGAAGGCGATGATGCCGGACGACAGGATGCCGGGCACCGCGACGGGAATGATGATGTAGACCATCGCCTTCCAGCGCGAGGCGCCGTCGATGCGGGCGCATTCCTCGAGTTCCTTCGGGATGGCCTTGAAGTAGCCCATCATCAGCCAGGTACAGAAGGGAATGAGGAAGGTCGGATAGGTCAGGATCAGCGACCACGGCGTGTCGCCAAGCTGGAAATTGCGGATGATCTCGGCCAGCGGGATGAAGAGCAGCGTCTGCGGCACCAAGTAGGTGATGAAGATCGCCGTGCCGAGGCCGCCGGCAAAGGGAAAGTTGAGCCGCGCCAGGGCGTAGCCCGCCAGCACGCCGCAGAACAGCGAGATGACTGTCGAGACCAGGGCGATGAACATGGTGTTGAACATCCACCGCGCGAACGAGGTCTCCTCGAACAGGTAGACGATGTGCTCGATCGTCGGATTGTTGGTCCAGAACGGCGTGTAGTTGACCGCGTTCCACGGCCGGTAGAGTTCGCCGTCGGGCCGGAAGGTCGTGATGATCATCCAGTAGAACGGAAACAGCAGAATGAAGACAAAGAGGATCAACGGGATGTTGTAGAAGACCCATCGTCTCCAGGCGGCGCCCTCGATCATCTCAACGCGTCTCCACCCGGCGGATATAGAGCAGCTGCACCACGACGATGAGGAACAGGAACGGGAACATGGCCAGCGATATCGCCGCACCCTGCGACAGCAACCCGGTGCCGATGCCCAATTGATAGGCATAGGTGGCGAACAGATGCGTGGCATTGGCCGGTCCGCCGCCGGTCATGACGTAGACGAGCTGGAAATCGGCGAAGGTTTGGACGATGGAGAACAGCAGTACCACCATGGTGACGGGCAGCAGCAGCGGCCAGGTGACGTACCAGAAACGGTTCCACGGCCGGGCGCCGTCGATGGCGGCGGCCTCGTGCAGCTCGGGGCTGATGGTCTGCAGGCCGGCGAGCAGGCTGATGGCGAAGAACGGCACGCCGCGCCAGACGTTGACGACGATGATCGAGGCCATGGCGAGGTCGGGGTCGCCCAGCCAGTTGATGCGCGTGGTGATGATGCCGAGCTGGAACAGCGTCCAGTTGATGACGCTGAAGGTCGGGTCGAACATCCATTTCCAGGCGAAGGTCGAGAGCACCGTGGGAATGATGAAGGGCAGCAGGATGAAGGCGCGGACGATCGCCTTGCCGCGGAAATGCCGGTTGAGCAGGATCGCCAGCCACAACCCGAGCGCCAGCTTGAACACCGTCGTGACGCCGGTGTACCAGAAGGTATTCCACATCGTCGTGCGGAAGATGCCGTCGTTGAACAACTTGACGAAGTTGTCGAAGCCGACGAACTCGCCGGGGATGCCGACGCGCGTGTTGTTGAACGACAGGATCACGCCCTCGGCGAAGGGATAGGCGATGAACAGCCCAAGCAGTACCGCCGTCGGCACGAGCAGCGTGAAGGCGAGCCAGCGCTCGTCCTCGAGCCGCCGCAGTCGCGGGGTGGGGCGTTTGATCTCCGCGCCCGGGACTGCGGTCACTGCCATGCTTCACTCACCGTTTGCGCTACGCTGACGCTGGGGCAGTCCTCAGACGTAGATCTTCTTCAGCTCGCTCTCGGCCCACTTGACGGCGTCCTCGGCCGGCATGCCCTGTACGGCCTTGGCGTTGGGCGGCCCGGCAAAGCCCGGTGCCTGGCCGAGCTTGGCCGCGACCTTGTACGGCGTCATCACCGGATCGGCGTCCCACAGCTTGTGGGCTTCCCACTTGGTGGTGCAGGGCGTGGCGAAGCCCTTCTGCGACAGGAAGAACTTCTCGTAGTTGGCCTCGGTGTGAATCCACTTGAGGAACGCCTTGGCGGCGTCCTGGTTCTTCGAATACTTCATCAGCATGTTGGACTGCAGGAGATGGAAGCCGAACTGCCCGGCCGGGCCCTTGGGCAGCGGCGCGTGCAGGATGTCGGTGTTCATCGGCTTGCCCGACTCTGTCTTGTACTGGTCGGGCTTGCGCAGCGTCTCGATATAGATCGAGGCGCCGTTGAGCGTGGCCGAAATGGTCTGCGACAGGAACGCCCGGTTGTTGTTGGTGTCGTCCCAGGCGAGGCCACCCTCGTCCATGCCGTCCTTCCACAGGCCCTGCATGAACTTCACCGAGTCGACGGTCGCCTTGGAGTTGATGACGACGGTCTTGCCGTCGGCCTCGACCTCCTTGCCGCCCCACGACCACATGTAGGGATAGGTGAAGCCCGGCGCGTCGCCGAAGGTGTGGCCCAGCGTCTGGCCGAACGGACGGCCCTTGGCCTTCAACTTCTTGGCGGCGTCGCGGTAGGTCTCCCAGGTCTCGGGGAACTTGGTGACGCCGATCTCTTCGAACCACGACTTGCGATAGGCGATCATGCCGCCGATCACCGCCCACGGCATGCCCATGAACATCTTGCCGTCGCTGCAGATGGCGCGGGCGTATTTGTAGTGCCCGCCCTCGCGCTTGCCGACATCCTCGGCGATCTCGCTCAAGTCGATGACGCTGTTGGCATAGAGATGGGTGTAGCTGTTGAACGCCATGATCAGGTCGGCGCCCGAGCCCGACTGGATGCCGGCGGTGATGCGCGGCTGCAGGTCGTTGCCGTTGACCGTCTCGAGGTTGATCTTGATGCCCAGCGCCTTTTCGGCCTCCGGCATCATTTCCTTCTTGAGCAGCGCGTCGGTGGCGGGAACGAAGTCGACCCATTTGAGCCAGTGCACGGTGCGGGTCTGGGCGAAGGCCGGCATGCGGCCCGATGCCAGGATGCCGGCCATGCCGGTCGAGGCGACGGCAGCAGCACTGCCGGCAAGCTTGATGACGCTGCGACGCTTGGTGTCAGCCATGTGGTCCTCCCAGGACGTGCCATCTCTTTGAACGGCGTAGTTATTGGCGCCATCGTAGGCATCGACTCGGCGCGCGCGCAAGCGTCGGTGGAAGGTTTTTTGACTCTCGGTCCCAGGATTGCTCGCCGCGTTGCCGCTACCGCGTTGCAACATTGTAAGTTGTCAGACAAATATTGCCTTGGTGTAAGCCGCGATAATCGCGGCGGCCTTGCCGCGCACGGTCGCGGCATCGTCGCCCGGCGTGTAGAGCGAGGAACCGAGGCCGAAGCCCGCCGCGCCGGCGGCGCGCCATGCCGCGAGATTTCCGGCACCGATGCCACCGACGGGAATCAGCGCCGTGCCTTTCGGCAGCACCGCCAGCAGCGCCTTTACCACGGCAGGCGAAGCGAGTTCGGCGGGGAAGAGTTTCAGCCCGTGCGCGCCGGCCTCGAGGGCGGCGAAGGCTTCGGTCGGCGTCATCACGCCGGGCAGGCTCACCATGCCGAGGCGCACGGTTTCGACCACGACCGCGCGGCTGAAATTCGGCGCCACGATCAATTCGCCGCCCGCCGCCGCGACATCGCGCGCTTCGGCCGCCGTCAGCACCGTGCCGGCGCCGACCAGCGCCTCGGGAAAGCGCCGCTTCAACTCGGCGATGCTGTCGAGCGGCCGCGGCGAGTTGAGCGGCACCTCCAGCAGCCGGAAGCCCGCCTCGACCAGAACCGCGCCGATCGCCGGCGCCTCGGCGGGCGTCAGGCCGCGCAGGATGGCGACCAGCGGCAGCGCGCTCATCGCCGCCCTGAATTTCTTCACGGCTGATTTTTCCACCGCCGACTCCGTCACGTCACCGCTCCCGTCACCGTTCCCCTCACCGTTTTCATAGCCATCTTCACGGCCCACAACCCCGCCCAGGTCGCCTCGTTGCCGAGCGCCCGCGTCTTCACGCCGAGCGCCGACAGCGCCAGCGTATAGCGTGCAGTGAGCGCCGGCGTGCCGATCAGCACGACCTCCCGCACCTCGGCCAGCGGCTGCGTGCGCAGCTCCTCGCCGATCAGCACGCCCGAGAGATAGCTCGGCGAGGCCGCCGGCGTCAGGCGGTCGAACAGGGCGAGCGCGCGCACGCCGAAGAGATTGTGCAGCAGCCCCTGTCCGTTGCCGGCGCGCGCGAGCCCATCGCGGAACGCCGCCTCGTCGAGCGGCGCATCGGCCTCCAGCGTGCGCGCCAGGATCGAATGCTGGGCGAGCAACCCATAGACCTCGCCGGTCATGCAGGTGCGAAAGCCGGTCACACGGCCCGCATGCACCGTCGCCCATTTGTTATGCGTGCCCGGCAGCACGAACAGCCCGTCCGTCAACCCGGTGAGCCGCAGCGCGCCCAGGATCTGCACTTCCTCGCCGCGCATCACGTCGGGCACGCCGCCCCCTTCGCCACCCGCCTCGCCCGCGCTCTCGGTGCTGAGCCCGGGCACGAGGGCGATGCGGCCGCGCTCGATCCAGTGCAGCCGCCGCGCCAGCTCGCTGAGCCGCCGGGCAGGGCGCATAGGGTGCCTCCTGCCAGCCTTGCCGGCTGCCGGCCATGCCGGAGATCAGGCAGAGCCGATCCGCCGGCGCCATCCATTCGGCGAACTGCGCAGCAAATGCCGCCGCGAAATCGCCGCCCGGAACATTGGCGATCCCCAGCGGCGCGCTCTTTTCCGCCAACACGCGGCCCGTGTCGTCGAGCAGCGCCCCGCGCAGCGATGTCGTGCCCCAGTCGACGGCAACGAGGCTCATCGGTCTTCCTCTCAATCATTTCCCTCCCTCGTCATACGGGGGAGGGTAGGGAGGGGGAAGGCCGAGATCATGATCTGCAATAGCCAGCACCGGCCGAGTGGCTTGCCCCCTCGCGCCGTGGCGCGCCCCGGCAAAAGCCCCGCTATCGCCAAAAGCTCTCGTCATCCCGAGCGGAGCGAAGCGTAGTCGAGGGATCTCTTTTCGTTGCGACACAAAAGAGATCCCTCGGCTCAGCGCGGAGGTTACTCCGCGCGACACGGGAGGGTGGAGAGGGCGGTGTTTGGCTTGCCACGCAGGGGCGCGGCCGCTGTCTTTGGGCACGATCGCTCGGTCGAGGGCGGGTTTCTGGCGACGTAAAAACACGTCGCTGAAAAAAAAAGTTTTCCATCGCCCCGAGCACGGCCGAGAGGCCCTTTATTGTTGCAAACAAAGAGAGATCCCTCGGCCGCGCCCGGGACGACTTTGAATTTTCGTCGAAAATTCAAAGTCACACTGCTTGATTTCGTAAGTCACAATTTCCCCATATGGGCCTCCTCGATAACCCGAGGAGTCGTCATGTCCCTGACCCCGCGCGAAAAGCGCTTCGTTGCCGAATACGCCATCGATCTCAACGCCCGCGCCGCGGCCCGCCGCGCCGGCTATTCCGAGTCCTACGCCAAAGCCGCCAAGCTCATGTCGCGGCCCGATATCCAGGCCGCCGTCGCCGAGCACCAGGCGCCGCTGCTCGAGCGCGCCGAGGTCACGGCCGAGCGCGTGCTGCGCGAGGTGGTGCGCATCGCCTTCGCCGATCCGCGCAAGCTCGTGCATCCCGACGGCACGCCGCGCAAGTTGCAGGAACTCGACGACGATACCGCCGCCACCATCGCCTCGATGCAGTTCTGGGAAAAGGCCGACGGCCGTCGCCTGTTGCGCATCCGCCTGCACGACAAGATCGCCGCCCTCATTCTACTGGCCCGCCATCTCGGCCTGCTGCGCGACCGCATCGAACTCACCATCGGCGACGACCTTGTCGACGATTTCCACGCCATGCGCGCGCAGCCGAATTAGGAGGCCGGCATGAGACGGGATGGCAAAGCGCCGCGGCCGGGCCTGGGCTCGTCCGGCCCCGATCCGCGGGCCGCCGAGAAGGCTCTGCGCCGGCAGTTCTTCTTCGGCCTCGCCCACGATCCGCTCGCCTTCGTGCGGCAGGCCTATCGCTGGGACGATGACGGCCGCACGCGCGGCGGGCCCCGGGATTGGCAGGCCGAGGTGCTGGGCGAGATCGGCGCGCAGCTTCGCGATCCCACGAAGGGCAGCAACCTGCCGATCCGCGTCGCCGTCGCCTCGGGTCACGGCGTCGGCAAGTCGGCGCTGGCGGCCTGGCTCGCCCATTGGGGCCTCGCCACTTTCGCCGAGAGCCGCGTGCTGCTGACCGCCAATACCGGCCAGCAGCTCACCACCAAGACCTGGCCCGAGCTGGTGAAGTGGCATCACCGGCTGAAGTGCCGCCACTGGTTCACGCTGGGCGCCCAGTCGGTGCGCAGCGTGACGCCCTCCGCTCGCGACACCTGGCGGCTCGACCGCGTCACCTGGTCGGAGGACAACACCGAGGCCTTCGCCGGCCTGCACAATCTCGGCAAGCGCATCGTCGTGATCTACGACGAGGCCTCGACCATCGCCGACCGCGTCTGGGAAGTCACCGAGGGCGCGCTGACCGACGCCGGCACCGAGATCGTCTGGATCGCCTTCGGCAACCCGACGCGCGGGACGGGAAGATTCCGCGACTGCTTCGGCAAGCACCGCGCGCTGTGGACGACGCGGCAGATCGACAGCCGCCGCGTCGATGGCGCCAACCACGCGCTGGCCGGGCAATGGGCCGAGACCTATGGCGAGGATTCGGACTTCGTGCGCGTGCGCGTGAAGGGCGAGTTCCCGCGCACCGGCTCGCTGCAGTTCATCGGCGAGGAGCTGGTCGAGGCCGCCGCCCAACGCGAGGCGCCCCAGCCCTATGGCGCGCCGGTGATCCTCGGTGTCGACGTCGCCCGCTTCGGCGACGACCGCACCGTGATCCAGCCCCGGCGCGGCCTCGACGCCTGCACCCTCCCGGCGCGCGCCTTCAGCGGCCTCGACACCATGCAGGTGGCGGCCCAGGTGATGGACATGGCGATCGCTGAGCGCGCCGAGGCGGTGTTCGTCGACGAGGGCGGCATCGGCGCCGGCGTCGTCGACCGGCTGCGCCAGTTGCGCTGCCCCGGCCTGCAGGGCGTCAACTTCGGCAGCCGCGCCGACGGCTGGTCGGAGGCGCTGGACGGCCGCGGCAGCAAGTTCGCCAACAAGCGCGCCGAGATGTGGGGCCGCATGAAGGAATGGCTGCGCACCGGCTCGATCGAGGGCAGCCGCGAGCTCGCCGCCGACCTCACCGGCGTCGAATACGGCTTCAACCTGCGCGACGAGATCCAGCTCGAATCGAAGGACAGCCTGAAGGCGCGCGGCCTCGCGTCACCCGACCATGCCGACGCGCTGGCGCTGACATTTGCCTTTCCGGTGGGCGGGGTGGGGCGGGAGCTGTCGCAGGCACTGGCGCCGCCGGTGCAGCCGGGCGGCGATGGACGGGTGTGGTGGCGGGCGCGCCATGAGGTCGAGGACTATCGGCCGAAGGCGCCGAACATGCTGCCGGACAATTGGGAGCCGTATCAGGATGAGGACTGAGGTCAATTTATCGAGAGGGAGCTCATATTCGCCGGCTACTAGACTATCGGGGCTCCCATACTTGCTTGTCTATCTGCACTTATACTGGTAGAAGAATCTGCTTCTTCTTCTTGCCCGCCGTGCGGTCCTCCGCCAGCGAGTGGCGAGCGGTCCGTCGTGGAAACAGACGGACCCTGAATGACCATTGCAGCCTGCTACGTCAGTCCCGAGGGAATTGTGCTCGGGGCGGATAGTACTGCCTCACTAAATGCTGCGGGCGGATTTCACTTTTTTAACCATAACCAGAAGTTGTTCGAACTGGGTGAAGACGCGACGCTGGCAATTGTTACATGGGGGCTCGGGGGACTTGGTGGCGCCAGCTATCGCACGCTTTTCGCGCAATTTTCGGATGACTTACAACTAACTCCTCCAGCAAACGTCCAAGAGGTCGCGGACCGTTGGGCCGCCAAGCTCTGGACAGAATATTCCTCCTCTCTGGCGTCGGATTTGATGCGGTTCCAGCTCCTGGACGCGAAGAAGGATTTTGACCCAAATGCGGCACCCGCACGGGATGCTCGTACGGACGTCGAACAAGAAGAGTATTCTGAACTTTCTCGGAACCTGATTGCTGGTTTCTGTGTTGGTGGTTACGTGAAGGCGGACCGCAAACCTCGGGCGTTTGAGATAATCGTCAGGCCGACGCAATCCAAAGCCTCGCAGCCGACGGAAATCGGACTTCACGAGCATCGATTCTGGGGTGCTCCCAGTATGACCCACCGACTTATTTTTGGTTGTGATTCGGCTTTTCTTGACCGATTGACGAATTCTGGAAAATGGAAGGGAACACAAGAAGAACTTCAGGCCGTGATTGGGCCGGGTGTACTGAATCACCCCATTCTGCCGATCCGCGATGCGATAGATTTCGTGCATACGTGCATTTACAGCACGATCAAGGCCATGAAATTCTCCGCCATGGCGCAGATATGTGGGGGTCCTATCGAGCTTGCTGTGATCACAACCGACCGAAAGTTTCGGTGGGTCCGCCATAAAGATTGGGATGCAGCTGTGTGGGAAAACGGTTAAGGAGGGGCAACTTATGGCTAAGTCAAAGGTGCTAACCGTGCCGAACACCAATACTTCTATGTCGGCGCACGCTACGGGGGACGAGCGTCTCCCACATAACAATCCCGCGTGGGTTGTCCAAATGCATCGTCATTTCGGAACGCATGGATACTTTCGTGCATCTGATCTCGATCGTGTTCTCGGAAGTCCAGATGGTTCTACCGGCGGTCGCGCCTTAACTGATTTTATTGCGAATAGCGGTGCGCGAAAGAAATAGCTGCTGAGCTTTTCGGTCGAAGCTGAATCTGCTCGATTGAACTGAGCCTGGCAGGCACATGATCATGTGCCAACCTAGGTAGGTACAGGGTCCCCTTGAAGGTGGGACCCATGCTTACCTGTCAAGCCCGTCGTTACGAAAAACTGCGTACTTGACGCTTCGGCTTTTTGCTTTATGTTATACGTCAATCAGCTGATCCGCGTCTCTGCGGTATAGCGGATTAACGAGACTAACATATGGAGACTTCTATGGAACAGGAAAAGGATCGGCATCAGAAGCCGATCAAGATCACCGTCGACAACAAGCATTTCGATTGGCTACAGCCGACCATCACGGGCAACGACATCAAGAAGCTCGTTGGCGCCGCCCCCGAGTACGGCGTGTGGCTCGTGGTGCCCGGCCCCGATGATGATCAGGAGATCGACGACCACGAGAAAGTCGACCTGACCAAGCCGCACCATGATCGCTTCATCACTGGTCCGAAGAAGACCACGGAGGGCGAGAGTAGCTTCTTGCCCTCTCGCGATAGGGCATATCTCGCCGAAAAGTCGATCAAGTATGAGGAGATTGGTGCCGATGGTCACAAGGGGGTGGTGCTGCGCAGCTATCCTCTGCCCACGGGCCAATTCGACGCCAGCCGTGCCGACATCTTGATCCTTCTTCCGGTGGGCTATCCCGACACCCCGCCGGACATGTTCCATCTGATCCCCTGGGTGCGCCTCATCGCCGGCAACACCTACCCCCGCGCCGCCGACCAATCCGTCACCTTCGCTGGCCAGTCCTGGCAGCGCTGGTCCCGTCACAACACGGAGTGGCGTCCGGGTGTCGACGGCATCTGGAGCATGCTGAAGCGTGTGGACCACGCGCTGAAAGTCGCCGCGTGACCAGCTACAGCGCCGCCTTCACGCCCGGACAAGTGGAGGATTTGCAGCGACTACTTGTCCGAGACGACGGCTGCGAACACGCCGCCTACATTCTTTTCAACAAGGCGGCGATCAATGTCGATCCCTGGGACAGGCAAGCTCATACCAACTTTCTTTGTGCCAAGATCGTGCCCGTTCCTGACGAGCACGTCCTTGAATCGACGCCCAACCTCATCACATGGCAAACCGCATCGTTCATTCGCTGCCTAAAGATAGCCGAGGCCAACAATCAAGCGCTCGCCATCGTCCATAGCCATCCTGGCGGGCAGCGATACTTCTCCGTTCAGGACGATGAAAACGAACCGGCACTGGTTCAACTTGCCCAGAATCGCAACGGCCCTGATACACCCTTGCTATCCTTTATCATCACACCAGATACCGCCATCACGGGCCGCGTATGGTTGAGCACGAAGTACTGCGTTCCCATGCGGCTGATCCGCACAATTGGCGATACTTTTCGCCTAAACTATCCCGGTCGAGGCGTCGCGAACACGCGTGCGGCGTTTGATCGCCAAGCTCTTGCGTTCGGGAAAGCGCTCAACGACGACCTCGCCCATTTACGAGTAGGCGTCGTCGGCTGTGGCGGAACTGGTAGTGCTATCGCAATGTTCCTGCCAAGGATTGGCGTCGGGAATGTCGGCCTCATCGACAGTGACATCGTCGATGTGACAAATCTCAACCGCTTGCATGGAGCTCGGCAAGCCGACGCCGATGCGATGGCGCCGAAGGTGCATGTTGTCGCCCGTGCCATCACAGAGCTCGGCTTGGGGACCCGCGTCGTCGTCAAAGAGGCGTGGGTCGGCGACCCCGAGTGCCGCGACCTTCTTAAATCCTGCGATGTGATTTTCGGTTGCACTGATGACAATGAGGGTCGGCTGTTCCTGAGCCGCCTAGCCCTTTTCTACCGCATCCCCGTTATCGACCTCGGTCTCGCGATCAAAGTAACTGATGCAAATCCGCCCGCTATCGGTGTCCTCGACGGTCGTGTCACCGTCCTTACGGAAGGTAAGCCATGCCTCGCCTGTCGTGGTGTCGTCGATGCCGCTCGCGCGGCGGAAGAAGGATTGCGCCGCGAGTCACCCGATTTGTATGAGAAACGTAAAGCAGAGGCCTACGTCTTCGGCGAACGCAATCCGAGTCCGGTCGTCGTTACTTTCACGACCGAATTGGCCGCGATGGCCATTAATGAACTGCTGCAACGGTTGAACGGCTTTCGCGGCCCCGACGGCTTCCGGGCCAATTTTGTGCGGAAGTTTCACCTCATGATCGACGCCAAGCCTGGCGCCAAACCGACGCCCGGCTGCAGCCTCTGCGACAGCAATGAGTATTGGGGCCGTGGTGATATTGAGCCCTTCCTGGATCGGAGTTCATGAAATGGTTCTGTCGGCTATCGCGAAAGTTCGGATCTTGCTCAAGAACTTCGCCATCGGCGTCCTTCGGTGCGGCCTCAAATGGACCAGCATCCGCGGGCTGCAGTTCACTGCTCGTATGTCAGCTCACCATCCAGAACTGGCGACGCTTAAGCCGGGAATCCTTTACGTAGTAGGCGGGATCGACTACCAGAAATGGGCCTTTCTTACCTGCCCATGTGGTTGTGCGGAAAGCATCATGCTTTCTTTGTCGAAGAAGCGGCGCCCGCATTGGCAGGTAGATGTGGATTGGCTTAATCGCCCGACCGTCCGTCCTTCCATTTGGCAAACCGAAGGTTGCTACAGCCATTTCTGGATCAAAAAGGGTACTATCCACTGGACACCGGATAGCGGCAGGCCGCACCGCTCAAGGGTTTCTAAAGAAAAATAGCCGGCAATTTAATACGATCCTTTAGGTTCTCCTATTAATTGGCAACTCAACTATATAGCGAACAAGCCTGAGACGATTCTTTTACATTTCTTAAAGAGGCTATGCGCAACGCGTTGTGGCCTGTCTGAAATCGCATATGATGCGAACGGCCTCATTGCTCATCTTCCCAATTGCTTACGAAAAGCTTCAAAGGCGTTATGTACCGCTTGCGGTGTCGCTTTGCGTATAAGTCTCTGGTCCTGTTGCGGTAGCACGCCAGATAGGCCGTAGAGCGCCGCTTCTGGGATGCTTAGGATTTTTGCAAATTGAAGAATGATGTGATCAGAGGACGGGCTACGCCTGTCGTGCTCGATGTCATTAAGATATTGAGGCGTAATGGGTTGTCCATCTTCCTTAATAATTTTGGCGGCTAAGTCTTTTTGATTAAGACCTTTCGCCTTTCGACCAGATGAAATAGCTCTGCCAAAAGATGACATATCGAAGTCCAAAATATCCTCCCTACATTGAACGCGAATCAGCGGATTAGCTGACAGACTTAACGAGCAATCAAGGAGCGGGCAAGTCTCAGCGGACTCTTCGTCTATTAATATCGGAAAATATTCATAACTATCCGACGTTGGATCGCCCGCTTAGTAGTTTCAGCACTCCACCTCTCTTTCTTGAGATACAGCAGCTGGCTACGGATCCAAATCCACCGCCTTATCGCGAAAATGACACGCCGCCAGATGGCCTGACGACACCGACTCCAGCAGCGGCGTCTCGGCCACGCACACATCTGCCTTCATCGGACAGCGCGGATTGAAGTGACACCCCGGCGGCGGGTTGAGCGCGCTGGCGATCTCGCCCTTGGCCTTGGCGCTGGCGGCCACGGCGGCGCGGTGGAAGGGGTCGGGGATCGCCGCGATCAGCGCGCGCGTATAGGGGTGGCGCGGGTTCTCGAAGATCTCCTGCCAGCTTCCCTGCTCGACGATGCGGCCGAGATACATCACGGCGACGCGGTCGCTCACGTGCTCGACCACGCCGAGGTCGTGGCTGATCATGATGTAGCTGAGGCCCATCTCGTCCTTGAGGTCGAGCAGCAGGTTGATGATCTGGGCGCGGATCGAGACGTCGAGTGCCGACACCGGCTCGTCGCAGATCACCAGCTTGGGCTTCAGGATCAGCGCCCGGGCGATGCCGATGCGCTGGCGCTGGCCTCCCGAAAACTCGTGCGGGTAGCGGTCGGCGTGGTCGGGCCGCAGGCCCACCTTGGCCATCATGTCGGCCACGCGGGCCTCGACTTCGGCCTTGTCGGTGACGCCGTGGATTTTGAGCGGGTCGGCCAGGGTCGTGCGCACGGTCTGACGGGGGTTCAAGGAAGCATAGGGGTCCTGGAAGACCATCTGCACCGTGCGCGCCGTCAGCATGCGCTCGCGGGCGGAGAGTTCGTGGCCGTTGAGCACGACGCGGCCGCGCGTCGGCGGCACCAGGCCCATGATCGCCAGCGCCAGCGTGGACTTGCCGCAACCCGATTCGCCCACCAGGCCCAGGCACTCGCCCGGCTTGACGTCGAGCGTGACGCCATCGACCGCCTTCAGCGTCTTGACGCCGCCCTGAAGGGCACTGCCGACGGTGAAGTG
>JBBRFD010000004.1:0-67898 GCA_038224985.1 Reyranellales bacterium
GCCGCGTCATGCTCTTCGTCGAGGACGACGGCCCCGGCATCCCGCCGCAGGTCCTGCCGCGCCTGTTCGAGCCTTTCTTCACGACCAAGCCGGTGGGCAAGGGGACCGGCCTCGGCCTGTCGATCAGCTACGATATCGTCCATCGCATGGGTGGTGAAATGTCGGCGGAGAACCGCCCCGAGGGCGGCGCGCGCTTCAAGATCGGCTTCCCGCCGGCTCTGGAAGCCGCTCAGGATTTGCGTCCGGCCGCGTGATCCGGCAGGATTTGGTTAATGTTGATGCAGATTAATTTTGCCGGGGATCAAATGAAATTTGTCGGTCGGAAATTTGTCGGTTGTTCGCGGAGTCTCTCGTGTCGGTCGGTGATATGATGGCGACCCGTCCTGCCCGCGCGCCCACCGTCGGCGACACCGAGTTTGAAATCGCCGCCGCCTTGATCCGTGCCCGCATGCGCTCGGGGCTGACCCAGACTCAACTCGCGGCTCGCATGAATACCTCGCAGAGCACTATCGCGCGTCTCGAGAGTGGCCGGGCCACGCCGTCCTGGCGCACGCTGAAACGCTTCGCCGAAGTGACTCAGACGCGCCTGGTCTTCGAGTTCGAGCCGGTCAAGCCGAAGGGCTGACCGCGAGCCGGTTCATGCCGGCGGTATGGTGATCCAGTTGCGCTTCAGCAGGTCTTCCAGCGTCTTGATGCCTTGATCGTAGCGGCCCTTGTCGCAGTCGAGGCCGGCACCGACGCGGATCAGGTTGGGGCCGCCTGAACCCTCGCCGCGCCGCGCGCCATAGCGGTCGAACGTGGCGCCGAGCTGCGCGCAGCGCGCCGCTTTCTGCTCATCGTTCTGGGCGAAACTCGGCCCGGCGCCAAAAGAAGCAATCGTGACGGCAAACAAGACGATCAGGCAGGTCGTCCTCCGCATCGCGGCATCTCCATACTCGTGTCCGACCCATTATAGGCTGCGATGTCAGAGGCAGCAGTCACGACGTGGTTACCCGGATCCGGCGCTATCGGCGCCGTCGATTGTCGTTGCGCCGTCCTGGGCTAGAGTGCCGGGACCATGGCCGATGTTTCCGCTGCTCCGATCAAGCTTCTGCTCTCCGCCTTTGCCAAACGCACGTGGGGACCGCGCATCGCCGCCGCGGTGCCGGAGGGAAACCTCGTTTTCCTCACGGCCGGGGAGGCGATGGCGGCTGACGGTCCCTGCGATGCCGATATCGCATTCATGACCCGCGAGGTGACGGGCAAGTCGGGCAAGGACAACCCGACGCCCGAGCTGCGCGACTTCGATCTTGTCGTGCGCAAGTCCCCGAATCTGCAATGGCTGCAGATTCATCCGGCCGGCGCGGAGCGGCCGATCTACCGCGATCTGCGCGTGCGGGGCGTCAAGGTCACGACCGCCTCGGGCGCGACGGCGATCACAGTGGCGCATAGCACGTTGGGCGCGGTCATCGCGCTCAACAGGCGCTTTCCGTTATTGGCCGATGCGCAGCGGCGCCACGCCTGGGAGCCGCGTCTGGGCGAGCGCGCACCGCGCGATCTCAACGGCCAGTGCGCGGTGATCGTGGGGCTCGGGCCGATCGGCCGCAATCTCGCGGCGCTGCTGAAGATGCTGGGCATGCGGATCTTCGGTGCGCGCCGCAGTCCGGGTACGGTCGAGCCCTGCGACCGAACGATCGCCTACGACCAGTTGGCCGAGGTGCTGCCCGAGGCCGACTGGCTGATCCTTTGCTGCCCGGCCTCGCCGCTGACGCGCGGCATCGCCAATGCGGCGGCCTTCGCGGCGATGCCCGGAGGTGCCTGCTTCGTCAATGTCGCGCGCGGCGAGGTCGCCGTCGAAGGCGACGTCATCGCTGCCCTGGCGAGCGGCAAACTCGCTGGCGCCTATCTCGATGTCTTCGAGAGCGAACCGCTCGATCCCGCCTCGCCGCTCTGGGACATGCCCAATGTCCTGGTCTCGCCGCATACCGCCAGCCACTCGCTGGGCCAGAACGAGGCGATCTTCGATATCTTCCTGGAGAACCTCGCGCGTTGGCGCGCGGGCCAGCCGCTGCGCAACGACGTCGACGGGCTTGGCTAGAGAAACACCGCCGGCGCGCCGCCCAGCAGGATGTGACCGACCGCCTCGAAATGGGAGCTGCGCGACTGGATCTGCTGCGACAGCGTGTGCATGTCGCGGAAGCGGCGCTCGAAGGGGCTGCCTGGGAAGATGCTGTCGACCCCGGCGCTCTTGTAGGTGAAATCGGCAACCTCGATGGCGGCGTGGATGGCGTTGGTGCAGGCCAGGCGCACGCGGGCGCGATCGGGGATGCCCATCGGGGCGCTCTCGCTGGCGCCCTCGTAGAGGCCGCTGACGATCTCGAGCAGATAGGCACGTGCCGATCCCAGGCGGGCCTCGTTGCGCGCCACATCGGCCTGAACGGTGGGACTGTCGGCCATGCGCGCGAGATTGCGCGGCGTCTTGGCCTGGGCGAGATCGATCAGTGCGTCGAGCATGCCGCGGGCGATGCCGGTCGCCACGCCGGCGACGCCGACCGCGTAGAGACCGGCATGGGTGAATGAATAAAGCGGGCCGGTTTCGCGGCGCAATTC
This sequence comes from Reyranellales bacterium, assembly GCA_038224985.1. GTDB lineage: Bacteria > Pseudomonadota > Alphaproteobacteria > Reyranellales > Reyranellaceae > Reyranella. The sequence goes on from JBBRFD010000004.1 coordinate 2,590, forward strand.
CGGGTCATCGCGCTGGCTCGAATAGGCCTCGGGGATGAAGACGTCTTCGAAGGTGTAGGAGTCCGAGGCGGTGCCGCGCAGGCCGATGGTATGCCAAGTGTCGAGCAGCGTCGCCTGCCCGGCGGGACACAGCAGGATGCGCTGGGCCGGTCGGCCAAAACGGTTGAGGCGCAGCTTGCCGTCGAGTTCCTCGACAAGGCCGTGCGCGCCCATCCAGGTGGCGGCCCGGCAGCCACTGGCGAAGTCCCAGCGGCCGCTCATCCGGTAGCCGCCAGGGACGGCCTTGGCGCGAGACTGATTGGGTGGCCCCCAGCTCACGATCGTGCGCGGATCGTTCCAGATGGCGCGGGCCGTATCGGCTTCGATATAGGCGCCGACCAATGCCGAGCTGTTGCCGACAAAGATGTTCCAGGCGATCGAGGCGTCGGCCTTGGCGACCACCTCGACTGCCGCAAAATAGGCGCCGGGCGTTACCTCTTCGCCGCCGACCGAGCGCGGCAGCAGCAGACGGAAGAGCCGGGCGTCGTGCAGGGCGGCGAGCAGCGCCGGGGGAATGCGCCGTGTGCGCTCCAACTCGTCGGCCGCGGTGGCGATGGCCGGCGCCAGCGCCGCCGCCTGGGTGGCGGGCGCGGCGGTCGGGACATCGGTGTGTTCGATATGGTCCATGCGGCTAACGCAGTTCCGTCGTTCGTTTGCTGCCCCACAACTCGGCCAGCTCGGGGCGCGAGCGGTCGGCGTCGGCACCGGACGGCAGGGCGGCATGCTTGTCGTCGATCCAGGCGAGGATGTCCCGGGCGACCAGCGGTCCCTCCTTGTCGCGCAACAGCATATGATAGCCGTCGCGATAGAAGGCGAGATGCGAGTCGGGGCGCTTGGGCATCAGCGCGATGGCCGATTTCACCGGACTTTGCGGCACCAGTTTGTCACCCAAGCCATGCAGCATGAGATAGGGCTTGTTGAGGCGAGGTGCTGCCTGCTTGGCGGCATCCATCGCCTCGACGAGGCCATAGCCGAGATCGATGCGGGGATTGCGCAGGATCATGGGGTCCTTGCGCAGTTTTTCCATCGTCCGGGGATTGTCGGTCGGCTGGAAATCGATCGAGGTCGGGCCGATGGGTAGCCAGGGCACGACATGGGCGAAGAATTCCAGGCCGCCGTTCAGGAACGGCCCCAGCGTGTCGCGCGAGCGCAGCGCCGTCGCCAGCAGGATCAGGCCGTCGACATCGACGCCGTGCTCGGCGGCGGCGAGGCTGAGTGCGCCGCCCATGCTTTCACCGGCGAGATAGAGCGGCACGCCGGGGTGGCGCGCGCGGACCAGGCGGGCCACGGTCTTCACGTCCTCGATCATGGTATCGGAGCCGGCCCAGCGGCCGCGCGTGGGACTGCCGCCGAAGCCGCGCTGGTCGAAGGCATAAGTGGTGATGCCGCTGCCCGCCCAGATCGCCGCCGGCTCCTCCCAGGCATTGCGATAATCGCCGAAGCCGTGGATGCCCAGGATCACCGCCTTGGGCAGCCTCTCCGCGCCGGCCGTAGCCGGCCAGACGGCCAGTGGCAGGGCGGCGCCGTCGGCGGCGATATAGCGGCCTTCCTCCAGGGTGGGCTGGCGCAGTGTCTCGCCGGCCGGAACCACCGTCGGGGCGCAGTTTGCGAGCATGACCGCGCCCAGGAGCGCGGCTAATATCCGGAAAGATCGAGCAAGCTGGGACATCAGGAGAGCGTCGTGACCGAACCGTTTGAAACCATCACCGTCGATACCGATCGCGTTGCCTGCGATGGCGGCGGCGCGCTGGGACATCCCAAAGTCTATCTCAATCTCGGCACCGAAGGACATGTCGAATGTCCCTATTGCAGCCGGAACTACGTCCTGCGCGAGGGCGCCGACACCCACGCTCACGCCCACTAGAGGTTCCCACCATGAAGCAGTTGGGGGAAGGCTGGAACTGGAAGGAACTCAAGCTCGGCGACCGTTACATCACCTACGGGCGAACGATCTTCGAGGCCGACCTGCTGAATTTCGTGACGCTTTGCGGCTTTTCCGAGGAGCTGTTCACCAACAAGGAATATATCGCCAGCCACGCACCGATGCGCGGTGGCCACCCGGTGCCCGGCGCGCTGATCTATTGCTTCGCCGAAGGCCTCGTTATTCCCACGACCCTGCAAGCTTCGGGTCTCGCTTTCCTGTCGATGGGCTTCGACATCAAGGGCCCGACCTATGTCAACGATACGATCCATGTCGAGATCGAGATCACCGAGATCAAGCCGACCTCCAAGGATGCCAGCCGCGCGCTGGTGCGCACGACCAACACCGTGAAGAACCAGAACGATGGCGTCGTGCAGGTCTATACGCCACTCCGGATGATGCAGGGGCGCTGATATGGCCAAAGTAGCGGTCGAGAAAGAAGGCCCGGTCACCGTCGTCTCGATCGACCGCTTCGCCGAGGCGCGCAACGCCGTCGATCCCGAGACCGCGATCCTGTTGCGCGAGGCCTTCCTTGCCTTCGATGCCGACGAGACGCAATCGGTTGCCATCCTGACCGGCCGCGACGGCACCTTCTGCGCCGGTTTCGATCTCAAGGTCGCGGCCGAGCGCGCGGGCGAGAGCCTGTATGAGCCGTCCGGTCCCGGACCGATGGGACCGACGCGGCATCTCCTCTCCAAGCCCGTGATTGCCGCGGTCGAAGGCTATGCCGTGGCCGGCGGCCTCGAACTGGCGCTGTGGTGCGATCTGCGCGTCGCTTCCACGAAGGCGAAGTTCGGCGTCTTCTGCCGGCGCTGGGGCGTGCCGCTGATCGACGGCGGCACGGTGCGATTGCCGCGCCTGATCGGCCAGAGCCGCGCACTCGACATGATCCTCACCGGTCGCGAAGTGGGCGCCGAGGAAGCTTTCTCATGGGGCCTCGCCAATCGCCTCGTGCCGGCGGGGCAGGCACTGGAAGAGGCCAAGGCACTGGCGCTGCAACTCGCCAGGTTCCCGCAAACCTGCCTGCGCTCGGATCGCCGTTCATCCTACGAGCAATGGGGCCTCGACCTGCGCGAGGCACTCACCCACGAAGGCGAGCTCGGCATGCCGGCCCTGAAGGCCGAATCGCGCAACGGCGCCGCCCGCTTCGCCGCCGGCAAGGGCCGGGGCGGGAATTTCGGAAATATCTGATGGCCTTCGACAAGGATCCGCTCGACGTCGCCCTCGACATTAAACGCGGCTTCGCGCGAACGGTGATGAGTCGCGACAAGCCGTCGCTGCTCGATGTCGGCTACGCGCTGGGCGTCCTGCTGTGGTGGTTCATCGTCTTCGGCATCCTGTCGGTCGCGGGTGCGAACGCAGTCGCCGCCAGCGTCGTTGCGGCCATGCTGTGCTGGTTCTGGCCGCTGCTGCCCGGAGTCGGACGTCGATGAGTCTATCGGCCGTCCGAGGTCCCACATGAGCATGATACGAGCGCCACTGGAATAGCGCGCTCGCAGCGATGACTTGAGGCCGCTTGGCCGAAACGGCGCTATGGCACCAGCACGGCTTTGCCGACGATGGTGCGGTCTTCGATCATCTTGAAGGCCTTCACGTAGTCGGCGAGGTCGAATTTGCCGGTGACCATGGCCTTGAGCTTGCCCTCGGTGAACCAGCGCATCAGTTCGGTCTGCGCGTCCATCACCAGCGCGCGGCGCTTGGCCAGTGCCGCGGCTTCCTTGGGCGAGGGGGCGGTCTTGCCGCCCCAGCCGTTGTAGTAGCCATAGTAGAAGCCGATCACGGTGACGTTCTTGACCAGCAGGATATTGGCCGGGATCTGCGGAACGACGCCGCTGGCGAAGCCCATGGGAATGATGCGGCCCTCGGGCGCAACGCAGCGCATCGAGGCGGCGAAGGCATCGCCGCCGACCGGATCGTAGATCACGTCGGCGCCGCGCCCATCGGTCAACTCCAGCACCTTGGTGCGCAAGTCCTCCGTGCGGTAATCGATCAGATGATCGGCGCCGACAGTTTTTGCGGCGGCGAGCTTATCGGTGCCGCCTGCGCTGGCGATCACCGTGGCGCCCATCGCCTTGCCGACCTCGATGCCGGTCAAGCCCGATCCGCCGCCGGCGCCATGCACCAGCAGCACTTCGCCGGGCTGCAGGTCGGCCTTCCATTTCAGTGCGCCATAGGCGGTGGGATAGAGCGTCGGGAAGTTCGTTGCCTCGGCATAGGGCAGGGCGTCGGGGATCGGCACGGCATTGGCCGCGATGGTCACGCAGTATTCGGCGAAGCCGCCGCGGCTGCCGCCGGTGGCGATGCGCTGGCCAACCTTCAGGTTCGTGACGCCTTCGCCCAAGGCCACGACCTCGCCCGCGATCTCGTTGCCCGGCACGAAGGGCAGCGGCGGCTTGTTCTGGTGCTTGCCCTGGATGCCCAACAGGGCGGCGAAGCTTACGCCCGCCGCGCCAACCTTGACGAGGACCTCGCCGGGAGCCGGCGCGGGCTTCGGAATGTCCATGACCTTGAGGGACTCGATCGGGCCATAGGCCTCGCAAACCAGCGCTCGCATCTCTGCCTCTTACTTTTCGAATTTTCCGTGCCGGCCTTCGCCCTGGGCGAAGCGCGCGGCGCCGCTTTGCGACTCCTGGCGGCGCGCCGCCAGCGACAGCTCCATCTCGCGCTGGATTGCCGCCCGCTCGTCGCGGTCGAAGCTCTCATAGGCCGATTGCCGGTCGGAGGTCATGGCGATGGGTGGAAAGCCCGCGATCCCGGCCGCCAGCTTCTCGGCCTCGGCGCGGGTCGTGCCGCGCGCGACCTTGCGGGTGGCGAGGCCAATGGTGATGGCCTCATCGGCGCCGACGGCGCGGCCCGTGAGCAGCATGTCGAGGGCGCGGCCCTGGCCGACGATGCGCGGCAGGCGCACCGTCGTGCCGTCGCTCATCGGCACGCCCCAGCGGCGCGAGAAGACGCCGAAGGTGGCGGTGTCGTCGACGATGCGGATGTCGCAGAACAGCGCCACGCCCAGCCCGCCAGCGCAGGCATGGCCCTCGACAGCGGCGATCACCGGCTTGGAGAGGGGTGCGCGCAAGGGCCCGCCCTCGCTGCCGGCCCAGGGAAAGTAGTCGGTGCCGCCGCCCAGCTCCTTGAGGTCCGCTCCGGCACAGAAGGCGCCACCGGCGCCGGTCAACACGGCGACGCGCGCCTCTATGTCGGCTTCGAAAGCGTGGAGCGCATCGGCCAGCGCATGGGTCGCCTCGTTGTCGAGGGCGTTTTTCATCTTCGGACGGTTGATTATGATTGTTGTGACGGGCCCATTCCGCTCGACGAGGATCTTGCTCATCTGACCGTCGCGAGCTCGTCTTCGAGCTGGCCGTTGGAGCGGCGCGGCGTGCGGAAGTACCACCAGTTCTTCACCGCGGTCCAATTCTCGGTCTTGGCGGTGCGGCCGGTCCAGACGCAGCGCTTGAAGTCCTTGGTCGCTTCCCTGAAAGCCTTGTCGGCACCGTCGAGCTTGAGGGCATGGTCGCCCAACTCCTCGCGGCTGAACATCGGCTGCGCCTCCTCGATCAGCTGGCGCACGTCGACATCGTTGCGCCAGTTGTCGAGATCGAAGTTATAGCCGGTCTTGTCGAGGTCGGTCGTGAAGGTGGCCCACTGGTCGATCTGTTCGCGCTGCTCGTCGACATTGGGCGGCGGCGGAGGAGGGGTGCTCATTCGCCGCGCTCCGCCTGGCGTTTATAGTAGCGCTCGCCATCGTTGGGTTTGAAGAAGGTGCGGATCGTGCCGTTGGGATTGAAAGCGATGAAGGCTCCTGTCTGGCGGTCGAAGCGTGTCGTCACGCCATCGCCGCGCACCGTCTCTAGCACATGTCCGCCGGCGGCGATGTCGCGCAGCAACTGGGCCTGGTGCAGATAATCCTGCCTGGTGATGCGCCCGAACTCGACGCCATGCTTGTCGAAATGCTCGTCGAGGCGGCGGGCATCGGCGAAGCCCACGGCATTGCCCCAGCTCTTGCCGGTCTTGCCGCTCTCCTTGTTGCCGGCGGCCGGCGCGGGAGCAGATACGGCGTCGCGTGCCACATCGCGCTGTCCGCGTTCTGCTATCCCTTGCCAGGCGAGGTAGCCTGCCACCACGGCCAGTGCGGCCATGAGGAGACGGCGCAGCGGCCAACGGGTCGTGCCTGTGATCATCCGGCTATTGTGCGCCACCCTTGAACCAGCGCGCAATCATGCGGCGCTCGGCATCGGTGATTTCGGTCATGTTTCCCGGCGGCATGACCCTGGTGGCGGCGGACTGCTGATGGATGGCGGCGGCGCGCGCCCGGATCTGGCCTTCGCTCTCCAGAATGACGCCTTTGGGCGGAGCCGCGATGCCCTGCTGGGTCGGTTTCGCGGCGTGACACGACACGCAGCGTGCTTGCACGATCGGCAGGACCTCGGTGAAAGCCACGGGGCCGCCGCCATCGTCGCTGGGACGCGGCACCGCGAGCAGGGCGGTCAGCGCCAGCACGACCAGGCCCGAGATGCCGACCAGAGGATTGGCATTGCCCTTGTGACGCTGCACGAACCAGATACGGACCAAGGCGCTGGCCACCGACAACATCATCAGCAGCACCCAGTTCCACGGATGGCCATGGATGCCGGCGTAGTGATTGCTGATCATGGTGAACAGCACCGGCAGGGTGAAGTAGGTGTTGTGGACCGAGCGCTGGCGTCCCATCAGCCCGTGTTTGGGATCGGGCCTGCGGCCTTCCTCCTTGGCCTTCACCAGTTCCTTCTGGCCCGGGATGATCACGAAATAAACGTTGAGCGCCATAATTGCGCCCAGCATGCCGCCGAAATGGATGAAGGCGCCGCGGCCGGAGAAGATCTGGCAGAGCCCCCAGGCGGCCAGCGTGCAGAGCAGGAACAGCAACCCGCCCAGCACGGCGTCGTCCTCGCCGAAGGCCGACTTGCACAGCCAGTCGTAGACCAGCCAGCCGCCGACCAGAAAGGCGAGGCCGATGGCGATGGCTTGTGGCTGGCTGAGCGCCATCACCGCCGGATCGATCAGGGCGACTTCGGCACCGTAGTAATAGACGAGGCACAGCAGGAAGATGCCGGTGACCAGGGTCGTGTAGGCTTCCCATTTGAACCAGTGCAACTCGGGCGGCAGCGTTTCCGGCGCCAGGGTGAATTTCTTGGCGGTGTAGAAGCCGCCGCCATGGACCGCCCAGACCTCGCCACCGATGCCCTTGGCGGCATCGATCGGGTCGAGCGGCTTGTGCAGATGGTTGTCCAGCCAGATGAAGTAGAACGACGCCCCGACCCAGGCGATGCCCACGATCATATGGGCCCAGCGCAGAATCAGATTCAGCCAGTCGGCGATATAGGCGGCGTCCATATTCTCTCGTAGCGCCTTGCCGGGTGACCCCTCAAGGCTGTAAATCGCCCTGCATATTGAATTTAGAGATCAAGGGAGAAGAAATGGCGGCTTTGGACCTTCCGGCGGGCGTTGAAATCGAGGGCGCGATCAAGCCCGGTTTCGAAAAGGTGCTCACCAAAGAGGCAGTGACCTTCATCGCCGACCTGCACCGCAAGTTCAATGCATGCCGTGAGGAACTGCTGGCCGCCCGCGTCGAGCGCCAGAAGTGCCTCGATTCCGGCGAGAAGCCCGATTTCCTGCCGCAGACCAAGCAAATCCGCGACAGCGATTGGACCGTGGCGCCGTTGCCCCAGGACATCCTCGACCGCCGCGTCGAGATCACCGGGCCGGTCGATCGCAAGATGATCATCAACGCGCTGAACTGCGGCGCCAATGTCTTCATGGCCGATTTCGAGGATGCCTCGACGCCGACCTGGGCCAATATGATCGAGGGCCAGTTCAATCTGGCCGATGCCGTGCGCGGCCAGATCGACTATTTCGACCCCAACAACGGCAAGTCCTACAAGCTGAACGACAAGATCGCGACGCTGTTCGTGCGCCCGCGTGGCTGGCATCTGCTCGAGAAGCACATGACCGTCGATGGCCAGCCGATGTCGGGCTCCCTGTTCGATTTCGGCCTCTACTTCTTCCACAACGCCCGGGAAGCGCTGTCGCGCGGCACCGGTCCTTATTTCTATCTGCCGAAGATCGAGAGCCATCTCGAGGCGCGGCTGTGGAACGACGTGTTTGTGGCGGCGCAGGACGCGCTTGGCGTGCCGCAGAAGTCGATCAAGGCCACCGTGCTGATCGAGACCATCCTCGCCACCTTCGAGATGGACGAGATCCTGTGGGAATTGAAGGACCATTCGGCCGGCCTCAACTGCGGCCGCTGGGATTACATCTTCAGCTTCATCAAGAAATTCCGCGAGCAGGAATGGGCCGTGCTGCCCGACCGCGGCACGGTCGGCATGACCGCGCATTTCCTGCGCAGCTACAGCCAGCTCGTCATCAAGACCTGCCATCGCCGCGAAGTGCACGCGATGGGCGGCATGGCGGCGCAGATTCCGATCAAGAACGATACCGCCGCCAACGACGAGGCGATGGGCCGCGTTCATGCCGACAAGAAGCGCGAAGCGGGCGACGGTCATGACGGCACCTGGGTCGCGCATCCCGGCCTCGTGCCGATCGCCAAGGCCGAGTTCGATGCCGTCATGAAGGAAGCCAACCAGATCGCGCGCAAGCGCCAGGACGTGCATGTCACGGCGGCCGATCTCATCACCATGCCGACGGGCCCGAAGACCGAAGCCGGCCTGCGCCAGAACGTGGCGGTCGGCATCGGCTATGTCGAAGCCTGGCTGCGCGGCGTCGGCTGTGTGCCGCTGTTCAACCTGATGGAGGACGCCGCCACCGCCGAGATCAGCCGCGCGCAGGTATGGCAGTGGGTGCGCCACAACCAGAAGCTCGACGACGGCCGCCAGATCACCAAGGAGCTGGTGCGCCAGATCGTGCGCGAGGAACTCGACAAGGTGAAGGCGCAGATGGGCGACGAAGCCTATGGCAAGGGCCGTCATGAGGAGGCCGCCCAGCTCATGATCGACCTGGTCGAGCAGTCGCAATTCTACGATTTCCTGACGCTGCCGGCCTACGACCGCATCATCGCCGACGAGAAAAAAGCGGCGGCCTGAGGTCTCACGTGGTCCAGACGGTTTACGACGTCACGTCGACGGGGCGGGCCGACATGCCCGCCATCGGCGCGCCCGGCCGCCCCTGGCTCGACTATGGCGGCCTGAAGACGCTCGTCGATTCAACGCTGGCGACGCTGAACGGCGTCGGCATCGGCCGCGAGGATCGCGTCGCCCTGGTGATCCCCAATGGGCCCGAGATGGCGGCCTTGTTCATCGCCGTTGCGTCGGGCTTCAGCGCGGTGCCGCTCGATCCCGAGTATCTTGCCGAGCGTTTCGAGTTCGCTCTCGACGATCTGAAACCCAAGGCCGTCATCGTGCAGAAGGGCGTCGAGAGTCCGGTACGCGCCGTGGCGCGCAAGGCCGGCGTGCCGCTGATCGAGTTGCTGCCGCAGGCCGACGGTCCGGCCGGCGCTTTCACGCTCGACGCGTCGGCTTTGGCGCCGCTCAAGGCCGCCAAGCCCGGCCCATCGCGCGGACCGGATATCGCGCTGGTGCTGCATGCCTCGGGGACCGAGGCGCGACCCCGGGTCGTGCCGCTCTCGGCATCCAACCTCGGCGCCTCGGCACGGCATATCGGCGCGGCACTGGCGCTCACGTCAAAGGATCGCTGCCTCAACATCATGCCGCTGTTTGGCGTTCATGGCCTGATCGCCGCCGTGCTGTCCTCCCTGGCTTCTGGCGCCTCGGTGAGCTGCACACCGGGCTTCGATGCGCTGCCCTTCTTCGCCTGGCTCGATGACGCAAGACCCACCTGGTACACGGCGGTTCCCGCCCTGCATCAGGCGATCCTGGCGCGGCTTGGCCGCAGCATCGATGTTGCCCGCGGCGCCAACCTGCGCCTGATCCGCTCTTCGGCCGCTCCGATGCTGCCGCAGATGACCCAGGGACTGGAAAACGCCTTCGGCTGCCCGGTGATCGAGACCTATGGCATGACCGAGGCCAGCCATCAGATAACCTCCAACGCCTTGCCGCCCGGCAAGCGCAAGCCGGGCACCGTCGGTGTGGCGGCGGGCCCCAAGGTCGCGATCATGGACGAGGCGGGCGCCCTCCTGCCGCAGGGCGAGATCGGCGAAGTCGTGATTCAAGGACCGAACGTCACCCCGGGCTACGACAACGATGCCGACGCCAATACAGCCGTTTTCATCGAGGGCTGGTTCCGCACCGGCGACCAGGGCCGCCTCGACGAGGACGGCTACCTCTTCCTCGTCTAGAACAGTCCGATGTCCGTTGCCGCATCTCAGTCGCACACACCCGTCGGGAGCCTGTGGGCAGCGCTGCTGGCGGCGACGCTGATGAACCTGCCGCTGGGCTCGGTCTACGCCTTCAGCGTGCTGCTGCGTCCGCTCGAGCAGGAGCTCGGCATATCCCGCTCGGCCTTGTCGCTCGTCTTCGGCGTGGCGACGGTGGGCTTTACCGTGGGCTCGGTCGGCGCGGCCTTCCTGTACCGCGCAGCACCCCTGCCGATCCTGGTCTTGGCGAGCGCGCTGCTGGCCGCGGGCGGCGTGGCAATCGCGGCGACGGCGACCGGGCTAATGGAACTGCTGCTGGGCTATGGCGTCGTGTTCGGTACGGGCGGCGGAGCGGCCTATATCCTGCTGCAGCAGGGCGTGAACATGCTGGTGCGCCGGCGCCGCGGGCTGGTGAACGGCTATATCGTGAGCCTCTACCCGATGGGGGCGATGCTCGCGACGCCCGCCTTCCATGCCTGCAACGAGGCCTTCGGCTGGCGCACCACGCTGGGCGGACTCGCGGCGGTGTTGCTGGCCTGCGGAACCACAGCGGCGCTGCTCGCCTGGCACAGCGGCGCGAAGCTGGTCGCGCCCGCAAGCGCGGCGAAGGAGCGACCGGCGGTGCTCGGCGTGACCTTCTTCAAACTCTCGGGCACGTTCTTCTTCGCCGCCTCGGCGGGATTGATGGTGCTGAGCCAGGCGCGCGAGATCGTGGCTACCTATGGCGGCGCCACGGCGCTGGCGGTGGCGGCCACGACGATTCTCACAGGCGCGATCGCGGGCGCGCGCATCGGCGGCGGCTGGCTGGTCGATCGGTTCGCCGTGCCGCATGTGATGTGCGCGGCGCATGGACTGGCACTGAGTGGCGTTGCGCTCCTGACACTCTTTCCCGCGCCCGTCACGGCGGTGCTGGGGCTCGGCATGATCGGCGTGGGCTATGGCTTCGTCTCCGGCGCCACCGCCGGCGGGATCGGCCTCTACTGGCCGCCGACCGACTACGGCCGCATCGCCGGGCGCACCTACATTGCCTGGTGCCTGGCAGCCATCAGCCTGCCGGTGCTGGCCGGTTACCTGTTCGATATCACGCGCAGCTATTCGACGGCGGTGCTGATCGCGGGCGCGGCCAACCTGCTCGGCCTGGCCCTCGCGCTGACGATGCCGAAGCGAGGGCTGCTCCAGCTGCCCCCGCTGGATAAATCCGCCTAGAACAGCCCGACGATCTTGCCCGAAGCGTCGACGTCGATGCTGTTGGCGGCCGGCACCTTGGGCAGGCCGGGCATGGTCATGATGTCGCCGCAGACCGCGACCACGAACTCGGCGCCCGCCGACAGCCGGACCTCGCGCACCGTCACGATGTGATCGACCGGTGCGCCCTTGGCATCGGGATTGGTCGAGAAGCTGTACTGCGTCTTGGCGATGCAGACCGGCACCTTGCCGAAGCCCATGGCTTCGAAAGATGCGAGCTGGTCGCGCACCGACTTGTCGGCGGCGATATCCTTGGCGCGGTAGATTTCCCTGGCGATGGTGCGGATCTTCTCCAGCAGCGGCATCTCGTCGGGATAGAGCAGCTTCATCTTGCTCTTGCCGCTCTCGATCACCTTCACCACGGCGTGCGCCACGTCGGCGGCGCCCTTGCCGCCTTCGGCCCAATGATCGGCCATCACCGCCTCGACGCCCAGCTTGGCGCAGGCCGACTTGACCAGGGCGATCTCGGCATCGGTGTCGGCGCTGAAGCGGTTGATCGAGATCACCGGCACCAGGCCGAACTTCTGCACGTTCTCGACATGGCGCTGCAGGTTCGACATGCCGGCTTCCAGCGCGGCCAGGTTCTCGGTCTTGAGGTCTTCCTTCTTGACCCCGCCATGCATCTTGAGCGCGCGGATCGTCGCCACCAGCACCACCGCGTCCGGCATCAAGCCGGTCTTGCGGCACTTGATATTGATGAATTTCTCGCCGCCCAGATCGGCGCCGAATCCCGCCTCGGTGACCACGTAGTCGGCGAGCTTCAGCGCCGTGGTCGTGGCCAGGACCGAGTTGCAGCCATGGGCGATATTGGCGAAGGGGCCGCCATGGATGAAGGCCGGTGTGCCCTCCAGGGTCTGCACCAGGTTAGGCGACAGCGCGTCCTTCAGCAGCACGGTCATCGGGCCATGCGCCTTGAGGTCGGCCGCGCGAACCGGCTTACGGTCGCGGGTATAAGCGACGATAATATTGCCGAGGCGGCTCTTGAGGTCTTCGAGGTCTTTGGCGAGGCAGAAGATCGCCATAACCTCGGAGGCGACGGTGATGTCGAAGCCGTCCTCGCGGGCGAAGCCGTTGGCGACGCCGCCCAGCGACGAAACGATCTGGCGCAGGCTGCGGTCGTTCATGTCGATGGCGCGGCGCCAGGCGACGCGGCGGCTGTCGATGCCGAGCGTGTTACCCCAATAGATGTGATTGTCGATCAGCGCCGACAGCAGGTTATGGGCAGCACCAATGGCGTGGAAATCGCCGGTGAAGTGGAGATTGATATCCTCCATCGGAATGACCTGGGCGTAACCGCCGCCGGCAGCGCCGCCCTTCATCCCGAAGCTGGGGCCGAGCGAGGGTTCGCGCAGGCACAGCATCGCCTTCTTGCCGATATGGTTCAGCGCGTCGGTCAGGCCGACGGTGGTCGTGGTCTTGCCTTCGCCGGCCGGTGTCGGTGAAATCGCAGAGACCAGGATCAGCTTGCCGTTGGGCCGGGCCTGCAGCGACTTGATGTAGTCCATCGAGACCTTGGCTTTGTAGTGGCCATAGGGATCGAGATTCTCCGCCGCGATCCCCAGCTTCTCGCTCGCCAGCGCCATGATCGGGCGCTTCTTGGCCTCCTGGGCGATCTGGATATCTGTTTTCGGATTGCTGTGCTGAGTGCCGGCCATCGAACTGTTCCTTTTCTCTACGGTACGACCTCACCCTGAGGAGCCGTGCGAAGCGCGGCGTCTCGAAGGGTGGGCGACAGTCTTGCTTTTGCCCACCCTTCGAGACGCGTCCTGCGGACGCTCCTCAGGGTGAGGTTGTCTACGTCTTCCGTGCTTCAGGCGAATCGCATGCCCGTCGCCAGCTTGGCTGTGGTGGCGAAGTCTCCGGCGCCGACCTTCGGACCGTCGGCAGGCTTCACCCGGAGCACTTTGATTCGCCCATCGGCGCAGACGACGGTGAAGCCGTCGGCGGCGATCTCGACAATCTCGCCGTACTTGCCGGCAATGCCCTTGGGATCGCGGGCCGGTAGTGGCTGGACGTCGAAAATCTGTAGTTGCTTGCCGTCGAGCATCGTCCAGGCGCCGGGCGCCGGATTGCAGCCGCGGATCAGCGGATCGATCTGGCGCCACGATTTGCCCCAGTCGATGCGGGCGATGTCGGCGGTGGCGCGGCCTTCGTAGGTCGCCAATGCCTCGTCCTGTTTGATGCGTGGCGCCTTGCCCGCTTTCACCAGGTCGACCGATTCCAGCATGGCGTCGACGCCCATCGGGAAGAGTCGCTTGAAGTAAACCTCGCCCATCGTGTCGGTGGTGCTGAGGGACGTCTTTTTCGTCAGCAGCACGTCGCCGGTATCGAGACCGTTGTCGGGCCAGAAGATCGAGAGGCCGGTTTCTTTCTCGCCCAAGATGATCGGCCAATTGATGGCCGACGCACCGCGATAGGCCGGCAACAGGGACGGGTGATACTGGATCGAGCCGTGCGTCGGGATGTTCAGGAATTCTTCCGGCACGAACAGGGTGACGAAGGCCATGACCTGCAAGTCGGGCTTCAGCGCCTTGAACTCTTCCCAAACCTCGGGCTTGCGATAGGAGGCGGGCTGGAAGACCGGTAGCTTTGCCGCCAGCGCCGCTTCTCTCAGCGGATCGGGTTTCTGGCCGGGCTTCTCCGGCGCGACATAGACGCCGACCACGTCGTCACCGCGCTTGAGCAGCGCTTCCAGCACGGCCTTGCCGAAGGCCTGCTGTCCATGGACCACGATGCGCATGGGTGATTACTCCGCGGCTTGGACTTTGGGGGGGTGGCCCGTCGCGCCCGATGCCTTGATCTCGGCGATTTCGCGCGGCGTGAACTTCAGGACCTTGGACAGGATCTCGTCGGTGTGCTCGCCCAAGAGTGGCGAGCGCTCGACCTCGGTGATGCTGTCGGAGAGCTTGATCGGGTTGCCGACCGACAGGTACTTGCCGCGGGTCGGGTGATCGACCTCGACCACCGTGCCGGTGGCGCGCAGCGACGGATCCTCGGCGATTTCCTTCATCGACAGGATGGGGCCGACCGGGATGTCGAGCGCGTTGCAATCGTTCATGACGTCGAACTTGGTCTTGGTCATGGTCCACTGCTCGATCGCACCGAAGATCTCGGTGAGACGCGGCAGGCGCGCCGGCGGCTTGGCGTAGTCCGGATGGGTCTTCCAGTCGGGCTTGCCGATCAGGTCGCAGATCTTCTCCCACACCGGCGCCTGGGTGATGAAATAGATGTAGGCGTTGGGATCGCTCTCCCAGCCCTTGCACTTCAGGATGACGCCGGGCTGGCCGCCGCCCGAATCGTTGCCGGCGCGCGGCGTCGCTTCGCCGAAGGCAATGCCCTGGCCGAACTGGGTGTATTCCTTCAGCGGGCCATGGGCGAGGCGCTGCTGGTCGCGCAGCTTGACGCGGCAGAGGTTGAGCACGCCGTCCTGCATGGCGCAGAGCACCTTCTGGCCACGGCCGGTGCGGTTGCGCTGGTAGAGCGCGCTGACGATGCCGAGCGCCAGATGCAGCCCGGTGCCCGAGTCACCGATCTGCGCGCCCGTCACCAGCGGTGGGCCATCGAGGAAGCCGGTGGTCGATGCCGAGCCGCCGGCGCATTGCGCCACGTTCTCATAGACCTTGCAGTCCTCGTAGGCGCCGGGGCCGAAGCCCTTCACCGAGGCAGCGATCATGCGCGGATTCCAGCTGTGGATGCGCTCCCAGGTCAGCCCTAGGCGATCGAGCGCGCCCGGCGCGAAGTTCTCGACCAGCACGTCGCAGCTCTTCACCAGCCGCTCGAGCACGGTCATGCCCTGCTTGCTCTTGGAGTCGAGCGTGATCGAGCGCTTGTTGTGGTTGAGCATGGTGAAATAGAGGCTGTCGGCGCCCGGCACGTCCTGCAGCTGGCCGCGCGTGATGTCGCCGACACCGGGGCGTTCGACCTTGATCACGTCGGCGCCAAACCAGGCCAGCAACTGCGTGCAGGTCGGGCCCGACTGGACATGGGTGAAGTCGAGGATCTTGACGCCATCGAGCGCCTTGCCGTCCATACCCCAGGGCTTCTTGGACATCTTGGGCGCCGCCGCCTTCTTCGTCAGGACCTTCAGCTTGGTCTGCTTGGCAGCCGCCTTCGCCTTCTTGCCCTTTTTGTCCTTCTTGCCGAGCTTCTTGTTGTCCTTGAGGGCTTTCGCCTTCACTTCCTTCTTCTTTTTCTTGGCCATAACGATCTCCTATTTCTTCTTGAGCTGGCTTTGCGGATTGAGATTGCCGATGCGGCCGCTTTCGCTGCCGGCAGCCGGATCGATCACCGCGTTAATGAGAGTGGGTTTGCCGGAATCCATGGCCGCGTTAACGGCGCGCTTGAGATCATCCGGGGTCGTGGCGTTGACGCCGACGCCGCCGAAAGCCTCCATCATCCTGTCGTAACGCGCGCCCTTGACGAACACGGTCGGGGCGGGATCGCTGCCGACCTTGTTGACGTCGGTGCCGCGATAGATGCCGTCATTGTTGAAGACGACGATGCAGATCGGGAGGTTGTACCGGCAGATCGTCTCGACCTCCATGCCGGAGAAGCCGAAGGCCGAGTCGCCCTCGATCGCCAGCACCGGCTTGCCGGTCTCGACGGCCGCGGCGATGCATTGGCCCATGCCGATGCCCATGACGCCCCAAGTGCCGACATCGAGCCGCTTGCGCGGCTTGTACATGTCGATGACGCCGCGCGTCAGGTCGAGCGTATTGGCGCCTTCGTTGACGAGGATCGCATCCGGCCGCTCCTTGATGATGGTGCGCAGCACGCCCAGCGCGCCGTGATAGTCCATCGGGTTGTTGTTGTTCATCAGGCGCGGCGCCATCTTGGCGACGTTCTCCTCGCGCTTGGACGAAACGACACCCATCCATTCCGCCGGGCCCTTGGTCCAGCTGCTGCCACCGCCGCTATTCATGCCGTCGAGCAGGGCAGCGACGCAGGAGCCGATATCGCCGACCACCGGCGCCACGATCTCGACGTTGCTGTCCATCTCCTTGGGCTCGATGTCGACCTGGATGAATTTCTTCGGCGCCTCGCCCCAGGTCTTGCCCTTGCCGTGCGACAGCAGCCAGTTGAGCCGCGCGCCGATCAGCATGACGACGTCGGCATCCTTCAGCACCGTCGAGCGCGCAGCACCGGCGCATTGCGGATGGGTGTCGGGCAGCAGGCCCTTGGCCATGCTCATGGGCAGGAACGGCACGCCGCTCTTCTCGACGAAGGCCTTGATCGCCTCGTCGGCCTGCGCGTAGGCAGCGCCCTTGCCGAGAATGATCAGTGGCCGCTTCGCGCCCTTCAGCACTTCGAGCGCGCGCTTGATCGCCGACGGCGCAGGGATCTGGGCGGGGGCCGCGTCGATCACCTTGACGAGCGACTTCTGTCCGGCCGCTGCGTTCATCACCTGCCCGAACAGCTTGGCCGGCAGATCGAGATAGACGCCGCCCGGACGGCCCGAGACGGCGGCGCGGATGGCGCGCGCCACGCCGATGCCGATGTCGGCGGCGTGCAGGACGCGGAAGGCCGCCTTGCACATCGTCTTGGCGATGGCGAGCTGGTCCATTTCCTCGTAGTCGCCCTGCTGCAGGTCGACGACCTCGCGCTCCGACGAGCCCGAGATCAGAATCATCGGGAAGCAGTTGGTCGTGGCATGGGCGAGCGCGGTCAGGCCGTTGAGGAAGCCGGGCGCTGACACGGTGAGGCAGATGCCCGGCTTCTTGGTCAGGAAGCCGGCGATGGCCGCGGCGTAGCCCGCGTTCTGTTCATGGCGGAACGAGAGCACGCGGATGCCCTCGGCCTGCGCCATGCGGCCGAAGTCGGTGATCGGAATGCCGGGCACGCCGTAGATCGTGGTGAGGCCGTTCAGCTTCAGCGCATCGATGATGAGGTGAAAGCCGTCGGTCAGGTCTTGCGCGTCATCCGCCGCGGGCGTCTTGAGTGCTGCTTCGGCCATGGTTCTCTCCCGGTCAGTCCAGATAATCGACGTGCTTGGCGACATGCTCGGCCAGGCCGAGTGCATGCTGGCGCACCAGGTCCTCGGCGCGCTCGGTGTCGCGCGCTTCGAGGGCCTGGATGATGTTCATGTGGTCGTGGATCGAGCGGTCGACGCGGTCGTCCTCGCCGATCGTCTTGCCGCGGATCATCCGCATATGCGTGAACAGGTTTTCCGCCAGCTGGATGAGCACGCGGTTGCCACTCAACTCGATGATGGTCTGATGGAAGGCGATGTTGACCTCGGAATACTCGTCGAGCTTGGCGTGCAGCCGGTCACCCTCGAAGGTGGCGAACATGCGCCGCAGGCCTGCGATGTCGGCGTCGCTGGCGGTCTGCGTGATCAGCCGCGCCGCCATGCTCTCGAGGGCGGCCCAGGCAGTGATCATTTCGATCACCTCGTTCTTGGTCTTGCGCACCACATAGATGCCGCGCCGTGGCACCGAGCGGACGAAGCCCTCGCGCTCGAGCTGCACCATGGCCTCGCGCACCGGCGTGCGCGAGATGCCGAAATCCTGCGCGAGTTGGCGCTCGTCGAGCCGGATATCGCTGCGGGAGCGGTAGATGTCGGAAGACACGATCATGTTCCGCAGCGCCGCGTAGGCCTTGTCCTTGAAGGTTTCACGGCCGTCGATCGGGGCGACCACCGCTCGCGCTTCGCTCATGGAATTGATCGACCTCCCCCTGGGTATTCCGGTCGGGCGGTTCATCGAGGATTGCCTCGGCGCCGCCCGCTCCTGAAATACATTATTCATAATGCCACCAAATCGAGGGGCGTCAATCGGCGGCGCGCCGTCGGGTGTGGGCGTTCCTGCTATCTCTTCGAGGCGGGTGTCAGGCGGCCGTAGGCGTTGGAGATCAACGGCCAGAACAGCGCGATCAGGCCCAGGGTCATGATCGTGGCGACCAGGCCGCTCGACCAGAAAGTCGTGAGGCTGCCACCGGAGATCAGCAGCGACTGGCGGAACGCTTCTTCCGCCCGGTCACCCAGCACGATCGCCAGCACCAGCGGCGCCAGCGGGTAGTTGCACTTCTTCAACAGATAGCCGGCGACGCCGAACACCAGCATCATGACGACGTCGAAGGTGTTGTTGTGGACGGTGTAGGCGCCGATCGCGCAGATCACCAGGATGATCGGAGCGATGATGCCGAAGGGCACGCGCAGGATCGCGGCGAAGAATGGCACCATGGTCAGCACGACGACGAGGCCCACGATATTGCCCAGGTACATGCTGGCGATCAGGCCCCAGACGAATTCCTTCTGCTCGACGAAGAGCAGCGGCCCGGGCTGCAGGCCCCAGATCATCAGGCCGCCCAGCAGCACCGCCGCGGTCGGCGATCCGGGCACGCCCAGCGACAGCATGGGCAGCAGCGCCGAAGTACCGGCGGCATGCGCCGCGGTTTCGGGCGCGATCACGCCTTCGATCTCGCCCTTGCCGAAGTTGTCGCCGTTCTTCGATGCGCGCTTGGCGATGCCGTAGCTCATGAACGAGGCGGGCGTGGCGCCGGCCGGAGTGATTCCCATCCAGCAACCGATGATGCAGGAGCGCAGCGAGGTCACCCAGTAGCGCGGCAGCTCCTTCCAGGTCTGCAGGACCACGGCGGGATTGATGCCCGCCGCCTTGCCCTTGAAGCTGAGCCCTTCCTCCATCGTCAGCAGGATCTCGCCGATGCCGAACAGGCCGATCACGGCCACCAGGAAATCGAAACCGCCGATCAGCTCGGTGGAACCGAAGGTCAGGCGAAGCCCGCTGGTGACGGTATCGAGGCCGACCGCGGCCAGGGCAAAGCCCAGCATCATCGCAGCGACCGTCTTGGCCGGTGGCTCCTTGCCCATGCCGACGAAACTGCAGAAGGCGAGGAAGAACACCGAGAATTTCTCGCGCGGTCCGAATTGCAAGGCGAAGTCGGCGACCAGCGGTGCGGCCAGCGTGATGACGATGACGGCAAAGAGCGCGCCGACGAAGGACGAGGTGAAGGCCGCCGTCAGCGCCTCGCCCGCCTTGCCGTTCTGCGCCATGGGGTGACCGTCGAAGGTGGTCGCGACCGACCACGGCTCACCGGGAATGTTGAACAGGATCGAGGTGATGGCGCCGCCGAACAGCGCGCCCCAGTAGATGCAGGACAACAGGATGATGCCCGATGTCGGCGACATGCTGAAGGTCAGCGGCAGCAGGATGGCCACGCCATTGGCCCCGCCCAACCCGGGCAGCACGCCAATGACAACGCCCAACACGATGCCGATGACCATGTAGAGCAGATTCTGCCAGCTTAGGACCACCGAGAATCCGACGAGCAAATCGCCAATGCTTTCCATCGATCCCTCTATTCTCTCTACCGTTGCCGGGAACCTAGAGTCCGAGCAACTCCTCGAGTGGCCCCTTGGGCAGAGCCACGAGAAACCATCTCTCGAACGTTACGTAGGCGAGGACCTGCAGGCCGATGCCGATGCCCAGGGTCAGCGGCCAGCCGTAGCGGCCGATCCAACGCATGAAGCCGATCGTCAGCAGGGCGGACGACACGTAGAGCCCGAGCCACGGCACCGCCGCGACGTAGATGATCATCGGCCAGACGACCTTGACGACCTGGTTAATCTGCGTCCATTCGGCGAAGAGCTTGCCGCCCCGATCGGCCCAGGCGCGGTAGAGGTTGTAGCCGCTCGTGCCGACGATCAGCAGCCCGACCCAGAAGGGAAAGAAGCCCGATTGCGGACCTTCCGCTCCCCAGCCAATGCCGACCTTGAGGCTGCCGAAGACGGTGACGGCGCCCAGCACCATCAGGAAAGCGGCAACGCCCATCTCGACATGGCGATGCCGCGGCCCGGCCATTTCGGGGTCACCGGGGGGATTGGACATGAACGACCTCTGGAACTCTTACGGGTGCGCGTGGACTGTCGGCGTTATCCGGCCCTCAGTTGGTGGCCAGGAAGCCGGCTTCCTTCATCAGGTCGCGATGGCGCTTTTCCTCGTTGTCGACCCATTTCGTGTATTCGGCGCCCGACATGGAGGACTGGTTGAAGGCGCCATCCTTCATGAGCTGCGCCCATTCCGGCGTGGCGCGGACCTTCTTGAACAGTTCGACATAGTACTCGACCACGTCCTTGGAAACGCCGGCCGGCATGAAGACGCCGCGCAGCATAAGGTACTCGATGTCGAGGCCCTGCGACTTGCAGGTCGGGATATCGGCCCACGACTGGGTGCCGGCGACCTTGTCCGTGACCGGCAGGGTCTTGCTGTCGAAGACGCAGAGCGGACGGAGCGCGCCGGCGCGCCACTGCGCCACCGCCTCGATTGGATTGTTGACGGTCGAATCTATGTGCTTGCCGACGAGCTGGACCGCGACCTCTCCACCGCCCTTGTAGGGGACATAGGTCATCTTGGTGCCGATGGCCTTTTCCATCGCCACCGTGATGATCTGGTCTTCCTGCTTGGACCCCGTGCCGCCCATCTTGAATTTGCCGGCCGGCGCGGCCTTTATCGCCGCCATGTATTCCTGTGCCGTCTTGTAGGGCGATTCGGCATTCACCCAGAGCACGAACTCATCCAGCGCCAGCATCGATACCGGCGTCATGTCCTTCCACGAGAAGGGAATGCCGGTGGCCAGCGGCGTGGTGAAGAGATTCGACAGGGTGATGATCAGCTTGTGCGGGTTGCCCTTGGCGCCCTTGATGTCGAGGAAGCCTTCACCGCCGGCGCCACCCGCCTTGTTGATGACGACCATGGTCTGGCCCATCAGGTTGTGCTTGGCGATGATGCCCTGGACCATGCGTGCCATCTGGTCGGCGCCGCCGCCAGTGCCGGCCGGAACGATGAATTCGACGTTGCGCGTCGGCTCCCAGGCGCCGGCGGGAGCGGCGCAAAGGCTTGCCGCCAGCGCGGCCGTGGCCGCAGCCGCAATCGCACGCGAACGATGCCGTTTGATCATTGTGGTGTCCTTCCCGAATATCTTTTTTTTTAGCTGTTACATTGAAGCTACAATGGTTTGGGCGGCGGGTCGAGCGCCGGCGGGACAACAGCGTGTTACTGAGGCGGCATGATCGACAAGCTGGAATTCCTCATCGCGCTCGCGCGCGAACAGAACTTCGGCAAGGCTGCCGAGCAGTGCGGCGTGACCCAGCCGACCTTCTCGGCCGGTATCAAGCAGCTCGAGGCGACGCTGGGCGTGCTGCTCGTTCATCGCAAATCGCGTTTCATCGGCTTCACCGCCGAGGGCGAGCGCGTGCTCGAATGGGCGCGCGGCATCGTGGCCGACAGTCGGGCGATGCGCCAGGAGCTGCGCGCGCTCAAGCACGGGTTGGTCGGCCGCCTCAAGGTCGCGGCGATTCCGACGGCGCTCGCCATGGTATCGGCGCTGACCACGCCGTTCCGCGCCAAGCATCCCAACGTTACGTTTACTATCCTGTCGCGGACCTCGAGCGAGATCCTGTCGATGCTCGAGAATCTCGAAGTCGATGCCGGCCTCACCTATATTGACAACGAACCGCTCGGCCGCGTGCGAGCCATGCCGCTCTATATCGAGCAGTATCGGCTGCTGACCTCGGAGACGAGCCCGCTCGGCGATCGCGATAGCGTGACCTGGGCCGAGATTTCCAGGATCCCGCTTTGCCTGCTGACGCCCGACATGCAGAACCGTCGCATCATCGATCAATTGCTGCGCGCAGCCGGCGGCGTGCCCGATCCGACGCTCGAGTCGAACTCGATGATCGTGCTGTTTTCCCACGTCCGGACCGGGCGCTGGGCCAGCGTCATGCCGGAGAAGCTGGCGGACACCCTGGGTCTGACCGAGCACCTGCGCTCGATCCCCATCGTCGAGCCGGAGGCGGTCCATGGCATCGGCTTGGTCGTGCCTGATCGCGAGCCTATGCCGCCTCTGGCAGCTGCCTTGGTCGCCGAAGCAAAGCTGCTGGCCAATACCCTGCGGTAGAGGGCCGTATCGGCAAATTGCCTACCAAACTGGGAAAAGTGATAGAAATGTTCTATTGCATCATCCAACAGCTTTAATGCCCACGGTGCGCGAGTGGGGGATTGTGCTGCTCAAAATTGGAGCAAACGTGCCTAAAGTCGCTGAATGGAGCGAGGCGGAGGCCCATCTGATCCTGCGCCAACACGTCGGGCGGGAAGGGGCCTTATTGCCCATCCTTCACGATCTGCAGGCGACTTTCGGCTGCATTCCAGCGCCGGCCGTGCCCTTCGTCGCCGACGCACTCAACCTCACCCGGGCCGAGGTCCACGGTGTCGTTAGCTTCTATCATGACTTCCGCGGCAAGCCGGCAGGCCGGCATGTCCTGAAACTCTGTCGTGCCGAGGCCTGCCAATCGATGAACGGCGAGGCCGTGGCGCAGCAGGTGCTGGACCGCTTCGGCGTCGAGTGGGGCGGAACGACGTCCGACGGGCGCCTCACCATCGAAGCCATCTATTGCCTGGGCCTCTGTTCCTGCGGCCCCTCGGCGATGCTAGACGGCGAGCCGATCGGGCGCGTCGGTGCTGCCACGCTCGACGATATCGCGCGCGAGGTCGGGCGATGACCAAAATCTTCATCCCGCGCGATGCCGCCGCCCGGGCCGTCGGTGCCGACCGCGTGGCCACTGCCCTCGCCGAGGAGGCGAAGAAAGCCGGCGTCGCCGTCGAGATCGTACGTACCGGCTCACGCGGCCTGTTCTGGCTCGAGCCGATGGTCGAGGTCGAAACACCTCTAGGCCGCATCGGATTTGGCCCCCTGACGGTGAAGGACGTGGCCTCCCTGGTTGCCGGCACGTTCAGCACGAGCCATCCGCTCTGCCTCGGCAAGCCGGAAGAGATCCCTTTCCTCAAGCGCCAGACCCGCATCACCTTCGCGCGCTGCGGTATCGTCGATCCTGCTTCGCTCGAAGACTATCGCGCCCATAGCGGTTACCGTGGCCTCGCACGCGCGAGAGAGTTGGGTCCGGCCGGCACGGTGCAGGAGGTGACGGCATCGGGACTGCGCGGCCGTGGCGGCGCGGGCTTCCCCACCGGCATCAAGTGGAAGACCGTCGCCGACACCTCGGCCGACCGCAAATATATCATCTGCAACGCCGACGAAGGCGACTCGGGCACTTACGCCGACCGCATGCTGATGGAAGGCGATCCCTTCCTGCTGATCGAGGGCATGACGATCGCGGGCTTCGCCGTCGGCGCCAGCAAGGGCTACATCTACATCCGCTCGGAATATCCCGACGCCATCCGCGCCATGGAGCGCGCCATCGGGGTGGCGCGCGATGCCGGTTGTCTCGACGGGTTCGACCTCGAGGTTCGTGTCGGTGCCGGCGCCTATGTCTGCGGCGAGGAGACCTCACTGCTCGAGAGCCTCGAAGGCAAGCGCGGACAGGTGCGGGCCAAGCCGCCGCTGCCGGCGCACAAGGGCCTGTTCGGCAAGCCGACCGTCATCAACAACCTGATTTCACTCGCCACCATTCCCGCGATCCTGGCCGATGGCGCCAAACACTATGCCGATCTCGGCATGGGCCGCTCGCGCGGCACCATGCCGATCCAGATCGCCGGCAACGCCAAGCATGGCGGCCTGTTCGAAGCGGCCTTCGGCCTGACCCTGGGCGAGATCGTCGACGACATTGCCGGCGGCACCGCCAGCGGCCGGCCGGTCCGTGCCGTGCAGGTCGGCGGCCCCCTCGGCGCCTATTTCCCGCGCGCCCTGTTCGACACGCCGTTCGATTACGAGGCCTTCACCGCGCGCGAGGGGCTAATCGGCCATGGCGGCATCGTCGTTTTCGACGACAGCGTCGACATGGCGAAGCAGGCACGCTTCGCCCTCGAGTTCTGCGCCATCGAATCCTGCGGCAAGTGTACGCCCTGCCGTATCGGCTCGGTGCGCGGCACCGAGACCATGGACAAGATCATCGCGGGCGATCGGGTCGAGGCCAACCTCGCGCTGGTCACCGACCTTTGCCAGACGCTGAAATTCGGCTCGCTCTGCGCGCTGGGCGGCTTCACGCCCTATCCGGTGATGAGCGCGATCAAACATTTCCCCGAGGACTTCAACCGTCCGCGCCTTGCGGCCGCGGCGGAATAGGCAGGAGCAGGTCATGTCTCTCATCCACGAGATCGACTACGGCACGCCGCCCAGCACGGCAGCGGACACGATCAGCCTGACCATCGACGGCAACACGGTGACGGTGCCGTCCGGCACCTCGATCATGCGGGCGGCCATGGATGCCGGCATCCAGGTCCCCAAGCTCTGTGCCACCGACTCCGTCGACGCCTTCGGTTCCTGCCGCCTCTGCCTCGTCGAGATCGCCGGCCGTCCCGGCACGCCGGCCTCCTGCACGACGCCGGTTGCGCCCGGCATGGTCGTGTCGACCCAGACCGAGCGGCTGAAGCAGGTCCGCAAGGGCGTGATGGAGCTCTACATCTCCGATCATCCGCTCGACTGCCTGACCTGCGCGGCCAACGGCGACTGCGAGCTGCAGGACATGGCGGGCGCCGTCGGCCTGCGCGACGTGCGTTACGGTTACCAGGGCGAGAACCACCTCAAGGTGGAGAAGGACGAGTCGAACCCGTATTTCACCTTCGACGCCTCCAAGTGCATCGTCTGCTCGCGCTGCGTGCGCGCCTGCGAGGAAGTGCAGGGCACCTTCGCGCTCACCATCCAGGGTCGCGGCTTTGACTCCAAGGTCTCGGCCGGCATGCTGAGCGACGATTTCCTCAGTTCAGAATGCGTGTCCTGCGGTGCCTGCGTGCAGGCCTGCCCGACGGCCACCCTGTCGGAGAAGAGCCTGATCGAGATCGGCCAGCCCGAGCATTCAGTGGTCACGACCTGCGCCTATTGCGGCGTTGGCTGCAGTTTCAAGGCCGAGATGCGCGGCGAAGAGCTGGTGCGCATGGTTCCCTACAAGGACGGCAAGGCCAACCACGGCCATTCCTGCGTCAAGGGCCGCTTCGCCTGGGGTTACGCCAATCACAAGGAACGCATCCTAAAGCCGATGATCCGCGAGACCATCGACCAGCCGTGGCGCGAGGTGAGCTGGGACGTCGCGATCGATCGCGTCGCCTCCGAGTTCAGGCGCTTGCAGGCCCAGCACGGGAAGCTGGCGATCGGCGGCATCACCTCCTCGCGTTGCACCAACGAGGAAACCTACCTGGTTCAGAAGCTGATCCGCGGCGGCTTCGGCAACAACAACGTCGACACCTGCGCCCGCGTCTGCCATTCGCCGACCGGCTATGGCCTGCGAGCCACCTTCGGTACCTCGGCCGGCACCCAGGATTTCGATTCGGTCGACGAGAGCGACGTGATCCTGGTGATCGGCGCCAATCCGACCGATGCCCATCCCGTCTTTGCCTCACGGATGAAGAAGCGCCTGCGCGCGGGCGCCAAGCTGATTGTGATCGATCCGCGCCGTACCGACCTCGTGCGCATGCCCCATATCGAGGCGCAATATCACCTGCCGTTGCAGCCGGGCACCAATGCCGCGATCCTCAACGCGCTGGCTCACACGATCGTCACCGAAGGTCTGACAGACGAGGCCTTCGTTCGCGACTTCTGCGATCGCGACGCCTTCGAGCATTGGGCTGCCTTCGTTTGCGAGCCGCAGAACAGCCCGGAGGCCGTCGGTCTCATCGCCGGCGTCTCACCGGAAGCGATCCGCGGTGCTGCCCGTCTCTTCGCCACTGGCGGCAACGGCGCGATCTACTACGGTCTCGGCATCACCGAGCACAGCCAGGGCACCACCTCCGTCATGGCGCTCGCCAATCTGGCGATGGTCACCGGCAATCTCGGGCGGCGCGGCGTCGGCGTGAACCCGCTGCGCGGCCAGAACAACGTCCAGGGCGCCTGCGACATGGGCTCGTTCCCGCACGAGCTGACCGGCTATCGCCACATCTCCGACGACGCCACGCGCACCATGTTCGAGAAACTATGGGGCGTGCCGCTCGACAACGAGCCCGGCCTGCGCATCCCCAACATGTTCGATGCGGCGATCGACGGCACCTTCAAGGGCATCTATGTCCAGGGCGAGGACATCCTGCAGTCCGATCCCAACACCGCCCATGTTGTGAAGGCGCTGGCGGCGATGGAATGCGTCGTCGTGCAGGATCTGTTCCTGAACGAGACGGCGAACTACGCCCATGTCTTCCTGCCGGGCTCGACCTTCCTCGAGAAGGACGGCACCTTCACCAACGCCGAACGCCGCATCAACCGCGTGCGCAAGGTCATGACGCCGAAGAACGGAATGGCCGACTGGGAAATCACGCTGGCCATCGCCAAGGCGATGGGCTTCGAGATGCCCTACAACCATCCCTCGGAGATCATGGACGAGATCGCCGCACTCACGCCCACCTTCGCCGGGGTCTCCTACGATCTGCTCGACAAGGTCGGCTCGGTCCAATGGCCGTGCAACGAGGCGGCACCGCTTGGCACGCCGATCATGCATATCGGCGGCTTCGCCCGCGGCAAGGGCAACTTCATGATCACCGAGTATGTACCGACCGACGAGCGCACGGGGCCGCGCTTCCCGCTGCTGCTGACGACGGGCCGCATCCTCAGTCATTACAACGTCGGCGCCCAGACGCGGCGCACTGGCAACGTCGCGTGGCATGCCGAGGATCTGCTGGAGATCCATCCGCACGACGCCGAACTGCGCGGCGTGCGCGACGGCGACTGGGTGAAGCTCGACAGCCGCGCCGGCGGCACGGCGTTGCGTGCGCGCATCACCGATCGCGTGGCGCCGGGCGTGGTCTATACGACCTTCCATCATCCCGACACGCAGGCCAATGTCGTCACCACCGAGTATTCCGACTGGGCGACGAATTGCCCGGAATACAAGGTCACCGCCGTCCAGGTCTCGCCGTCCAACGGGCCGAGCGAATGGCAGAAGGGCTATGCCGGACAGGCCGACAACAGCCGGCGGATCGCCAAAGTCGCGGCGGAGTAGGCCGGGATGATATCGACCGACGACAAGCTGGTGATGATGGCCAACCAGATCGGCAAGTTCTTCGTGCCGCAGCGCGGCGCCGATCCGGTTGCCGCCATCGCCGATCATCTGCAGAAATTCTGGGATCCGCGTATGCGTGCCGCCATCGTGGCACACTTGGCCGCCGGCGGTGCCGGGCTCGAAGGTCCGGTGCGCGAGGCCGTAGGTCGCCTCAAGGTGCCGAAGGCTGCCAATGGTTGAGTTGGATGGCTGAGTTGAAGGTCGTCTTCGACCAGATGCCCGATGGCGAGGCTGTCGAGCGGGTAAAGACCGGCGTCGACTTCCACAACTTCGCCGCCACCGGCGTGTCGGCCTACTATCCGACCAATTTCTTCCTCAGAAGCGCGCGCGGCGAGACCATGGGCGGCCTCCTCGGCATGATCTGGGGCGGCTGGCTGCATATCTCGTATCTGTGGGTCGATGAGGCGGTGCGCGGCAAGGGGCACGCCACGCAGATGATGGATGCGGCCGAAGCCTATGCCCGCGAGCGCCATTGTCACTCGGTGGCGCTCGACACTCATTCCTTCCAGGCGCGCCCGTTCTACGAGAAGCGCGGCTACGAAGTCTTCGGCACGCTCGACGGTTATCCCGGCGAGCACAAGAAATTCTTCCTCAGGAAGAAGCTTTAACGCCCAGCTCGCTCAACTTCTTATCGATCGCCAGCATGTCGAGCCAGCTCTGCCGCTTGCTGGCGGGTGTGCGCAGCAGATAGGCGGGATGGAAGGTCGGCATGGTCGGGATTTCCGTGCCGTCGGCCAGGCGATAGTTGGTCCACTTGCCGCGCAACCGCATGATGCCTTCGGTGGTGTCGAGTACCGATTTGGCCGAGACGCCGCCCGCCAACACAAGCAGCTTCGGCCGCACCAGTTCGATATGGCGGCGCGTGAAGGCGAGGCACATGGCCTGCTCGGCCAGGGTCGGCGTGCGATTTCCCGGTGGTCGCCAGAAAAGAATATTGGTGATGTAGAAGCCGCCGGCGCGGTGGAGGCCGATGGCGCCCATCATGCGGTCCATCAACTGGCCGCTGACGCCAACGAAGGGCTTGCCCAGCCGATCTTCGTCGGCGCCGGGTGCTTCGCCCACGATCATCACCGGCGAGTTGGGCAGGCCGTCGGCGAAGACGGTGTTCTTGGCGGTGCGCTTCAAAGTGCAGCCTTCGAAGGCGCGCACGGCGGCTTCGAGTTCCTCGATGGTACTGGCGTTGGCGGCGAGGATGCGGGCATCGTCGACCACCTGTGGCGACTCGAGTGGTACCGGTGCACGCGGTGGCGGCGCGGCGGGCGCAGGCGCGGCGGCGCGGATGGGCGTCGGTGCTGCCGTAGGGGCCGCTATCGGCGCGGTGGCGGGAGCAGGCGCCGGTACAGGTGCTGAAAATCGGTCCATCGCCTCCTCGCCGATGGTCTCGTCGACGCCCTGGTCAACGTACCATTTCAGCAGCGCGGCGATCTCTTCGCGCGAGGGGGCGGCCTCGTTCATCCCAGTCGCTTCAGGAAGGCACCGAGGATCGGGGCCCACATCGCGGCATCCGCATGGCTTGCCATGTGTCCCTTGTCCGACGGCATCTCGACATAAGTGATATCGACCCCGGCCTTGCGCATGTCGAGCGCATAGGTAGCGCAGGCGGTGAGATCGAATAGCTTGTCGGTCTTGGAGATGACGTAAAGCACCTTGGTCTGCTTCAGCCGGTCGTACTGGTGCGTGATGTCGAAGCCGTCGATCGCCCGGCGCAGCGTGACCAGCGAATGGCCGTCATAGATCTTCGCCCAGCTCTTCGCGGCTATCTTGGCTTCGGCTTCGGCCTGGCCGTAGTTCAGCAGCGTATCGTAGCGGATCTCTTCGAGCGTGGCTGCGATGCCGCCATTCTCGTAGTACCAGCCGCCGTTCCAGTGCGGATCGCCGGCGAGGCGCTTCTGCAGCTGCTCGAGCCCGCCACCCCGCGCCGGCGCGCGCGGCGAGGTGACCGAAGCCGCGATGCCTTTCATGAACCCGGGATGGGACGCGGCCCATTGGAACGACTGGAAGCCGCCCATCGAGGGGCCGATCACCGCCACGAGGCTCTTGAGCCCGAGCGAATCGACCAGCAGCTTCTGGCTGGCGACCATGTCGCGCAGCGTGATTTCGGGGAAGGTCGGGCCGTAGGGCTTGCCCGTGCGCGGGTCGGTCCGGTTGGCGCCGCTGCTGCCATGCGCGGAGCCCAGGGCATTCACCGAGACCACGAAGTATTTGTCGGTATCGACCGCCTTGCCTGGGCCGATCAGGCCATCGAACCAGCCTGCCGAGTCCTCCGGTACACCCAAGCCCTGCTTGCCCTTGGCGTTGCGGCCTGCGGCATGATGGCTGGAGGTATAGCCGTGCACCATCAGGATGGCGTTGTCGCCGGCTGGGGTCGGGCTGCCGTAAGTCTCGTAAGCCAGTTCCAGCACTGGCAGGATCTGGCCACTTTCGAGGCGAAAATCACGGGCCGTGAAGAGTTTGCTCTCGATATCGTTGAGTTCGGCCACGGGAATTCCCCTTTCAGCGGGTGGCGATTTTACCCCCGACAGGCTATCTAATTTGTCAGGATCGCTGCCGTTGGGCGGCGCGTCCATCGGGAAAAGCTACTGCAGGGCGAGACGGGCATGGCGCGCGAGGCGATGGAATACGATGTGGTGATCGTTGGTGGCGGCCCGGCCGGGCTGTCGGCGGCGATCCGGCTGAAGCAGCTCGCGGCCGAGCGCAATCACGAGGTTTCCGTCTGCGTGCTTGAGAAGGGCTCGGAAATCGGTGCCCATATCCTGTCCGGCGCCGTGGTCGATCCGATCGGTCTCAACGAGCTGATCCCCGACTGGAAGGAAAAGGGCGCGCCGCTCGAAACCCAGGTCACTGACGATCGCTTTCTGTGGCTGACCAAGACCGGCTCCTTCCGCTTCCCCAATTTCACGATGCCGCGATTGATGAACAATCATGGCAATTACATTGTCAGCCTGGGCAATGTCTGCCGCTGGCTCGGTCAGCAGGCCGAGGCGCTGGGCGTCGAGATCTATCCGGGCTTTGCCGCCGCCGAGGTTCTCTACAACGAGGACGGCGCGGTGACCGGCGTCGCCACGGGCGACATGGGCGTCGCCAAGGATGGCACGCATAAGGACAGTTACACCGAGGGCATGGAGCTGCATGCCAAGTACACGCTGATCGCCGAGGGTGTGCGCGGGTCGCTCGCCAAGCAGCTCATGACGAAGTTCGACCTGCGCGCCGGCGTCGATCCGCAGAAGTTCGGCCTCGGCCTCAAGGAGCTGTGGCAGGTGGATCCAGCCAAGTTCCAGAAGGGCCTGGTCGTTCATTCGCAGGGCTGGCCGCTCACCGAGACCGGTAGCGCCGGCGGCTCGTTCATGTATCACTTCGACGACAATCTCGTGTCGATCGGCTTCGTGGTGCATCTCAACTACGAGAATCCCTATCTCTCGCCCTTCGACGAGTTCCAGCGCTTCAAGACGCATCCCGAGGTCGCCAAATACCTGATGGGTGGCAAGCGCCTGGCCTATGGCGCGCGCGCCATCAACGAAGGCGGGTTGCAGTCGATTCCCAAACTGACCTTCCCCGGGGGCGCGCTGATCGGCTGCTCCGCCGGCTTCGTCAACGTGCCGCGCATCAAGGGCAGCCATAATGCCATCAAGAGCGGGATGCTGGCTGCCGAATCGGCCTTCGAGGCGCTGGCCGCCGGCAAGGAAGGCCGCGACGAACTCACCAGCTACGGCGACAACCTCAGGAAGTCGTGGATCTGGAAGGATCTCGACAAGGTTCGCAACGTCAAGCCGGCGCTGCGCTGGGGTACGATCCTGGGCACGATCTACGGCGGCTTCGACATGTGGATGCACGATCTCGGCATTCGCCTGCCGTGGACGCTGCACCACAAGAAGGCCGATTTCGAGACCCTGCGTCCGGCGAGCGAGTTCACGCCGATCCAGTATCCCAAGCCCGATGGAGTGCTGAGCTTCGACAAGCTCTCGTCGGTGTTCCTGTCGAGCACCAACCATGAGGAGGACCAGCCGGTTCACCTCAAGTTGAAGGATCCCTCGATCCCGATCGCGGTCAACTTGCCGCTCTACGCCGAGCCGGCGCAGCGTTACTGTCCGGCGGGCGTTTATGAGGTGGTGACGGCCGACAACGGCCAGCCGCGCTTCCAGATCAATGCGCAGAATTGCGTTCATTGCAAAACCTGCGACATCAAGGATCCGGCGCAGAATATCGACTGGGCCGTCCCCGAGGGTGGCGGCGGACCAAATTACCCGAACATGTGATGGGCCAATTGATGGGCGTTCGTACAATTTCCGCGGTTCTTCTTGGAGCCGCCCTTCTCGGCGCGGCGCCGCTCGTCATCGCCAGCTTGCCGAAGGAGGCCGGGGCGCAGGCGCCGCGACGCGGGCAAGCCTCGCAGATCTCGCTGAGCGGCCGCTATCTCGCCGCGCGTGTGGCCGAGCAGGACCACGACTACGACACCGCTGCAGAGCAATTCAACCTTGCGCTGGCCCAGATGCCGGGCGACGTCGAGTTGCAATATGCGGCCTTCCGCCTGCGCATGTATGCCGGGCGTCTCGAGGCCGCCGCCCAGCTCGCACCGCAGGTCCTGGTGCAGAAGCCGGGCGATGGTTTCGCCAACCTCGTGGTGGCGATGCAGCAGGTCAAGAAGGGCGACTACAAGGCCGCCGAGCAGCAGCTCGGGCGCATCGGCGCCGAGAACCAGCTCGGGCCGCTCAAGGATTACGTCTTCGCCTGGCTGAAAGCGGGGCAGAAGGACTTTCCGGCCGCGCGCGCCTTTCTCGCCAAGCTGAAGCCCGCCGCCGGCGAGCGCGCCGAGGCGCCGTCGCTGGTGATCGAGGCACAGATCGACGAGATGGCGGGCGATCGCGCCGCCGCCGAGGCCAAGTATCGCCGCGCGTTGGAGCTCGACCGTTCAGGCCTGCGCACGACCATGTCGGTGGCCGAAGGGCTGCGCCGTCTCGGCAAAGTCGACGATGCGCGCACCATCCTCAAGACCTATGGCGAGAAGTACAGCGACTCGGTCGTGATGGACGGCGTGGTGGCCGCCGCCACCACGCCCAAGCCGGTGTCGCCCGCTGCCGGCATCTCGGAAATCCTGTTCGATATAGGCGGCATCCTGGGCTCCGATGCGCGCAACCAGCGTGCCGACCTGGCGCTGATTTTCCAGCTGCTCGCCACCGACCTGAAGCCCGATCACGATTTCTCCTGGCTGATGATCTCGGGGCTCTACGAGCAGTTCCAGATGCCGCAGAAAGCGGTGGCGGCATTGACCAGGATCGGCCCGACCTCGCCGCTGTCGTGGCAGGCGCGTTTGCGGACCGCCGCGCTCGACGCGCAGGAGGACCGCCTCGAATCGGCCATCACCCGCCTGCGTGCGCTGATCGCCGAGAAGCCCGAGCGCATCGACGCGGCACTGACTTTGGCCGACCTGCTGCGTGGCAAGGAGCGTTGGGCCGACGCGGTGGCTGCCTACAACACCGCCGTCTCGCGCCTCAAGGCGCCGGAGGAGCGCCACTGGTCGATCTATTTCGGCCGCGGCATCGTCCTCGAGCGCACCAAGAAATGGTCCGAGGCCGAGGCCGACATGAAGCGGGCGCTCGAGTTCTCGCCCGAGCAGCCCTATGTGCTCAACTATCTCGGCTATAGCTGGATCGACCAGGGTCTCAATCTCGACGAAGGCATGAAAATGCTGACGCGGGCCACCGAGCTGCGCCCCGACGACGGCGCCATCTCCGACAGCGTCGGCTGGGCCCATTACCGTCTCGGCCAGTTCGACACCGCCGTCGAATGGCTGGAGCGCGCGAGCGAGCAGAAGGGCGACGACGCTACCGTCGTCGAGCATCTGGGCGACGCCTACTGGCATGTCGGCCGCCACCGCGAGGCCCGCTTCCAGTGGGAGCGGGCGCTGCACCAGAAGCCCGACAAGGACCGCGTGCCGGTGATCAAAGACAAGCTCGGCAACGGCCTCAACCCGGGCAACGATAAGCCGACCGTCTACGAAAAAGCCGCCGACAAGAAACAGGGCGGCTGAGTAGCGGCGTGAATGCCGTCACGCGGGCTGCTCCCGCCAAGGTCAATCTCTGGCTGAACGTGGTCGGCCGCCGTGCCGACGGCTACCACCTGCTCGATTCGCTGATCGCCTTCGCCGACCTCGCCGACCGCATCGAAGCCCTGCCGTCCGACCGCCTGTCGCTCACCGTCGAAGGTCCGCAAGCCGGCACGCTGGCCGCCGAATCCGACAACCTCGTGCTACGCGCCGCGCGCCATCTCGCCGACCGTGCCGGTGTCTCGCCACGTGTGGCGCTCCGGCTCGAAAAGAACATTCCCATCGCCGCCGGCCTGGGAGGTGGATCGGCCGATGCGGCAGCGACGCTTCAGGCGCTCGGCGAGCTATGGAATGTGGCACTGCCGGTCGAGGAGCTGTTCGACCTCGCCCAGCGACTGGGCGCCGACGTGCCAATGTGCTTGGCTGGCCGGGCGTCGCTGGTCTCCGGCATCGGCGAGCGGCTGACGCCGGTGCCGCCCTTGCCCGACTGCGCGCTGCTGCTGGTCAATGCCGGCGTCCGGCTGCCCACGGCCGAGGTCTTCGCTGCGCGCCGCCGTGGCTTCTCGATGGCCAAGCCGCTCGACAGCGCCTGGCGCGATCTCGCCGATTTCACCGAGGCAATGGCTGCGCGTGGCAACGACCTCGCCGATGCCGCAATCTCGCAGGAGCCGGTCGTGGCCGAGGTGCTGGCGGCCTTGCGGGCAGGCGACGGCGTACGTTACGCCGCGATGAGCGGCAGCGGCGCCACCTGTTTTGCGATCTGCGACGATGCGGCGCGCGCCCTGCGCGCCTCGGAATCTCTGCCCGCCTCCTGGTGGCGGCATATCGGCCGCTTCCTCTAGCGCTTCATCAGCGCGCGCATTTCCTTCAGCGAGTCGAACAGCGCCTTGCCGGGCTCGCCGCTTTCCTTCAGCCCGCTGGCGCGCTCGTATTCACGGATCGCCGACTTGGTTGCCGAGCCGGCCTGGCCATCGGCCTTGCCGCTGTAGAAGTTCAACTCGCGCAGCAAGCCCTGCACAGCCTTGATCTGGTCGGCTGTGGTAGGGGGCCAGGCATCGGGATCGGGCTTGGGCGGCGGCGGCTTGGGCGTCGACTTGGCGATATCGGCCGACGTCGGCGGCGGCGGTGGGGGCGGCGCCATGCCGATGTTGATTTGCGGTTCGGGCACCGGTGGCGCGGGCTTGGTTTCCACGACTTTTGGCGGCTCGGGCTTGGGCGAATCGATGCCCGCCGGTGCCGGTGCGGGCTTGGGCGGCTCGACCTTGGTTTCCGCTTTCGGCGGCTCTGGCTTTGCTTCCGGTTTGGTCTCGGCTTTGTTCTCGGTTTTCTCAGGCTCGGCTTTGGCGATTTGCGGCGGCGCGGGCAGGGGCGAGTTCGCCACGGTGTCGCGGCGCGACAGCATCTCCTTCAGCGCACCATAGATTTCCTTGGTGGGCTCGCCGGTCTCGCGCATCGACATGCTGCGCTGGAACTGGCGGATCGCCGCGCGCGTATTGGGGCCCATGGCGCCATCGGGCTTGTCGCGCACCAGCTTGAGGTCGAACAGCGCCTGCTGGATGGCGCGCACCTGATCGCCGCTGTTGGTGGCCGGCCAACCCGGCGCATCGGGCGGCGGCGCGGCCGGGACGGCGGCTTGCGGCGGCGATGGCTCCGATTTGAGCTGCGGGGCCACGCTGAGCGAGAGCGCATCGACGATCACCTTGAACTCGTTCTGGCCCAGCACGCGCGCCTTTTCGAGTTCGGCCGGCGTGAGCGTGCGTTGCAGGGCTTGCGCGCGTTGAGTCGAGGTCTTGATCAGCGGCGTTTCGGCGCCCTTGCTGGCCTGCCGCTCGAATTCCGCGGTGATGGCGAACCAGGCGAGCGCCAAAGCGAGATCCTTGGTGCCGGAATCGCCACGCTCGTAGATATCGCCCAGCGTGAACATCGAGGCCGACATGCCCTGCTTGGCGGCGGCCCGCAGCAGCACGATCGCCTCGGCGACGTTGCGCGCCGAGCCCTTGCCGTCGCGCAACAGCAGCGCCAGATTGTGCCGTGCCATCGCAACATTGGCCTCGGCGGCCTTGCGGTACCATTCGGCGGCGCGCGTCGAATCGCGCTCGACGACGAAACCGCGCTCGTACATCACACCGACGTTGAAGGCCGATTGCGGCGAGCCAACCTGGGCTGCGCGCACCAGCCAGCCGGCGCCGCCCTGCTGGTCCTTGGGCACGCCGATACCCTGGATAAGGCGGCGCGCCATCTCTTCCATGGCGAGAATCTCATTGGCTTCGGCACGGCTCTTCAATTCGTCCTGCGCCACCGTCGCCCAATCCGTCGGCATCGCCGCCGGGATGGCGGCCTTTGCCGGCTCAGTCTTCGGCGCCTCGACCGTCGGCGCACTCTTGGTGACTTCAGCTGCCGACAACGGCGGCGGCTCTTCAGCCGCGGGGACGATCACGGCAACTTGCGTCGCCGCCGGTTCGGTCGGAGCAGGTGCGGGCACCGCAACTTGCGGCTTGGAGAACGAGCCGTCGGCGAACCAGGCAGTGAAGCCGATAGCAGCCAGCAGAATGGCGATGCCCGCGACGGCCAACCCGCGACGACCTCGGGCCGCGGGTGTGGCGGCGAGGTGCTTGGGCCAGTTCAGCTCTTTCATGTCCGGACCATAGCCGAGCGATAAAGAACGACCAACAAGGCGGCGAGCAGCAGAACGGCGCCGGCCTGATGCGCCGTCGCGAGTACAATATCGACGCCGCTCAGGATGGTTGCGATGCCGAGGCTCAATTGCACGAGGGCCATGCCAGCCGCGGCCCAGGCCTCGGGACGTCGTGCGCGGATCGGCAAGGCGAGTACGCCCAGCACCAGAATCGTGGCAAGCCAGCGATGAATGAACTGGATCGTCGCGCCGTTCTCGAAAGGATTGATCCACCACGGCGAGAGGTCGAACAGTCCGGGTGGAATCCAATAGCCCGACATGGTGGGGAAGGTGCTGTGCGCGGTGCCGGCGCGCAGGCCCGCCATGAACGCGCCCCAGGTCATGACGATGACCAGAAGGCCGATCAGCGAGGCCGACTTTCGCCGCGTCCTGGGATCGTCGTGTTGCGATCCCTGCGGGCCCAGCGTCAGGATCAGCCAGAGCGTACAGGCGTAGAGCGCTACCGCGAGCATGAGATGGGCGGCGAGACGGTAGTGGCTGACAGACGGCCGGTCGACCAGGCCCGAAGCGACCATGGCCCAGCCGAGGGCGCCTTGCAGTCCGCCCAGCAGAAGGAGCGCGATCAGACGGGGCTTGAGCTTCGGCGTGAGATATCCGCGGAACCAGAACCAGGCGAGCGGAAGGGCGAAGGCGATGCCGATCAACCGGCCCCACAGGCGATGCAAATACTCCAGCCAAAAGATCTGCCGGAATTCCTCGACGTTGAAACCACGATTGATCAAGCGGCCCTGCGGCGACGACAGATATTTCTGCAGCTCGGCCTGCCAGGCGGCGTCACCGATCGGCGGCAGCCAGCCCGTCACCGGCTTCCATTCGACCATCGACAGGCCCGATTCGGTCAAGCGTGTGAGCGCGCCGAGCACGATCATGAAAAATATCATGGCAGCAACGGCGATCAGCCAGTTGCGCACGACGGCGGGCACGGGTTGCATGAGCATGGTTTGCATGGGTACGGCTTGGGCGGCGAACGATGCGCGAAGGAGGGCTCTACGTCATTATGAAAGAATGTCGCGAATCTGCACGGCTTGCGCCGAAACGCCGTCCCGGCTAATCGGTTCGTATACGAACAATTACCCCTCGTTTCTTGCGGATAATCGGCAATGACCGCCCTCGCGCTGGCTCACGGGCTCAGCCTCCCCGATCTTTACGACCGTGATGGCCTCGCCCGCCTCGACGCGGCTTTCATCGCCTGGCTGGAAGACGAGAATGCTGGCCTGCACGCGCTGCTGATGGGCGCCCGCTCCGCACCCGAGGCGCTGGCGGCCAAGGACGAGTCCAATCTGCTGATCGACCTCGCGCGTCCGCTAGAAGATTTTGTCGGCCAGCTGTTCGGCGTGTCGAAGCAGACGGCGGCCTTGCGCGCAGCGCATACGCATCTCGCCGTGCTCTACGACGCCAAGCGCCTGTTCGTGCAGCGCTATGCCACGCGCGCCATCAAGACAGACGCGGCGCAGGTGCTCGACGGCGCCACCATGACCGCCGAGGTCGCGCGCTGGGTCGATTTTTCCGCGACGACGCCGGCAACGCTGGAAGAGGCGGAAGTTGCCTTCGCCCGCGCGGTGCAGGGTGTGCTGGGCGTTGAATTCAAGGTTGGTGAGCCCTCGCCCGAAATCGAGGCGCTGACGCGTTACGCCGCCTGGGCGCTGTACCATCCCGAGGGCAAGGCGCGCCATCGCGACGGGCCGCTGTTCAAGGTGCCGCACAAACTCGACTTCGAGCATCTCGTGCCAATCGAGACCGAAGTGGTCGATGGCGTGACAAAGATGAAGTTGCCGCGACCGCTGCTGCGCCATCGCGAGGGCTTTTCGCTTACTGATCAGGGCTTCGATCTGGTGCGCGCACTCGACCAGACGCACTACTGCATCTTCTGCCATCACCAGGGCAAGGACAGTTGCTCCCGGGGCCTCAAGGACCGCAAGACCGGTGCCTTCCAGAAATCGCTCTTCGGTGTGACTCTGGCGGGCTGCCCGCTTGAGCAAAAAATCTCGGAGATGAACCAGCTCAAGAGCGAGGGCTTCTCCATCGGCGCGCTGGCGATCGCTGCGATCGACAATCCGCTGCTGGCGGCGACCGGCCATCGTATCTGCAACGACTGCATGAAGGCCTGCATCTATCAAAAGCAGGAACCGGTCGACATCCCGCAGATCGAGACGCGCACCCTCAAGGATGTGCTTGGTCTGCCCTGGGGCTTCGAGATCTATTCGCTGCTGACGCGCTGGAACCCGCTCAACCTGCGCCGCCCGATCCCGCGTCCCTCGACCGGTCGCAGCGTGCTGGTGGTCGGCCTCGGCCCGGCGGGCTTCAACCTTTCGCACCACCTGATGAACGACGGCCATACCGTGCTGGGCATCGACGGCCTCAAGATCGAGCCGCTGCCGGTCGCGCAGTCGGGTGTCACCACCGATGGCACGCGAGCCGCCTTCGAGCCGGTGGCCGATGTCGAGGCGCTGCGCGAGGACCTGGGCGAGCGCGTGCTGGCGGGATTTGGCGGCGTCGCCGAATACGGCATCACCGTGCGCTGGGACAAGAACTATCTCAAGATCGTGCGCTTGCTACTGGAGCGGCGCGGGCAGTTCTCGATGTTTGGCGGCGTGCGCTTCGGCGGCACGGTGACGGTCGAGGGGGCCTTCGCCATGGGCTTCGACCATGTGGCGCTCTGCGCCGGCGCCGGTAAGCCCACCGTGCTCGACCTGCCGAACGGGTTGGCGCGCGGCGTGCGTGCGGCCTCGGACTTCCTGATGGCGCTGCAGCTCACGGGCGCGGCCAAGAAAGACTCCATCGCCAACCTGCAGATCCGCCTGCCGGTGATCGTGATTGGTGGCGGCCTGACCGCCATCGACACCGCAACCGAGTCGCTCGCTTATTATCCGCTGCAGGTGGAGAAATTCCTGGCGCGGCACGAGACGCTGGTCGCCGAGCGCGGCGAAGCCGCCGTGCAGGCGGGCTGGAGCGACGAGGAACGCGAGGTCTCGGCCGAGTTCATCGCGCACGCCGAGGCGCTTCGCGCCGAGCGCAGCAAGGCCGCGAGCGAAGGCCGCGAGCCGGCGATCACCAGGTTGGTGAACGGATGGGGCGGCGTCACGCTGGTCTATCGCCGCCGCCTGATCGATTCGCCCTCGTACACGCTCAATCACGAGGAAGTCTTCAAGGCGCTGGAAGAGGACATCCGCTTCGCCGAAGGCCTGTCGCCCATAGCCGTCGAGGTCGATGATCTGGGCCGCGCCAGGGCGCTGAAGGTGGCGGGCGAGCAGGGCGGCGCCAAGGTCGAGGCGACTCTGCCGGCACGTACGATCCTGGTGGCGGCAGGCACGCAGCCCAACACGGTGCTGGCGCGCGAGGACGCGACGCATGCCTTCATCGACGGCAAGTATTTCCGGGCTCTCGATGAGGACGGCAACATCGTCACGCCTGAGCGCCTCTGCAAGCCGGCCGATGTGCGTGTGCTGATGTACCGCCATGTCGATGGCCGCTTCATGTCGTTCTTCGGCGACCTTCATCCGTCCTTCGCCGGCAACGTGGTAAAGGCGATGGGTGGCGCCAAGCAGGGCTATCCGGTGCTGACGCGCACCATGGAGAAGCTCGCGCCGCCGAAGCGTACGCCGGCCGAAATCCTGGCCGAGGCCAATCGCGACTGGCGCGCCCGCGTCGTGCGCGTCGATCGGCTGACGCCAACCATCATCGAGGTCGTGGTCGAGGCGCCGGCGGCGGCGCGCAACTTCGAGCCCGGCCAGTTCTATCGGCTGCAGAACTACGAGGCGCATTCGCAGAAGGTTGACGGCACGCTGCTGACCATGGAGGGCCTTGCATTGACGGGCGCCTGGGTCGACAAGGACAAGGGCCTGCTGTCGATGATCACGCTGGAGATGGGCGGCTCGTCGGACCTTTGCGCGCAGCTCAAGCCGGGCGAGCCGGTGATCGTCATGGGCCCGACGGGTACTCCGACCGAGATCGAGCCGGGTGAGACC
The DNA here is from genome assembly GCA_038224985.1 of Reyranellales bacterium. Taxonomy (GTDB): domain Bacteria; phylum Pseudomonadota; class Alphaproteobacteria; order Reyranellales; family Reyranellaceae; genus Reyranella. The sequence continues at coordinate 42,749 of JBBRFD010000004.1, forward strand.
GTGGTGCTGGTGGGTGGTGGCCTCGGCAACGCGGTGCTGTTCTCGATCGGTCAAGCTTTCCGCAAGGTCGGCAGCAAGGTGCTGTACTTCGCCGGCTACAAGAAAGTCATCGACCGCTACAAGATCGGGGAGATCGAAGCCGCCGCCGATGTCGTCGTCTGGTGCTGCGACGAGGCGCCGGGCTTCACGGCCAACCGCCCGCAGGACAAATCGCTGGTCGGCAATATCGTCGAGGCAATGCGCCAGTACGCGTCAGGCGAACTGGGCGAGCAGCCGATCCCCTACAGCAATGCCGATCGTATCGTGGCCATCGGCTCGGACGGCATGATGAACGCCGTGCGTCTGGCGCGTCAGGCCGTGCTCAAACCCTTCCTCAAGCCCGAGCACAAGGCCTTCGGCTCGATCAACTCCCCCATGCAATGCATGATGAAGGAGATCTGCGCCCAGTGCCTGCAGCTCCATAGGGATCCGGTGACGGGCAAGGAGACCGTGGTGTTCTCCTGCTTTAACCAGGATCAGGAGCTCGACCGCGTCGACTTTTCAAATCTGCGCCAGCGTCTGCGTCAGAATGGCGTGCAGGAACGCATCGCCGCGCAGTGGATCGACCGCTCCCTGAAGAAGCTCGGCGTTCGTTAAGCCGCTGCAGTCGCCGCCAACCGCGGCGCCCGCGCGCGCCACGGGCTGATCAGCAGCGGGACGATGATGATGGCGCCGAAGCAGATCATGCCCACGGCGATGGCGCAGTAGACGCCGGTCAGTCCCCAGCCCAGCAGCTCGATGGCGATCCAGCCGCCGGAGGTCGCCACGATCAGGCGTGTGATGCCAGCGGCGAAGGGCGCCGCCATGCGGCCCGCGCCCTGGCTGGCGAAGCTCAGCGTCATGCCGACGCCGAACAGGCAATAGAAAGGCGCCACGCGCGTGATGTAGCCGACGGTGGCTTCGATGACGGCGGGGTCCGAGGTGAAGAGCCGCGCCCAGCCTTCCGGCACCAGCGCTACGATCCAGCCGAACAATCCGATCACGCCGCCCGAGATCAGGCTGCCGATCCAGGCAACGCGCACGGCGCGCTGCCAGTCGTTGGCGCCGGCGGCGACGCCGACCAGGACCGTGAGGCCGGAGCCGATGCCGAATGCCAGCGGCACCAGCATGAACTCAAGCCGCACGCCGATGCCGTAGCCGGCGAGGGCGGCAATGCCGAAGCGGCCGACGTAGCCCGTCACCATCATCGCCGTGAGGTTGGCGGTCAGCGCCGAGAAGGAGGAAATCAGGCCAACGCGGAGGATCTCCCAGAAGAGGCGGCGCTGGAAGGGTGCGTTCAGCGCCGGCACGAAGCCCAGCTTGCCGCGCCACAGCGCGCGTGCCTGCAGCAGCGCCGATACAAGCGAGGTCACCAGCGCGGAGATGGCGGGGCCGGCCATGCCGATGCCTTCCCAGTTGCCGACGCCGAGCGCGAGCACGCCCGAGAGCGGGATCTGCGCCAATGAGGACAACAGCATGTAGCGGCCGGGCGTCGCGGCGTCGCCGCCGCCACGCATCACGGCGGAGAGGACGAAGTTGGCCCAGACCGCGACCGAGCCCGTGAAATAGACGAGGCTGTATTCCTGTGCCGCCGCCAGCGCGCGGCCGCTGCCGCCGAGCAGCCGGTAAAGCGCCGGCGCCATTGTCCAGGCGAAGGCGGTGAAGACCAGCGAGAAGGTGGCGCCGATGACCAGCGCATGCAGCACCAGCTTGCTGGCATCCTCGCGCCGTCCGGCGCCCAGGGCGCGCGCCGTCGCCGCAGCGACGCCGCCGCCGATGCCGCCGCCGGACATCATGGTCATCATCATCATGAGCGGAAAGACCAGTGCGAAGCCTGCCAGTGCATCGGTGCCGAGGCGGCCGAAGAAATACGTCTCCGCCATCGAGACGAAGGTCTGCGCCACCATCACCATCGTGGTGGGACCGGCCAGCTTCAGCAGGCTCTTGCCGATCGGTGCGGTAAGCAGGGGATGGGCCAAGCGCATACTCCAGAAAGGTGCAGGTACACCTAATCATGGCGCGGCGGCCTGTCACCTGACAAAACCCGCCGGTTCGCATTAGCTTCCTCGGATGGAAACCAAAGACCGGCCCCTGGCCAAGCCGACCCTGCAGCTCGAGAACGACCGGGTCATCGTCACCGAATGGCGCTTCTCGCCGGGGAGCCACACCGGTTGGCACACCCATATGCACGACTATGTCGTGGTCCCGGTCACCACCGGCGAATTGCACATCGAGGACGGCAAAACGACCGTCCCGGCCCCCCTGCGCGCCGGGGTGTCCTACAGCCGCCAGAAGGGCGTCCAGCACGACGTCCTCAACCTCAACGACCACGAATTCGTCTTCGTTGAAATCGAGCTCAAGGCCTGAAAAACGGGCCACATTGACTCAAGGGGCCTCAAGCCCCATATCAGGCCCGCCAGCGGTCCGGCCCGATTTGAGAGAGCCTTACGGGACCGCCCCCGAAGTCCAGCCGGTTAGCGGACTAACCCACGGAAACTAAATGAGTTTTGAGAGTTTGGGGCTCAGCGCCCCGGTACTGCAGGCGATCACCGAAAAGGGCTACACCGAGCCCACGCTGATCCAAGAAAAAGCCATCCCCATCGTCCTGATGGGCCGCGACGTCCTCGGATGCGCCCAGACCGGCACTGGTAAAACCGCCTCCTTCGTCCTCCCCATGATCGATATCCTGTCGGAGGGCCGCGCCAAGTCGCGCATGCCGCGTTCGCTCATCCTCGAGCCGACGCGCGAACTGGCCGCCCAGGTGGCCGAAAACTTCGAGATCTACGGCAAGTATCACAAGCTCAACATGGCGCTGCTGATTGGCGGCGTGAGCTTCCCCGATCAGGAACGCGCCCTGGAAAAGGGCGTCGACGTCCTGATCGCCACGCCCGGCCGGTTGCTCGATCATTTCGAGCGCGGCGGCATCCTGCTGAACGACGTCAAGATCCTGGTGATCGACGAAGCCGACCGCATGCTCGACATGGGCTTCATCCCCGATGTCGAACGCATCGTCTCCACCCTGCCGAAGCTGCGCCAGACCCTGTTCTTCTCGGCCACAATGCCGCCGGAGATCAAGCGCCTGGCCGACCGTTTCCTGAGCAATCCCAAGGAAGTCACCGTCTCGCCGCCGGCCAGCGCCAATACCAACGTGGTGCAGGGCCTGGTCGTGGTGAACGAGGACCAGAAGCGCGATGCACTCCTGGCCCTGATCAAGAGCCAGGAAGTTAAGAACGCCATCGTCTTCTGCAACCGCAAGCGCGACGTGGCGACGCTGCATACCGCGCTGAAGAAGCACGGCATCAACGCCGGCGCGCTGCATGGCGACATGACCCAGCCGGCGCGCATGGAAACGCTCGAGCGCTTCAAGGCGGGAGACATCCAGATCCTCGTCGCCTCCGACGTCGCCGCGCGCGGCCTCGACATCGTCGATATGAGCCACGTCTTCAATTACGACGTGCCTTTCTCGCCGGAAGACTACGTGCATCGCATCGGCCGTACCGGCCGCGCCGGCCGCACCGGTCACTCCTTCACGCTCGCGGTTCCGGCCGAGGGCGGTTTGATCGAGGCGATCGAGAAGCTGATCACCACCACCATTCCCCGCATCGAAGTCCCCGGTCTTGAAGGCGCCGCCCTCGAAGCCGGCGACGGCCGTCGCCGGGGACGGGGCGGTCGCGGTGGCCGGTCTGGCGGCAGCGCTCGCAGCGGTGCTGCTCCGGAGCGGGCTCGTGGCCCGCGCCGCGAACCGCGTGAGCCCCGCGAACCCCGCGAACATCGTGAGCCGCGCCCGGATCCGGCGCAGGTCGAACAGCCGCCGGTCGACCAGGTCGCGCAGCCCGTGGAAGCACCGGCAGCCATTGCCGAAGCGCCGCGCGAACCGCAGGCGGAACGGCCTCATCGCGGGCGCCGTCCCGAGCGGGAGCGTGCGCCGCGTGATCATGCTCCGCGTGACCATGCCCCGCGCGAGCCGCGTGCCGAGCGTTCGGCGCAGCCGCCCCGAGAGCGTGGCGGTGAACGTACTGGCGAACGTGGCGGTGAGCGCAATCAGGAGCGTCGCCCGGAACGCAACCAGGATCGCCGCAACGAGCCGCGCCGCGACCGCGACGACGGCGCCCCGGCGCCGAAGGGTCTCGGCGACCATGTGCCGGCCTTCCTCGCAAAACCGACGCGATAAATGCAGACGATCTTCGTCATGGTGAAGTGCGAGCTCGGCAAGGCCTATGAGGTTGCCGAGAACGCCGTGAATGTCGAGCAGGTCTCGGAAGTCCACTCGACCTCCGGCCAGTACGACCTCCTGATGAAGTGCTACCTCGACGACAAGACCGACATCGGCCATTTCGTCACCAGCAAGGTCCAGACCTTGCCCGGCGTGAAGGACACCTTCACTCTCATCACCTTCAAGGCTTTTACCTGAAGGCCGGCCCGGAAATGCGTCGGTGATTTCCGCTCCTCGCCAGCATCTGCCGCGGGGTGAGGATTTTCTGCTCTATCCGCCCTCGATCCAGCCCTACGCCTATCGCATCGTCGACAGGCTGTTCGCTCATCGCGTGATCCGGCGCGGCCCTGACGCGCGCGAGTTGCCGCGCGGCGACGAGATCGCGCCGCGCTATCTCATCGATGGTGCGGAGCATGACGTCGCGTCCTTCATGGACCGCAACGCCATCGTCGGCCTGCTGGCGATCCGCCACGGCAAGGTCGTGCTGGAACGCTATGGCCTCGGCCTGCAGGAGAACGACCGCTGGTCGACCATGTCGACGGTGAAGTCGATGACGGCGATGCTGGTGGGTGCTGCCGTCAAGGATGGCGCCATTGCCTCGATCGACGATGCGCTGACGCGCTACCTGCCGGCCCTGCGTAACTCGGCTTACGAAGGCGTGACGCTGCGTCATGTCATGACAATGTCCTCCGGCACGCGCTGGATAGAGGATTACAGCGACCGCAGTTCCGACGTGAACCGCTACAGCAAATCGTTGGCCGACAAGGTGCCGGGCGGCGTGCTGAAGCTGATGGCGTCGCTGCCGCGTGCCCATCCGCCGGGCAGCACCTTTCTCTACAATTCCGGCGACACATATCTCCTCGGTGCCGCCCTGACGCGCGCCATCGGCAAGCCGCTGGCCGACTACATGTCGGAGAAGATCTGGCAGCCGGCCGGCATGGAATGCGACGCCTTCTATACGCTGGAGAGCGAGGGTGGACAGGAGATCGGCGGTAGCCGCGCCGGCATGGCGCTGCGCGACTTCGGCCGCTTCGGTCTCTTCGTTGCCAAAGACGGCGTGATCGACGGCAAGCGCGTGCTGCCGGAGGGCTGGGTCGAGGCCGCCGCGACGCCGGCCTTCACGCTCGCGATCCCGCCCGTCAGCGACATCACCCATTACGGCTACAGCTGGTGGCTGGGCAAGGGCGTGATGGCGGCACTGGGCCATGCCGGCCAGCGCATCGATGTTTTTCGCGACGAAGGTCTGGTGATGGTCACGCTTGGTGCTTTCCCCGAACCCGCTTACGCCTATGCCGGTGAGCACAATCGCCGCAACGAGGTTGCCGTCTTCACGCGTGCGGTGCGGGCGGCGTGAAGGGCGGCGGCGCGTCGCTTGCGCTCTGGGTCGATATCGATCCGGCCGACGATGCGGAATTCGAGCACTGGCACAGCTGCGAGCACGCCGAGGAACGCGTGAGTTGCCCCGGTTGGCTGCGTGGCAGCCGCTTCAAGGGCGTCGAGACTCCTGGCCGCTATCTGTTGTTCTACGACGCCGAGACAACGGCGGCCTTCGAGAGCGATGTCTATTACGCCCGCCTGCGCAATCCGACGCCGATGAGCCGGTCGATCTTCCCGAAGTTCCGCAAGACCTGGCGTACCGTCTGCTTGCTCGAGAAGCGTTGGGGCATGGGCATTGGCGCCGCGGTGCTGACCCTGCGCCTTGGCAAGAACGAGACGGCTCCGTTCGATGCAATCGTCGAGACGAAGCCTGCGCGAGTTGACCTGCTTGCCGGTCAACCCGGTGTCGGACAAGCCCACACCACGGAAAAAGATCTACGCGCCGGCACCGACCGTCAGATCGAGCGCGCGTTGCTCGCTTTCTACTGGTCGGTGGCGGACGCAGAAACGGCGCGTGCTGTACACGCGCCGTCGGCGGAAGTCTTTGGCCTTCGACACACGCTGTCGAAGAGCGATTTCGGCTAGTTGATCAACCCGTAGAACTTCCCGGCGTTGGTGCAGGTGATCATCTTCACCTGCTCGGCCGGCACCTCGGCGAACTGTTCCTTGATGTACTTGTCGGAATGCGGCCAGACGCCGTCACCATGCGGGTAGTCGGAGCCCCACATCAGGCTTTCCGCGCCCATGTCGTCGATCAGCTTGGCGCCGATTCGGTCGAACTGGAACGTCGCCTTGCACTGGCGGCGCCAGTAATCCGACGGCTTCATCTTGAGGCCGAGGTCGAAGAAGCGATCTTCCCACTCGAAATCCATGCGGTCGAGCGCATAGGGGATCCAGCCCGAGCCGCTCTCGCCGAAGGCGATGCGTACGTTGGGGTAACGCTCCAGCACATTGGCGCCGATGATGGCGGCCAGGATGTTCACCAGGTTCATCTGGAAGCCCGAGACGATGGTGAAGAACACCGAGCGCCCGACGCGGCCGGGGTACTTCTCGATCGTGTTGGGCGGCACCGCCGGGAAGGTGTGAAAGTGCAGCGGCAACTGGACGTCGTTGACGGCCTTCCACAGCGGCTCCCACATCGGATGCCACATCGGCTCCATGTCCCAGGAGCAGGAGAGTTCCAGGCCTTTGATGCCCATCTTGGCGACGCGATGGATTTCCTTCACGGCGGCGTCGATGTCGCCATAGGGCAGGCAGGCGAGGCCGATGTGCCGGTCGGGATAATGGCTGCAGAACTCCTTCAGCCAGTCATTGTAGATCATCAGCATCTGATTGCCGGCTTCGCGGTCGTTCAGCCGGCTGGCGGCGCCCAGGATGCCGTAGATAACCTCGGCATCGACGCCGTCACGGTCGAGATCCTTGATGCGCAGGTGCGGATCGGAGACGCGGCGGATGTCCTTGGCGCCGTCGGAATAAAGGCCGGTCTCCGCCATGATATCGACGCGGCCGTGCTTGCCGGGTACGAACTTGGAGCCGGCCGGGCCGACGCCGTTCTTGAAGCCGAAGGTGGCACCATTCTTGGCCATCCATTTCGGGCCTTCGTCTGTATCGGTGACGAAAGGCATGCGGTCCTTGAACTCGCGCGGCGCCATCGAGGTGAACAGGTCGGGCGGCATCCAGGGCAGGTCGAGATGGCTGTCGGCCGAAATGCGCTTGTACTGCATGGGCTTTTCCTCCGGTTGGATGAATTATGCGCGCGGCCCGGCGGGGCGGGCAATGGGCTCGTTTGCGGTTACACTGGGCCAGTTTCGACAGGGGAGAGGGCATGAAGGGAAGCTGTCTATGTGGCGCCGTCGCCTATGAGGTCGACGTCTTCGACATGAAGATCGGCCATTGCTCTTGCCGGACCTGCCGCAAGGCCCATGCCCCCCTTTCGCCGCCACCGCCCGCGTGCCGCGCGACAAGTTCCGTTTCCTCTCCGGTGAGGACCGGCTCACGTCCTACGAATCCTCGCCCGGCAAGCTGCGCCGCTTTTGCTCGGCCTGCGGCAGCCATATTCTGGCCGAGCGCCCCGCCGAGCCGCACGTCATCCTGCGCGTCGCCACGTTGGACGACGATCCCGGCGTGCGCCCGTTGATCCATATCTGGCGCAGCCACGAAGTGCCGTGGTGCGCCACGGCCCCGAGGTGAAGAGTTTTGCCGAGTGGCCACCGGGGCGGTAGGCGAGAGAGCGTGGCGGTGGCATACTTGCTCACCAGGTAAAGACGAGAACCATGGATACTGTCTTCATGCCTTCGCGTGACGTACTGGCTGACGTTTGTCGACGTTGGCGCATGACCGAGCTTGCCGTCTTTGGCTCTGTTGCGCGTGGCACGTCTCGTCCCGACAGCGATGTCGATCTTCTGGTACGCTTCCAGCCTGGCGCGCCCTGGAGCACGCTCGACCTTGTGGATTTGCGCGAGGAGCTCGTTGGATTGTTTGGCCGACGAATCGATCTTGTCGAGGAAAGCGCCGTTCGCAATCCCTATCGCCGGGCATCAATCTTGCGGGACAAGTCGGTTCTCTATGCCGCCTGATGAGCGGGATAAAGCGCTGCTCTTCGACATGCTGGATGCGGCGCGGCATTTGCAGAAGATGTGGGCAGGAAGGTCTCTAAACGATCTGCTCGCGGATCGCACACTGCAATGGGCGACGGATCACGGCTTCAATATCATTGGGGAAGCCGCACGGCATGTTTCGGCCGAGACCAAGGCGGCGCATTCGACAATCGATTGGCGGCGCATCATAGGATTGCGGAATGTTGTCGTTCACGACTACGGCGAAATAGACTACGCGCGCCACTGGCGCGTGATTGAGGAAGACGTCCCTAGGTTGATCGTGGCGTTGCAGGCGGCTCTTGGATAGGCACGCATGACGCCAGACACTGCCACCCGTCTTGAAGGAGACTTCGACTATATCGTCGTCGGCGCCGGCTCGGCCGGCTGCGTGCTGGCCAACCGGCTGTCGGCGGATCCCAAGACGCGGGTGCTCGTTCTGGAGGCGGGCGGCAAGGACAACTGGATCTGGTTCCATATTCCCGTGGGCTACCTCTTTGCCATGGGCAATCCGCGCGCCGACTGGATGTTCCAGACGGAGAAAGAGCCGGGCCTGAACGGCCGAGCGCTCAATTATCCGCGCGGCAAGGTGGTCGGCGGCTGCTCGGCCATCAACGGCATGATCTCGATGCGCGGCCAGGCGGCCGATTACGATCATTGGCGGCAGCTCGGGCTTTCCGGCTGGGGTTGGGACGATGTGCTGCCCGTCTTCAAGCAGCTCGATGGTCATTTTCTCGGCGATACCGAACATCATGGCGCGGATGGCGAGTGGCGCGTCGAGGAAATGCGTGTGAGCTGGCCGATCCTTGATGCGGTGATCGAGGCGGCGCACGAGATGGGCGTGCCCAAGACGAGCGATTTCAACACCGGCGACAATGCCGGCGTCGGCTATTTCCACGTCAACCAGAAGCGCGGCGTGCGCCTGTCGACGGCGCGCGCTTTCCTCAAACCGGTGCTCGACCGGCCCAATCTCAAGCTGCAGACCGACGTGCTGGTCGAGAAGGTGCTGTTCGAGGGCAAGCGCGCCGTCGGCGTGCGCTTCCGCCAGAACGGCAAGCTCTTCGAGGCGCGGGCCAGGGGCGAGATCGTGCTGTCGGCCGGCGCCGTCGGCACGCCGCAGATCCTGCAGCTCTCCGGCGTCGGTCCGGCCGATTGGCTCGCCGAGCACGGCATCGCCGCCGTGCGGGACATGCCCGGCGTCGGCCGCAATCTGCAGGATCACCTGCAGCAGCGGGCGATCTTCAAGGTCCATGACACCAAGACGCTGAACGCCACCTATCATTCGCTGATCGGTCGCGCCCTGATGGGGTTGGAATATGCCCTGTTCCAGAAGGGGCCGCTCACCATGGCGCCCTCGCAGCTCGGCATCTTCACGACCTCCTCGCCGGACCAGGAGCGCAGCAACATAGAGTTCCACGTCCAACCGCTGTCGCTCGACCGGTTCGGCGAGCCGCTGCATCGCTTTCCGGCCATCACGGTGAGCGCCTGCAATCTGCGCCCGACCTCGCGCGGCACGATCCGGCTGCGCTCGGCCGATCCGGCCGCCAAGCCGATCATTGCACCCAACTATCTCGCGACGCCGGAAGACAAGCGCATCGCCGCCGATGCCATCCGCGTCACGCGCCGCCTGATGCGCCAGCCGGCGCTGCAGCCCTACCGGCCGGAGGAATACCTGCCGGGGCCCGGCGTGGGAGACGACGATGCCTCGCTGGCCAAGGCCGCCGGTGATATCGGCACGACGATCTTCCATCCCGTCGGCACGGCCAAGATGGGCCTGCCGTCCGATCCGATGGCCGTGGTCGACGAGCGGCTGCGGGTCTTCGGGCTCGAGGGGTTGCGCGTGGTCGATGCCTCGGTGATGCCGACCATCACCTCGGGGAATACCAATACCCCCACCATCATGATCGCCGACAAGGCGGCCCGGATGATGATCGAGGACGCGCGCAACGGGCGTGGAGCGATGGGTCAAAAAGCGGCGTAACAAGGAGAGCGTAAATGGCTAATCGGATCTTGGCGGCTCTCCTCGGGCTGGCGCTTGCCTTGCCGGGTATCGCGCAGGCGCAAACGACGCTGCGGGTCGTCGCCCATTCGGACCTCAAGATTCTCGATCCGATCTGGACCACCGCCTTCATCGTGCGCAACCACGGCTACATGATCTACGACACGCTGTTCGCGCTCGACGGCGATCTCAAGATTCAGCCGCAGATGGTCGACAAGTGGAGCGTCTCCGACGACAAGCTCACCTGGACATTCCGGCTGCGCGAGGGCCTGCAGTTCCACGATGGCCAGCCGGTGACAGTCGGCGATGTGATTCCCTCGCTGCGGCGTTGGGCAGTGCGCGACACGCTGGGCCAAATCCTCTGGGCCAAGGTGGAAGACATCAAGGCGGTCGATTCCTGGACCTTCCAGATCGTGCTGAAGTCGCCGAGTGGCATCGTGCTGCAGGCTCTGGCCAAGCCCTCGGGCAATCCCTTCATCATGCCCCGGCATATCGCCGCCACCCCGGCCAGCGAGCAGATCAAGGAATTCATCGGCTCCGGTCCCTTCATCTTCAAGAAGGACGAGTGGAAGCCGGGCGAGAAGACGGTTTACGTCAAGAATCCGAAGTACAAGCCACGCGCCGAACCGGCCTCGGGTCTGGCCGGTGGCAAGATCGCCAAGGTCGACCGCGTCGAATGGCTGGCCATGCCGGACCAGCAGACGGCGGTCAATGCGCTGATTTCGGGCGAAATCGATATCATCGAGTCGCCGCAGCACGATCTCTATCCGCTGCTCAAGAAGGACCGCAACGTATCGCTGGTGGTCGCCAACAAATGGGGCAACCAGTACATCTTCCGCTTCAACCAGCTGCACAAGCCGTTCGACAATCCCAAGGCCCGCCAAGCGATGCTCTATGCGCTGAACCAGAAGGACTTCCTCGAGGGCGTGATCGGCGATCCCGCCTATTACACGGTCTGCAAGGCCATGTTCATCTGTGGTGGGCCCTACGCCACGACGGCGGGCTTCGCCGACAAATACGAGAGCGACTTCGCCAAGGCCAGGGAGCTGCTGGCCGAGGGTGGCTATGACGGCACGCCGGTCGTGCTGATGCATTCGACCGATCTCTATGTGCTGACCAACATGGCGCCAATCGCCAAGCAGCTGATGGAGAAGGCCGGCATGAAGGTCGACATGCAGTCGATGGACTGGCAGACGCTGGTCAGCCGCCGCGCGCGCAAGGAGGCGCCCGACAAGGGCGGCTGGAACCTGCTGATCACTTCGACCAGCGGTGCTGATTCGCTCGATCCGCTGACCTACAGCTTCATCGGCGCCAGTTGCGACAAGGCGTGGTTCGGCTGGCCTTGCGACGACGAACTGACCCGCCTGCGACAGGCCTTTGCCGATGAACCCGACGAGGCCAGGCGCAAGGTCATCGTCGAGAAGATCCAGCTGCGCGCCGTGGAGACGCCGACGCATGCCTTCCTCGGCCAATACGTGGCGCCCCAGGCGGTGCGCAGGAACATAACCGGCACTGTGATCTCGCCGGTGCCGGTGTTCTGGAACATCGCCAAGGGCCGCTGAGCGGCAAAATCCGGCGGCGGCCCTTGCCAAGCGCCGCGCCGCCAGCCGAGGATGGTCGAAAGGCGGCGATCCAGGGAGGCGGGAATGAGCAAGCGTGGACTAGGCATTGTATTGGCGTTGGCGCTCGGTATGGCGGGGACTGCTGAGGCGCAGACCACGCTGAGGGTGGTGAACCACTCCGATCTCAAGATTCTCGATCCGATCTGGACGACCGCCTATATCGTCCGCAATCACGGCTACATGATCTACGACACGCTGTTCGCGATGGACGGCAATCTCGAGGTCAAGCCGCAGATGGTCGACAAGTGGACGACCTCGGACGACAAGCTCACCTGGACCTTCACGCTGCGCGACGGACTGGAGTTCCACGACGGCACGCCCGTCACCTCCGCGGACGTTATCCCCTCGCTCAGGCGCTGGGCCGTGCGCGATCCGCTGGGCCAGGCTCTGTTCACCAAGGTCACCGAGGTGAAGGCGGTCGATGCCAAGACCTTCCAGATCGTGCTCAAGGCGCCGACAGGCATCATGCTGCAGGCGCTGGGCAAGCCCTCGGGCAATGCCTTCATCATGCCGAAGAAGGTGGCCGAGACCGATCCTGCCAAGCAGATCGACGACTATACCGGCTCCGGTCCCTTCATCTTCGTGAAGAACGAATGGAAGCCCGGCGACAAGACGGTCTACGTCAAGAATCCAAAGTACAAGCCGCGCGCCGAACCGGCCTCCGGCCTGGCCGGCGGCAAGATCGCCAAGGTCGACCGGGTCGAATGGGTCGCCATCCCCGACCAGCAGACCGCGACCAGCGCGCTGATTAAGGGCGAAATCGACATGATCGAGACGCCGCAGCACGACCTGCTCAAGATGATGGAGACGAGCCCCGACGTGAAACTGGTCACCCTCAACAAGTGGGGCAATCAGTATATCTTCCGCTTCAACCAGCTCTTCCCGCCGTTCGACAATCCCAAGGTGCGCCAGGCGCTGCTCTATGCCTTCAACCAGAAGGACTTTCTCGATGGCGTGATCGGCGATGCGCGCTACTACAAGGTCTGCAAGGCGATGTTCATGTGCGACACGCCCTATGCCTCGACCAAGGGCTTCGACGACAAGTTCGAAAGCAACTTCGACAAGGCCAAGGCGCTGCTCAAAGAAGGCGGCTACGACGGCAAGCCCGTCATCCTGATGCACTCGACCGACCTGCAGATCCTGGCCAACCTCGCGCCGGTCGCCAAGCAGCTGATGGAACGCGCCGGCATGAAGGTCGACATGATCTCGATGGACTGGACGACGCTGGTCAGCCGACGCTCGCGCAAGGACGCTCCCGACAAGGGCGGCTGGAACGTGTTCCTGACGTCCTCGGCCGCCGTCGATATCGTCGATCCGCTGGCCAATACCTATATCAACGCCGTGGGCGAGAATGCCTGGTTCGGCAGGCCCAAGGACGACGAGTTGCTGAAGCTGCGCGCCACCTTCGCCGACGAGACCGACGAGGCCAAGCGCAAGGGGCTGGCCGAGGCCATGCAGGTGCGCGTGTCGGAGAACCCGACGCATGCCTTTGTCGGCCAATGGACGGTGCCGTCGGCGATGCGCAAGAACGTGTCCGGCAGCCTCGAATCGCCCGTCACGATCTTCTGGAACATCGAGAAGAAATGACGCGGACGACTACGTCCGCGCCTTGAAGTTGAACTCCGCGCCCGACCGGATACCGGTCGGCCAGCGCGCGGTGATGGTCTTGAGCTTGGTGTAGAAGCGCACGCCTTCCATGCCGTAGACGCCGTGGTCGCCGAACACCGAGGCCTTCCAGCCGCCGAAACTGTGATAGGCGACCGGCACCGGAATCGGCACGTTGATGCCGACCATGCCGATCTTTACGTTGCTGGCGAAGGTGCGGGCGGCATCGCCGTCGCGCGTGAAGATGGCGGTGCCGTTGCCATAGGCGTGGTCGTTTACCAGGCCAATGGCCTCGTCGAAGGTCTTGGAACGCACCACCGAGAGCACCGGGCCGAATATCTCGTCCTTGTAGATCGTCATGTCCTTGGTGACGTTGTCGAACAGGCAGCCGCCCATGAAATTGCCGTTCTCGTAGCCCTGCAGCTTGAGTCCACGGCCGTCGACCACCAGCTTGGCGCCTTCCTTTACGCCCAGATCGACATAGCCCATGACTTTGTCGCGATGCTGGCGCGTCACCAGCGGGCCCATTTCCGATTGCGGATCGATGCCGGGGCCGACCTTGAGTGCTGCAACGCGCGGCGCCAGCTTGGCCATCAGCTTGTCGCCGACATCGCCCACGGCGACGGCGACCGAGATCGCCATGCAGCGCTCGCCGGCCGCGCCGTAGCCGGCGCCGATCAGGGCGTCGGTCACCTGGTCGAGATCGGCATCGGGCATCACCACCATGTGGTTCTTGGCGCCGCACAGCGCCTGCACGCGCTTATTTCGCTGTGTGCCGGTGTGATAGACGTATTCACCGATCGCGGTGGAGCCGACGAAGGAGATCGCCGGCACGTCGGGATGCTTCAGCAGCGCATCGACCGCGACCTTGTCGCCGTTGATGAGCTGGAAGATGCCGGCCGGCGCGCCCGCCTCGGCGAAGAGCTCGGCCAGCAGCATCGGAGCGCTCGGGTCCTTCTCCGAAGGCTTGAGGATGAAGGCATTGCCGGTGGCCACCGCCATGGCGCCCATCCAGCACGGGATCATGATCGGGAAGTTGAACGGCGTGATGCCGGCCACCACGCCCAAGGGCTGGCGGATTGACCAGCTGTCCATGTCGGCGGCGACCTGCTCGGTGAAATCGCCCTTCATGTGATGGGCGATGCCGCATGAGAATTCGACGACCTCGAGGCCGCGGCCGACTTCGCCCTTGGCGTCGTCGAGCGTCTTGCCGTGTTCGAGCGACATGTGGCGCGCCAGATCGTCGATGCGCTTTTCCATTAGGCTCTTGAGATTGAACATGACGCGCTGGCGGCGCATCGGCGGTGTCGCCGCCCAAGCGAGCTGCGCCTTTTTGGCGAGCTGCACGGCGACATCGATCTCGTCCGCCGAGGCGAAGGCCACCTTGGCGGTCACTTCGCCGGTCGCGGGATTGGTGATTTCACCCGAGCGGCCGCTCTGGCCCATGACCATCTTGCTGCCGATGTAGTGTCCGATGCTGGCGACCATTGATTTCCTCCGATTTGGCCGCGTTCTAGCATCGCACGGCGGGGAAATCGACCGTCAGGCCGCGAGCACTTCGGGCAGGATGGGGGGCGGCCGCGTCGTAGCGCTTGCGATCGGCGATGACTTCGGTGCCCTCGTTGTCGCCCAGCTTGAAGCGGCCAAGGTCGTCGGCCAGCACCGAGACATCGGCCACGGCGCCGGGACGCAGCGTGCCGATCTCGTCCTGCAATCCCACCATGGCGGCGGCACTGGTCGTAACCATCGGCACGATCCTTGAGGCCGATGGTTTCGCAGGCCGGGCCGGTCCGGGCAGGTTCGGCCCGACGGCGGCGATCTTGCCGGCAGTGACGGCGACGTCGGCAACGCCATCGAGGCCGGAGGCGGGATCGACGACATGGCCGCCGCGCAGCAGCAGGTCGTAAGGGGCTGTGGTCATGCCGGTTTCTCCGCAAGCTCCATGCCAATCAAGGTCTTGCGGTAGCGTGCGACGATGGCGTCGCGGTCGCGATGGCGGCCCTGCTGTACCACAGCCACGCCGCCGCGATAGACGGTCTTGATGGCCGACGTATCGGCGGCGAAGACGAAGGCATCGATCAGCGCGTCGCCCTGCGCGAGGGCGAGCGAGGGATGGTCGGTGTCGAGCACGACGAAGTCCGCCCGCATACCCGGCGCGATGGCACCGATAGGGCGGTCGACAGCCTGGGTGCCGCCGCTGCAGGCGAGATCGAACAGCCGCCGCCCGGTCGACCGCGCCGTCTCGCCCAGCGCATTGCGTTGGCGAAGTATCAAGCGCTGGCCATATTCCAGCGTGCGCAACTCATCGGCCAGCGAGATGCGCACCAGCGAATCGGAGCCGATGCCGAAGCGGCCGGCCTGCCCGAGGTACCAAGGCATGTCGAAGAGGCCGTCGCCGAGATTGGCTTCGGTGATGGGGCAGAGGCCAGCAATGGCTTTCGCCTTTGCCATGCGCGCGATCTCTCCCGTGTTGGCATGCGTTGCGTGGACGAGACACCAGCGTTCACCGACATCGACGGTATCCATCAGCAAATCGATGGGCCGTTTGCCGTGAGCGGCGACGCAGTCGTCGACTTCTTTCGTTTGCTCGGAGATGTGGATGTGCGCCGGTGCGCCACGCCAAGTCGCGTCGGCCCATTTCAGATCGTCGAGCGTGACAGCGCGCAGCGAATGCGGCGCGATGCCGATATTGCCGCCCGGCACCCTGGTTTCCATGATGCGGGCGTAGGAATCGCGGTCGTTCAGGAAACGGCCTTGGGCGGGAAGGGGCGCGGCGCCGAGAAATCCGCTCTGCTGATAGAACACCGGCAGCAGTGTGAGCCCGATGCCGGCGGTGTCGGCGGCCGAGACGATGCGTTCCGACATCTCGGCGACGTTGTCGTAAGGCCGGCCATCGGGTTGGTGGTGAAGGTAATGAAACTCGGCCACCCAGGTGAAGCCGGCTTCCAGCATCTCCATGTAGGCGAGTGCAGCGATGGCCTCGAGGTTGTCGGGCGTCAGGCGGCCGACGAAGCGATACATCAGTTCGCGCCAGGTCCAAAAGGAATCGGTCCGGTCGCCCCGGCGCTCGGTGAGCCCGGCCATGGCGCGCTGGAAGGCGTGGCTATGGGTATTGGGCATGCCGGGCAGGGCGACGCCGCGCACGCGTCCGGCCGTGGAATCAGCACTGCCCGGCTCGATTCTTGCGATAACGCCGTTCTCGATCGTGAGGACGACATCGCGCCGCCAGCCGTCCAACGTCAGCGCCGTTTCGAGGTGCAATTTACTGGTCACGCCCAGCCTTGTACGGTATCGGGCTGCACCTGTTGAGGGGGAGTTTATCCATGAAGATCATCGGTTTTGCGGCTGTCGCCGCCCTTTTGGCCGGACCGGCCTTTGCGCAGCAACTGGCGCCCAGCCCGACGCTCGACGCCGTCAAGGCGCGCGGCCATATCGAATGCGGCGTCCATCTCGGCCTGCCGGGCTTCTCCTTCGCCAATGACAAGGGCGAGTGGACCGGCCTCGATGTCGACTACTGCAAGGCGCTGGCCGCCGCCGTTCTCGACGACTCGACCAAGGTCAAATACACGCCAACCTCGGTGCAACAGCGCTGGCCGGTGCTGCAGTCGGGCCAGGTCGACCTGCTCGCGCGCAACACCACCATCACCTTCTCGCGCAATGCGACGCTCGGCGTGAACTTCCAGGGCATCAACTTCTACGAGGGCCAGACCTTCGTGGTGCGCACCAAGGCCAAGGTCGCCGCGGTTAAGGATCTCGCCGACGCCACGATCTGCGTCGCCGCCGGCTCGACCGAGGAGAAGGCTGCCGCCGACTGGTTCCGCGAACGCAGCCTCAAGGTCACGATCATCAACTTCCAGAAGAACGATGACGCCATCTCGGCCTACGACCAGGGCCGCTGCGACGCCTATACGGCGGGCGTCGGCGCGCTGGCCGGCCAGCGCATCAAGTTCAAGGACCCGGCCGAGCATCAGATACTGACGGAAGTCATCTCCAACGACCCGCAGGGCCCGACGACCCGTTGGGGCGACGAGCGCTGGCAGTTGGTCGTGCGCTGGGTACTGAACGCCCAGATCGCCGCCGAGAACCTTGGCGTCACCTCGAAGAACGTCGACGAGATGAAGGCGAAGTCGACCAATGCCGAAGTCCGCCGCCTCCTCGGTGCCGAGGGCAAGTTCGGCGAGATGATGGGGATCTCCAACAACTGGGCCTACAACATCATCAAGCAGGTCGGTAACTACGGCGAGAGCTACGAGCGCACCGTCGGTATGGGCTCGGCGCTGAAGCTGAAGCGCGGGCAGAACGAGCTCTGGACCAAGGGCGGCCTGCTGTTCACGCCGCCGTTCCAGTGATCCTTTGCCGTTCCTCTCCCCCGCGAGGGGGAGAGGCTAGGTGAGGGGGCACTCTTGAAGTTCCTTCGCGACCGCAAGGTGCGCGACATCCTGTGGCAGGTCGCAGCCACCCTGGGCTTGATCGCGGTCATCGTGTTCTTCGTGCGCAATGCCTCGGAGAACATGGTGAAGGCGGGCATCGCCTCAGGCTTCAACTTCCTGGGACGCGATGCCGGCATCGAGGTGCCGTTCAATATCACCGGCTACAAGCCCTCCGACAGCATCCTGGCACTGCTGTGGACCGGCATCGTCAACACGCTGCTGGTCTCGGCCGCCGCCATCGTCGTGGCCACGCTCATTGGCTTCTCGGTCGGTCTCGCCCGGCTGTCGCGCAACTGGCTGCTGTCGACGCTGGCCGGCTTCTACGTCGAGTTCGTCCGCAACATCCCGCTGCTGTTCTTCGTGCTGTTCTGGTACTTCGGCGTGCTGGCCGCCTTGCCGACGCCCAAGGAGAGCGTCGACTTCTTCGGCGTGGCCTTCCTCAACCGCCGCGGCCTCTCCGTTCCCACGCCGAACGAACTGCAGGCGTTCAAAGCCGTCGCGATCGCCATCCTCGCGCTGATCCTGGCGCAACTGGCGCTGGTGCGCTGGGCCGGGCGCCGGCAGGCCCTGACGGGGCAGGATTTCCCGGTTTGGCCCGTGGGCTTCGTGGTTCTCGGTGCTATTCCCATCGCCCTGCTGATCTGGGCCTCGGCCTCGACGACCTGGGACATGCCGATTTTGCGCGGCTTCAACTATCGCGGCGGCTTCGTCCTGGTGCCCGAGTTCGTGGCTCTATTCGCGGCCCTCTCGACCTATACCGCAGGCTTCATCGCCGAGATCGTGCGTGGCGGCATACAGTCGGTGCCGGCCGGCCAGATCGACGCCGCCCGGGCGCTCGGCCTCGGGTCGGGTCGCATTGTGCGGCTGGTCGTGATTCCGCAGGCCATGCCGGTGATCATCCCGCCGATCACCGGCCAGTATCTCAACCTGATCAAGAATTCGTCCTTTGGTGCTGCCATCGCCTATCCGGAAGTGGTGGCGGTGTTCATGGGCTCGGCACTGGTCGCGACTGGACAGGCCATCGAGATCATTGCCATTACGCTTGCGATCTATCTCACCATCAGTCTCGCCGTCTCTGCCTTCATGAACTGGTACAACGCCCGTCACCGGCTGGTGCGGCGATGAAGCGGATACCCTGGCTGGAAACGCTGCGGTTGCGCCTCTTCGCGACGCCGTTCGACGCGGCGGTGACGCTGCTACTGGCCTATGTCGTCTGGCGCATCTCGGTGCCGCTGGTCGACTGGCTGCTGATCGACGCCAATTGGCAGGGCACCAGCCGTGACGACTGCAAGAGCCCCGGCGCCTGCTGGGTTTTTGTCCGCGCCCGTTTCGGCCAGTTCATGTACGGCCAGTATCCGGTGCCGGAGCGCTGGCGCGTCGATCTCGTCGGCCTGCTGACGGTCGCCTCGGGCATCCTGCTGTCGATCCGTACGCTGCCGAACCGGGGAACGCTGGCGATTGCAGCCGCCATCGTCCTGCCGCCGCTCGGTATCTGGCTTTTCTACGGTGGCCTCGGCCTCAAGATCGTCGAGACGCGCGAATGGGGCGGGCTGATGCTCACCCTATTCCTCGCCCTCTATGCCGGCCTGATCGCAGTGCCGCTTGGCATCCTGCTGGCGCTGGGCAGGCGCTCACGACTGCCCCTGATCCGCTTCTTCTCCATCGTCTTCATTGAATTCTGGCGCGGCGTGCCGATCATCACCGTGATCTTCCTGGCCTCGCTGCTTCTGCCGCTGATCATGCCGACCGGCTTCAACGTCGATCGTCTCGCCCGCGCCGTCATCGGCCTTGCCTTCGTGATCGCGGCCTACATGGCCGAAGCCGTGCGTGGCGGCCTCCAGGCGCTGCCGGAGGGCCAGACCGAAGCGGCGCAGGCGCTCGGCCTCGGCTACTGGCGCATCACGCGGCTGATCGTGCTGCCGCAGGCGCTGCGCATCGCGCTACCGGCCATGACCAACGAATTCATCGCGCTGTTCAAGAACACCACGCTGGTGCTGATCGTCTCGATCTTCGACCTGCTGGGCATAGCGCAGGCTGCACTCGCCGATCCCGCCTGGGTCGGCATGAACATGGAAGCCTATGTCTTCGCCGGCGCCATCTACTGGTTCGCCTGCTTTGCCATGTCGCGCTGGAGCATCGCCCGCGAGAAGCGGCTCAAAGCCGCTTACGGACGTTAACCTAACGGCAAAGAAACGCCTTGAAAGTGATGATGTCGCGCGCCGAGCCGGTGCGGTCGCAATAGTCGACGAATTCCTGCGGCGTGATCGGCACCATCTGGATGCTGTGCCGCCGGGCGCGCCACTCGGCCATCCGGACCTGTTCCTTCATCTGCCAGTCGGCATAGGAGGCCGCCGGATAGTGCTTCACGAGCTTCTGGAGCTGCTCGTGGTCGACGGCAGAGACCTTGGCGAAATATTGTACGGCCATGACGGCTGAACCTCGAAGCAGGGTCGACGCGGGAGAGGCTTTTACCCGCCCCGGGCGCCGTCCCGCAACAGTCGCTAGGCCGCGAAATGGCGCAGGACTTCGCCCGGCCGGGCCTTTTTATCCACGCAGAAGCCTTTTTCATCCGCCACGCGCAGACCATTGATCCACACGCCGTTCAATCCGACGGCCGAGGCGGTGAGGCGGGTGGCGCGGGCCGGCAGGTCGTGCGCCCGGCGCTTGGGGCCGCGTGCGACGGTTTTCGGATCGAACAGCATCAAGTCGGCGGCATACCCCTCGCGAATGAAGCCGCGGCCCTGGATGCCGAACAGCTTGGCCGGCTGGCCGGTCAGGCGGTGCACGGCCTGCGGCAGGTCGAGGACGCCGAGGTCGCGGCTCCAGTGGCCCATCAGATGCAGGCCGAAGCCGGCGTCGCAGAAGAAGGTGAGGTGGGCGCCGGCGTCGCTCAACGAGATATGGGTGTTGGGGTCGGCCAGGATTCGGCCGACCGCCTTTTCGTCGTTGTGCAGGAGCTGCGCCACGAAGGTCGTGTCGAGGTTCTCCGACAGGGCGAAGTCGAGGATGAAGTCGAGCGGGTGCTTGCCGGTCGGGCCGGCGAGCTCGGCCAGCGTGGCGCCCTCCATTTTGCGGTTCTCGGGCTTGGCCGTCTCGACGACGAAGAGCTTGTCCCATTCGCTGTTGAAGAGCTGCCGGCCCTTGGCGGCGGCGAGTTCGTCCTTCACCGACTGGCGCCAGCTCGGATCGGCATAGATCTTTTTCAGGTCATCGCCGCCATGTGCAGCCATGGCCGGCTTCCACGCCGCCATACTTTCGAACAGGTAGGGGCTCTTGAAGGTGAAATCCATGCTGAGGGGGCAGCACGAAGTCTGTGCCACCAGCTGGTGGCCGCGCGCGCGGGCGGCGTTGATCTGGTCGAGAGTGGTGAAGGCCGCCGTCGGATTGGTGTTGGAATGAAATAGGGCGGCGATGACGACCGGGCGCTTCGATTCGGCCGCGATCTCTTCAAGATAGGGGATGGTCGTCGTGCGGCCCTTGGTCAGCATATAGACGCCGCGGCCGTTCTCGCCCATGGCATTGACCAGCGCGCGCAGCTCCTTGTCGTCGGCGAGGCGCGACGGCATCGGTGTGCCGCCTTCGCCGTTATGGGCTTCAGCCGTCGAGGAGGCGAAACCGACGGCGCCGGCCGCCATGGCCTCACGCACCAGTGTCGCCATCTTGACGATCTCCTCCGCCGTGGCCGCGCGCTGCGTCGCTTCCTCGCCCATGACCCAGGTGCGGACGGAGGAATGGCCGGAGAAGCAGGCGACATTGGGACCGACACCCTGCTTCTGCAGCATGTCGAGATACTGCGGAAAGCTCTCGAAACCCCAGTTGATGCCGGCACGCAGGGCGTCGAGCGACATGCCTTCGACATGCGTGAGGTGGCGCATGGTGATGTCGCGGTCGGTGGGCTTGCAGGGCGCGATCGTGAAGCCGCAATTGCCGAGGATGGCCGTGGTGACGCCCAGCGCCGGTGAGGGATCGACGAAGGGATCCCAGGTGATCTGCGCATCGTAATGCGTGTGGCCGTCGATGATGCCCGGCGCCAAAGCGAGGCCGCGTGCGTTCACTGTTTCCTTGGCGGCGCCGAGTTTGCCGCCGATGGCGGCGATCTTGCCGTTGGTGACGCCGAGATCGCCGTGAACCGGTGCGGAGCCAGCGCCATCGTGAATTTCCGCGTCCTTGATGATCAGATCGAACATTTTTGTTTCCTCCCGGTCAGCCGACGATCGTCTTTTCATCAACGATGAAACTCTTGATGCGACCGATGAATTTCGCGCCGTCGGCATGCAGAGCCTGCATTTCGGGCGTATGTACTGCCTTGTCGAGGGCGGCATGGTCATCGAACCACAGCTCGGCAATGCCGTCGATCTCGACCACGGTCGTCTCGATATCGACGCGACGGCGCTCGCTCAGGATATGGTTCTGCACGTAGCGGCGCAGGCCAGGGACGGCATGGGCCAGCGGGGCATGCACGTCGACCCAATGCTTCACGAATTGCTCGTGCGTGAAGCCGTCCTTGCGTGTCAGCAACCCGACCGTCTTGATCATCGGCACTTTCTCCCGATTGCGCCGCTGGACTATACTATGGCCATGTTCCGCACCCTCGCCCTCGTCCTGTTGCTGTTCTGCGGCGCGGCTCGCGCGCAACCCGTGAGTTTTCCCAGTGTCGCGGTCGGCAATGTGGCGGCGGGGCCGGAAATTACGGCCCGGATCTACAAGCCTGAGGGGCCGGGGCCCTTTGCCGCCGTGATCCTCGCCCATAGCTGCGCCGGGGTGAATGCGCATACCGAGGCCTGGGCCAATCGGATCGTGAGTTGGGGCTATCTGGTCCTGACGCCCGATAGCTTCGGCCCGCGCGGCGAGAAGCAGGTTTGCGGGCAGCCGGGCCTGATCGGCCCCAACAGGCGGGTGGCCGATATTGCCGGCGCGCTGGATTTCCTCGCGACGCGGCCCGATGTGATTGCCGGCAAGGTCGGGTTGATCGGCCACAGCCACGGCGGTTCGACGACGATCCGCTCGATCCAGCAGCCCTTCGATCTCGCCCGGCGCGGCTTGCAGGGCGGCGTCGCCTATTATCCCGGCTGCTTCCCGCAATTCGATCGCGGCGTCGCCCTGCCGCTGCTGATCCTGATCGGCGACAAGGACGACTGGACGCCGGCGGAGGGCTGCCGCCGACTTCAGGCGGTGGGCTTGGCCCGGCCCGAGCTGGTCGAGGCCGTCTATTATCCCAATGCGCTGCACAGCTTCGATGCAAGGGCACGCGAGCGTACGGTGCCAGGTGCGCCAGGCAAGGTGCATCGGCTGGCTTACGATGCCGAAGCCGCGCCCGATGCCGAGGCGCGGGCCAAGGCGTTCTTCGAGAAGATCTTGCGTTAGGGCTTGCCCAAGCCCATCTGACGGCTGAGCAGCACCAGCGTTTCATAGATCACATGCGCGCAGAGATGGGCGGCCATGCCGTTGACGTCCTGCGGCGGGCTCACGGTGTTCACGTCGACCGCCACGATGTTGAGATCGGTCAGGCAGCGCAGCAGGTCGATGCCCTCGCGCGCCGACAGGCCGCCCCAGGACGGCGTGCAGACGCCGGGCGCGCAGGATGGGTCGAAGACATCCATGTCGAAGCAGAGATAGACTGGGCGCTTGCCGACCTTGTCGCGGAACTCGGCCATGCGCTGGGCGAAGCCGCCGCGGATCAACTCGTCGATCGAGACGATCTTGTAGCCGAGGCTCATGGCGCGCGGCACGACGTTCTGCGCGTAGGTCGTGCTGCGGATGCCGACATGCCAGGAGAATTCCGGATCGATCAGGCCTTCCTCGGCGACATGGGTGAACTGAGTAGCGGAGTTGTACTTTTCGTCCGCGCCGTAGGGATAGGAATCGGTGTGCGAGTCGATGTGGAGCGCCGCCATCTTCGGATACTTCTTGCCGACGGCGCGGGCGACCGGGACGGTGACCGAGCCGTCGCCGCCGATGGTGACGGGAATGGCGCCCGCCGCGACGATGCGGTCGACCGCCTGCTCGGTGCGCTCGAAGGCGTCGACGATCTTGCTGGGCACGAGCTTGACGTTGCCGCAATCGACCAGCCCCAGCGCCGCCACCGGATCGAAATCGGCATGAGTGGGATTGAATCGCCGCATCAACGACGATTGCTGGCGCACCGAATCGGGCCCGCCGCGTGCGCCGATCCGCATGTTGGTGCCGCAATCGCAGGGAATGCCCAGGATGGCCGCCTTGTTGCTCGGGCCGGGCCGTCCGTAGGGCAAGCCCATGAAGGTCATGGGCGAGGTGAAGAGCTCGGAATCGGACAGCCGGTCCATGATCATTGCTCCGCGCAGAGGAAGTCGAAGGCCACCAGTGTGTGGATCTTGGCGACGGCCAAAAGCTCGTCGACCAGGACATACTCGTCCGGTCCGCCCATGTTGAAGGGCGTCAGCCCCAAAACCACGGTCGGCACGCCGTACCGGCGATACCAGCGCGAATCGGAGCAGCCGACCCGCATGTTCACCGCCGGCGTCTGGTCCAGCACTTCGGCGGCGACCTCGGCCGTGCGCCTGACGATCTCGTGGCTGGGGTCGGTGAAGGAAGGCTCGAAGCGACGGATGGTGCGCCAGGAGATGCCCGGGAGCGGCTTCAGCCAGTCGTCGAGCTTCTGTGCCAGCACCTCGGTGGTGATGCCGACGGGCAGGCGGATGTCGGCGCTGGCGCTGGCGTGGGTCGGCACGAGATTGGGCGAGCTGCCGCCTTCGATGGTGCCGATATTCACGGTGACCCGCGAGAGCGTGTCGGCTTCGCCCGCGCCCGACAGCATCTCGGAGATCGGCTTGGCCCCCGAGATCGCCGCGGTAACAATGGGCGGCGCCCGAAAGGGGATCGTCTCCAGTTCCTTCAGCCGATCGAGCGCCGTCCTCAGGCGATCGATGGCGTTGGTGCCGCGATGGACGTGCGCTCCGTGCGCCGGCGATCCGGTCGCTTCGACCTCGACCCACATCAGGCCCTTCTCGCCGAAGCGCACCACGCGGGGCGAGCCGGCGTCGCCGCAGATATTGGCGTCGCCGCTGGCATGCGGCAGGTGCTCGAGCAGGTAGCCGGTGCCGAGCGAGCCCATGTTCTCCTCGTCGCCTGCGAGCGTGAGCACGATCTCGCCGGCCCAGGCGTCGCGGTGCTCTGCCAGCAGCATCGCCGCCAGCACGGAACAGGCGATGCCGCCCTTCATGTCGCAGACGCCGCGGCCATAGAGCTTGCCGTCCTTCAGCACGCCGCCCAGCGGGGGAACGGTCCATGGCAGGTCTTCGCGGATCGGGAAAGTG